>NZ_JBNBBE010000020.1:29104-72366 GCF_050031795.1 Stenotrophomonas sp. SrG
TCACGCAGGTATTCGTGATCGCGCGAGTACCCGGTGGGCCGCCGATGCCGGTGGCGGTGGAGAAGCATCCGGCGACGGCCCTGCCATTGAAGATCCGCCTGGACGACGCCGACAGCCCGATGCCGACGGCGAAGCTGTCCTCGCTGAAGGACGTGGAGGTATTCGCGCGGCTTTCGGCCTCGGGCACCGCCAGCCGGCAGGACGGCGATGTGGATTCGGAGGCGGTGCGGGTGACGTTGCCGCACAAGGGCACGATCCGATTGGTCCTGTAGATCCACGCCGGTACGAAGCGTCCCAGCCGTGACACGGCGCCGTTGACCTGCCCGGTTAGAATGGCCCCATGACTGAATTCATCCCGCCCGGCACCCGCTACCACGCCCTGCCCTCGCCCTTCGCGTTCAAGCGCGGGGGGCAGCTGCACGGCGCGCACGTGGCCTATGAAACCTGGGGCACGCTCAACGCCGATGCCAGCAATGCCGTGCTGATCGTCACCGGCCTGTCGCCCGACGCGCATGCCGCCGCCAACGACGGCAACCTTGCGGCCGGCTGGTGGGAAGGCATGCTTGGCCCGGGCAAGGCGATCGATACCGACCGCTGGTTCGTGGTGTGTGTGAACTCGCTCGGCAGCTGCAAGGGCTCAACGGGCCCGGCCACCATCAACCCCGCCACCGGCGAACTGTACCGGCTCAATTTCCCGGAACTGTCCATCGAAGATGGCGCCCGCGCCGCCGTGGACGTGGTGAAGGCGCTGGGCATTTCCCGGCTGGCATGTGTGATCGGCAACTCCATGGGCGGCATGACCGCTCTGGCGGTGCTGCTGCTGCACCCGGGCATCGCGCGCAGCCACATCAATATCTCCGGCAGTGCCCAGGCGTTGCCGTTCTCCATCGCCATCCGCTCGCTGCAGCGCGAGGCGATCCGCCTCGATCCGCAGTGGAACGGCGGCCAGTACACTGACCAGCAGTACCCGGAATCGGGCATGCGCATGGCGCGCAAGCTGGGGGTGATCACCTACCGCTCCGCGCTCGAGTGGGATGGCCGCTTCGGCCGCGTGCGGCTGGATTCGGACCAGGCCGATGACGATCCGTTTGGCCTGGAGTTCCAGGTCGAGAGCTACCTCGAAGGCCATGCGCGCCGCTTCGTGCGCTTCTTCGACCCGAACTGCTATCTCTACCTGAGCCGCTCGATGGACTGGTTTGACCTGGCCGAGTACGCCGACGGTGATGTCATGGCCGGCTTGGCCAGCATCAAGGTGGACAAGGCCTTGGCCATCGGCGCCAACACCGACATCCTGTTCCCGGTGCAGCAACAGCAGCAAATCGCCGACGGCCTGCGCGCCGGCGGTGCCGATGCGCAGTTCATCGGGCTGGACTCGCCGCAGGGCCACGACGCGTTCCTGGTGGATTTCGATCGGTTCGGGCCGGCGGTGCGTACGTTCCTGGATGCGCTCTGATCCATGCGGCAACAGGGCAGGCTGAGCGAATGGAACGACGCGCGCGGCTTCGGCTTCGTGCAACCCAATGGTGGGGGTGACCGCTGTTTCGTGCATATCCGCGCCTTTGCCGCGCGCGACCGGCGCCCTGCTCTGAATGATGTGATCACCTACGACGTGCAGCGCGATGAGCAGGGCCGGCTCAACGCGGTCAATGTACGTTTCGCGCTGCAGCGTGATGGGCTAAGGGCCGGCACCACGACCAAGGGCAACGGCGGGCCCGACAGGCTGCCCCGGCTCACCATCGCACTGCTGTTCCTGGCGGGCGTGACCGCTACCAGCTTGGCGGGCTACTGCCCACCGTGGATTGTGGTGGCGTATCTGGGCCTGAGCGCCCTCACCTTCCTGTTTTACTGGCACGACAAGAGCGCCGCCCAGCACGATCGGCGGCGCACGCCCGAGAGCACACTGCAGGCGATGGCATTAGTCGGAGGGTGGCCTGGAGCATTGCTGGCGCAGGCTGTCCTGCGCCACAAGAACCGCAAGGCTTCTTTCCAGACCACCTTCTGGGTCGCCGTGGTGGTCAATCTGGTGGCGGTGGCGTGGATTGCCGGCGGTGGGTTGTCCATCGCCGGGTGACATGGTCGGGGCCGACCAACGGTCGGCGCTACCGGGAGGGCTTGCGACGGCGGGCTGGTTACTTTCCTGCGACGGCGTCGTTCAACTTTTCGATCGCTTGGTCGGCGGTGAAGGTGTTGGGCTTCTGGATCTTGGGGAAATCCTTGAAGGTCTCGTTGAACTTAGTCAGCAACGCGATGGCGCCGTATACGATGTAGACGTGGTTGATGTACCAGTCCCAGTAGGTGTTCGAGGTGACATCGGCGAACTCGTACGGGTCGGTGCGCAGGTTGTAGATCTTGGGAATGCGCATGGGGGTGAACGGTTCGCCCCAGACCGCCATGGTCCCTTTGCAGCGCTGCTCGATGAAGGTCACCTTCCAGTTGTCGTAGCGGATGCCCAGCGTGTCGCCGTCGTCTGAGATATAGACGAACAGTTTGCGCGGCGAATGCTCGGCCTTGCCTGTCAGGTAGGGCCACAGGCTCACGCCGTCGATGTGGTTCTTGTAGGTGCGCCCGATTGCCTTGACGCCCTTCTTGAGGTCGTCCACCACGGTTTTGTTCCCCGCCACTTCCAGGAACGTTGGCAGCCAGTCGTGGTGCTGCACGATTTCAGTGGAAATGGTGCCCGGCTTGATCTTCCCCGGGAAGCGCGCCACCAGCGGGATGCGGAAAGCGCCTTCCCAATTGGTGTCCTTCTCGCTGCGGAACGGGGTCATGCCGCCGTCCGGCCACGAATTGCGGTGCGGGCCGTTGTCGGTGGAGTACACCACCAGCGTGTCGTCGGCGATGCCCAGTTCGTCCAGGTAGTCCAGAAGCGAACCCACGTTCTTGTCGTGGTCGATCATGGTGTCGTGGTACGGCGACTGCCAGCGACCGGCCTGGCCCAGGCTTTCGGGCTTGGTGTGGGTGATCAGGTGCATGTGGGTGAAGTTCACCCAGGCGAAGAACGGTGTGTCGTCGTCGGTGGCCTGCTTGATGAAGCCCTTTGCGCGTTCGGCAAAGTCGTCGTCGCAGGTCACCATGCGTTCGCGGTTGAGCGGGCCGGTGTCTTCGATCTTCTGCTTGCCGACCTTGCCCCAGCGCGGCTGCTCCGTGGTGTCGTCCTTGTCGGTGGCGAAGCTGTGGATCACCCCGCGCGGCTTGACCGTGGCGATGAAGTCACCGAACTCGTCTTCCGGGAAGTAGTCGTACATCTCCGGCTCTTCTTCGGCGTTGAGGTGGTACAGGTTGCCGTAGAACTCATCGAAGCCGTGGTTGGTCGGCAGCATGTGGTTCAGGTCGCCCAGGTGGTTCTTGCCAAACTGGCCGGTGGTGTAGCCCTCGTTCTTCAGCAACGCGGCGATGGTGACGATCTTCTCGTTCATGCCGATCGGCGCGCCGGGTATGCCCACCTTCGACAGGCCGGTGCGCAGCACGCTCTGCCCGGTGATGAACGAGGAGCGGCCGGCCGTGCAGGATTGTTCACCGTAAGAGTCGGTGAACATGATGCCTTCGCGGGCGATGCGGTCGATGTTTGGCGTCTGGTAGCCCATCAACCCGTGCGAGTAGCAGCTCAGGTTGGAGATGCCGATGTCATCGCCCCAGATGACCAGGATGTTGGGCTTTTTCGTCTTGGTGGCGGTGGCCATCGGGTTCTCCGGGAGCGCTTTGGCGGGTCCTTGGATGATCCCTGCGGGGCTGGGGGGCGACCACCGTGTTTCTACTTATGTTGGCTAAGTAATTCTGTCCCGTCGGTGTGTCGGCTGCGGATGCCGTGTACCGACCAACGGTCGGTACCTACCGGGGCCGTGTGCCGACCAACGGGCGGTACCTACCGGGGCCGTGTACCGACCAACGGTCGGTACCTACCGGGGCCGTGTACCGACCAACGGTCGGTACCTACCGGGGCCGTGTGCCGGCCCACGGTTGGTACGTGGCGTGGATGCGTGGCGTGGCGCCGCCGGTAGGTACGGACCGTTGGTCCGTACGGCGTCAATGCCACGCGCTGCCTACCTGCACGTAGACGGTGTCGTCTTCCGGGCCGAAGGCGTAGTCCAGGCCGACGTAGAGGCCTAGTTGGCGCGCGATCAGGTAGCGGCCGCCGACGCCCTTGGCCACCTGGCTGGAGGCACCGGAGAAGCTGCCATGCTCGCCCCAGGTGCGTCCCGCCCCGACGAAGCCAATGGCCGCCCAGCGCGGGGTGAGGTTCCAGCGCAGTTCGGTTTCCACCGTGGCAGCGCGCGTGTTCTGGTAACGGGCCGAGCCGATGCCGCGCAGATCGATGTAGGGCAGCCGATAGAACGGCACGTCGCCGCCCACCCAGCGCACGTCCACGCGCCCGCCCAGGACAAGGCGCTTGTCGGCCAGCGGAAGGTAGCCGAACGCATGTGCGCGGTAGCTCTGGAAGTCGTTGTCGCTGCCGATGGCATTGTCGTAGAAGTTGCCCTCCAGCATGCCCAGCCAACCGCTGTTGGGGGTGAACGAATTGTCGCGCTGGTCGTACTGCAGCGACAGCCCAAGGCCGGAGGTTTTCCGGTTCAGCTCGTGCGGCTTGAAGTACTGCCGGTCCGAATCGACGTCGAAGCCGATGTCCAGGTCCATGTAGACCCATTGCAGGCCCAGGAACAGCGACTGGTCGCCCAGGCGCCGGGCAATCTTCTGGAACGCCATGTAGCCGTCGGAACTGTAGCCGATGCCCACTTCCGGCAGCACGTTGCCCGGCGTGTAGAAGTCCAGGTTGAACGAGGACTTGGCGACGCCACCGGTGTAGCGCCAGCGGTCGTCCTTGAAGTGCAGCATGGCGCCGGCGCCGTAGGCCGTGCTGCCGTTCTCGGTCTTCATCCCGGCTACGCCGTAGATATTTGGCGGGATCATCTGCTTGCGCCCATCGGCAGCGGTGCGTTCCAGCGCTGCGCCCTCCGGCCGGTGGAAGAACGCCAGGGCCACGCCGCCGCCGTAGCCCACGGCGGGGTCGCTGATGATCACCGGCACCGGCAGGAAGCCCTTGCGGTCGAGCAGCCAGCGCGACATGTCGAAATGGCCGTCCTGCGGGTCCTTGAACATGCCGTGGCGGGATGCGGCCGGGGCCGGCGCCGTGGTGTCAGGCACTGCCTGCTGCGCCAGTGCGGGCGCAGCCACCACACAGTGCAGGAGCACTGCGGCCACCGAACCTGCCTTCCATCCACGCATATCGTGCTCCCGGACGCTTCATCCCGTTCCCGGACAACACTGACAGACCCGGCCACCTTCCAGCCACGGCCGTTCTACGTAGCAGCCCTAAGTACAACTACCGAGAACAGGCGGGAACATCGCAGCGTCGGCGGCAACACGGTAGATGGCTGATGCACCGCCCTCCCGGGCGCCTTTCAGCTTCCCGGGCCACTCTCGGACGTCGCGTTCTTGTCCGCATCCGGTGGCGCGTGCCCATGCCCACCGGCCGGATCCTCGATCTGGATGACCCGCCCCTTCTGCCAGGCATCCGCGCCGGCATCTATCGGCGGTGCAACGATATCAGCGCGGCGCTCGCGCTTGTCCTGGCTACTCACGCCCAGCCGGTCGTCCCGTGCAGCGACCATCTGAGGGTCAGCCTGCCCATCCGCCGTGAATCCCATCATCAGCTGCGGCATGCCACGCGGCAGGTCCTTGTCCAGGTCGGTGTGCCAGGTGTGCCAGGTTTTCCCGTAGGTATGGATGAGCTTCTCCATCAACGCATGCTCGGCCACCTCCGGAATGCCGGGCGCAACCAACTGCCCCGATTTCACTTCGTGGACGTGGCTGTGCCATAGCACCTTTTCCTGATCGGGCAAGGCGGCAAACAGCTTGGCGCTGATGATGTACTCCACCCCCATCAGCTTGGCGTCCTTGACGTTGCCGTCGTAGATCGTGCACTGGATGACATCCTCATTGAGGATGGAGCAGTAGTGGTGCGCCTCCATCTGCACCTTCATCTGGCCGTTGTAGAAATGGAAGCCATCCAGATATGCGTTGATTGCCTCGATCGGCGGCCGATCCTGCAACACCGCAGCACCCGTTTCGAGCACCTTGGTCTTGGCGGTTTCTTCCACGCCCGGTGCCCGGACGCTGGATTCGGTATTGCCGCCCCCGCATCCGGCCAAGGCAAGCGAGACGACGCCGCAAATGATGGATCGATGCATGGGTGGCCCTCCGGGGAAGCTCCTGCATCGTGTCCCCTCGGATGTAACGTCGGGAGCATGGGAGCGTGAGACCCGGATAAAAGCGCGGAGGGGTTCCACCAAGGCGCAACTCGCTTTTCCTTCACCTCCCCGCCCCACACGCAGGACTAACGTCGATACGGATGATTTGAGGCTGTGTAGTCATGTGGCGGAGAAACGGTCTCTCGATTGTGTTGTTCCTATTGCTCGCCTTCTTCCTTGTGGGCCAGGTATGGACAGGCTTCCTCAGCCATAACCAGGAACTGCACGAGGCCCACCGCGCCGGCCTGGACCTGTGGGCCTACCTGCACAGTGGTCACTTCGTCAGCGCGACCTTCGAGAACTGGGAAAGCGAGTTCCTGCAGATGGGCATGTACGTGCTGATCACGGTCAGACTGCGGCAAAAGGGCTCTGCGGAATCGCGCCCGCTGAAGGGGGAGCACGAGGAGGAACGCATTCTGCCGGGGCCCACTCCCTGGGCAGTCCGCAAAGGGGGAATCTGGAAGCTTCTCTACGGTCACTCGCTGGCCATCGTCTTTTCCATCCTTTTCCTGGCGAGCTTCTTCCTGCACCTCGCCGGGAGCTGGCGCGCGACGGTGGATGAGCAGGTCGCCCGGGGCCTGCCCGCCCCTACCTGCTGGGAGCACCTGTGGAGCAGCAGCTTCTGGTTTGAATCCTTCCAGAACTGGCAGAGCGAGTTCCTGGCCGTCCTCGCCCTGGTAGTGCTGACCATCTTCCTGCGCCAGAAAGATTCGCCCCAGTCCAAACCCTTGGCTGCGCCGCACAGCCAGACGGGGGACTGAACCCCCGGCCAGCCCACTCACGCGAACCGGCGTTTGCCGGATCGTTACAATGGGCCTTACGGCGGAGAAATCCTGGGGAGGGTGAACGTGGACCAGTTGCCCAGCCCGAAAGACGCTCTAAACGACGAGTCCCGGCAGTTCGCACGAGCGGAGACTCTGCCAGACCTTGCGCATGCGAATCGCATATACAACTTGGGTCCAAAGAGGTTCCTGCCATAGGATTGACACGCCGAGGCAACCTACCATCTACCGGGGAAACAAATGGACGTCGAATCGAGGCTGGCAGTTCTCGAACAAAACCTGATGGAACGGCTAGCAGCGGAAATCGCGCAGGATGCTGTTCTAGACGCGTTGATAGCAACACACCCTGATCAACGGGCGGTTCGAAATGCATACCAGGCCATTTCTGCATATCGTTTAACGCAATTCGGCGACCTGGGGTTCGAGCAGCAGGCACCCGCAAAGAGTGTCGCTAATGTGTTTGGGCTGCTTCGTGAGCAGTTCGACGCTTGGCAGGGGAAGCTCTCGGCGGACAACTGACCGCAAGCCAGCAATTGCACAGCTGGCAGGCGAGTCGACCACGCCCGGCCGCGGCCAACACCCACGCCGTCACGACGGGTTCCCAGCTTAGAACTACTTCGCCATCTTCTCTTCCATCGCCGAGCGCTGGATCCAGCTCATCCTGGAGCCGCCTTTGTAGCCATCAGCGTGCTGAATTGTCGGGTCCTCCAGCGCGCTCTCAAGGGAGGGGGCAGCCTGCCCCGCAGCTGCTGCGAGCGTTGTTCATAGTAGTCCCGCTTGGCCGAGTCGGATTCGGTGTCACGTACGCGGTCATACGCAGTTGCGCACTGGGTGGCCCGGTCTTGGTGACCACCCCAGCTTAGCTGGGGTGGGCGACGGTGTGGTGCGTACGTCGGATTGGTGGACGGATCTTTGAAAAACACAGCCCGGTATTACGGGTTGGGTTGCTGGCGTTGTCTCTCGAGGCGGGCCTTTTGCAGGCGGCCCATTTGGCGGACTTTTGGGATGGCCGGGTCGGGTTCGGGCTCTACGGTGAGCTGGATTCCGCCGGGGATGAGTTCCAGCTTCAGGCGGGCGCCTACGTTCAACCCTGCCCTGCGCATCCAGAGGCCACGTAGTTTTACGCAGGGGATGGGGATGTCATCGTGTTCGTCGTTGCCGCCGGGGTGGTACAGGGCCTCGACGCGGACGCGGGCGGGCTGGGTCACGTGAAGCTTGCGTTTGGGGAGTTCTGAATAAGCGGTGTCAGGCCGGGAACTTTGCATGATGGACCTCCAACAGAATCTCCCTCGCCGGATGGCGAGGGAGTCGGGAGGCTGAGAACCGTAACAAGATCCGGGCATGACGTATTCCCACGAGGGTATTTTATTCCGTCACCCTCCCGACGCAGGACGTCGAGCGTGTTGCACTTGTTAGGAGTTTCTCAGGCTCCGAGCATTCAACATGCATCGGAAGAAAGCTTACTGCCAATTGTTTCTTTCTTGAGTTCGGCGTGTTTCGAGTGAGTCTGTCTACCGTGATGCCGTGATTCGCCTGATCGCCGCCATTTGCTTGCGGCATGTCGCGTTCCGGATGGAACCGCATCACGTTGCGCGTTGAGCAATGGGTGGCGTCGTGGGGATGTTGGCGCCGGAATGGGATGTCACATCTGGCATGGAGTGCGCGGTTGATCTGGTGTCCATGCGTTAATGGGCCGATCGTTGTTATCGGCGGTCGTCTTGCGACCGACCCTACCGATTCGTCGGCCGGACGGGTGTGGCGGTGGGGTCGCATCCCTATCGACCGCCGATGACGGGTCATCGCGCGATGGGGCATGACGTTTGGAGCAACGGCGGTTGCGTTTGGCGACCATGCGTCAATCGCCGACCAGCCTGGAGCCGGCGTTACGACAGCCTTCCTTCGCGCAAGTGGTAGCTGCGGTGGACGATGCCTTCCGGCAGCTCGTCGTGGGTGATCATCACCAGGCTTCTGCCATGCAGCGCAGCCACCATGTCATGCAGCAGGGCATGCGCGGTATCCACATCCAGCCCTTCGGTCGGCTCATCCAGCAGCAGGATGGGTGAGCCGCGCAGCAGGGCGCGCGCCAGCGCCAAGCGGCGCGCCTGCCCGGCCGACATCGTGGCGCCGTTCTCGCCCACCCAGGCGCCGAGCCCACCGATCTGCGCTGCCCAGGTCTGCAGCCGCACGTCGGCAAGCACCTGCCACAAGCGCTCATCAGTGGCCTGCGCATCGCCCACCCGCAGGTTGTCGGCAATGCTGCCGGCAAATACCGGCGCGCTCTGCGGCAACCACGCAATCTGTTTGTGCCACGCGTCCTGGGCGACGTTGCGGATGTCCTGCCCGCCGTATAGCACGCGCCCTTCATCGGGGTCCCATAGCCGCAGCAGCAGCGCGGACAAGGTGGTCTTGCCACTGCCGCTGTCACCGCGGATGGCAATGCGATCACCCGGCGCCACGGTGAGCTGTACGCCCTCCAGCAGCGCCCTCGCCTGCCCCGGCCAGCGGAACGCCACCTGTTCCAGCTGCAGCGTGGCTGCCTGGGCAGGCAGTGCTACCGGTGCCGCTGCATCCTGAACCCCCGGCGGCTGATCCACGATGCTTTCCAGCCGTGCCGCTGCCACGCGCCCGGACAGCCATGACTGCCAGGCCAGGCCGATGCCGGCCCACAGTTCGATGAGGGCCACGGTGAGGAACACCAGCGCGGCCGCCAGGGCCGCATCAATCGCGCCGCGCTCGAATCCGCGCAGCGCCACCCACAGCATGCCGACCAGGCCCACCGATGCGCACAGGCCGTGCAGCGCGTTGCCGCCCACCAGCCGCCAGCGGCGCCGGCGGTCGCGCGAGCGCAGCTGTTTGGCCGCGACCAGCACGCGCAGGTTCCAGTCTTCGCGCGCGTGCAGTGCGGTGAGGTCGGCCGCGCCTTCCAGTCCTTCGAACGCCTGCGTGCGCAGCTGTGCACGGTGCAGCGCGCGGTCGCGCTCCTGCCCGCCGGCACCGCGCACGGTGAGCCACGGCACGCCCACGCCGATGGCCAGCGCCAGCACAGCCAGCAACAACGCGGCCGGCGGGTAGATCAGGCCGGCGGAGAACACGGCCACCAGCGAGACGCCGCCCAGCGCCAGCAGTGGGCCGATGGCGCGCACCAGCAGGCCGTCCACTTCGCCGATGTCCGACATCAGCCGCGCCAGCAACTCGCCGGTGCGGATGCCGGCCAGCCGCGCCGGTGCCAGCGGCAGCGCGCGGCGGAAAAACCACACCCGCAGGTCGCGGGCGATGCGCAGGGTGACGTCGTGCCCGACCAGTTTTTCGAAATAGCGCGAGACGATGCGCGCCATGGTCAGGCCGCGGATGCCGGCCGAGGGCGAGAAGAAATTGAACCCGCTGCCCAGCCCGGCCGCACCGGCCAGGGCGGCTGCGGTAAGGAAGCCACCGGACAGGCCTAGCAATGCGGTGCCGGCCAGCATCGTGGTCCACAGCAGCAGCACGGTGAGCAGCAGGCGGCCGCGATGGCGGGTGAACACCTGCTTGAGCGAATCGTCGCGGTGCTGGCTCATGCCGTTTCCTCCGTAGTCTGCGCGCGGCCACTGGCGGTGAGCACCAGCCGCGTGTCGGCCCAGCGCATCGCGGTGTCGCTGTGGGTGGCGATGACCACGGCGCGGTCGCGCGCGAACGCGGCCAAGGTCTGCAGCAGCGCAGCTTCGGTATCCGGATCGAGGAAGGCGGTGGGCTCATCCAGCAGCAACAGCTGCGGGTCGCGCAGCAGCAGCCGCGCCAGGCCGATGCGCCGTGCTTCGCCACCGGACAGCCCGAAGCCGCGTTCGCCGATCACGGTATCCAGGCCATCGGGCAGGTGCGCCGCGAAGCGCATCACCTGCGCCGCTTCGGCTACTGCGTGCAGGCGTGCGTCGCTCACGCCGGGATCGGCCAGGCGCAGGTTGTCGGCGATGCTGCCGTGGAACAGGTACGGGCGTTGCCCGGCGTAACCGACCTCCAGCCCTGGGCGCAGCACGATGCTGCCCTCGCGGGGCGGCAACCAGCCGGCCAGCGCTTCCAGCAGCGTGCTCTTGCCGCTGCCGCTGGGCCCCACCAGGGCCAGGCGCTGGCCGGCTTCGATCTGGAAGGAGAGCTGCTGCACCACATCGTGCGAGGCGCCCAACGGGCGCAGCACCAGGTTGCGCACCACCACCGGCGGCGCATGCTGCTCCAGCAGCTCCGGCGCGCGCGCCGCTGGCGCCGCTTCTTCGACGGCCACGGCGGCCGGCAGCTCGCCCAGCAGGCGCTCCACTTCCGCAGCGGCGGCCAGTGCGTTGGCGCGATCGTGGTAATGCGCGGCCAGCCGCCGCAGCGGTGCGTAGAATTCCGGGGCCAGCAGCAGGCAGAACATGCCCGCGCCCAAGGTAGGCACGGCGGCATGCAGGGACATCAGGCCGAGATAGCTCAGGCCCAGGTAAAGCGCGACCATGGCCACGCTGACCGAGGCGAAGAACTCCAGCACGGTGGAGGACAGGAACGCGATGCGCAGCACTTTCAGGGTGCGCTCGCGCACGCCTTCGGCAGCAGCGGCCACGCCGTCCAGTTCGGCCTCGCCACGGCCGTACAGGCGCAGCAGGCCCAGGCCCTTGATGCGGTCGGCGAAGTGGCCGCTCATCCGCGCCAGCTCACCAAGCTGCGCACGGCCGGCGGCTTCCGCGCCCCAGCCCACCAGCATCATGAAGAACGGCACCAGCGGTGCGGTGAACAGCAGGATCAGCGCCACCACCCAGTCCACCCAGGCCACGGCCAGCAGGATGAGCAGCGGCACGACCACCACTTCGATCCGCACCGGCTGGTAACCGGCGTAATAGCTCTCCACCGCGTCGGCATGGGCCAGCATCAGTTCGCCGAGCTCGCCGGCACGTTGCTGGCGCAGCCACAGCGGACCCAGCCCCAACAGCCGGCGGTACACCCGCTCGCGCAGGGTCAGCCGGGCCGCATCGGCCACATCGCCGGCGGCGGCCTGGGTGGCGCTGCCCAGCAGGGCCCGCACCGCCAATACCGCCAGCAGGCCCAGCAGCACCGGGGTGGCGGCGGCCACGGGACGGTGCTCGACCAGCACCGCCTGGATCAACCAGGCGATGGCCGCGGCCTGCCCGATCAGCAGTGCGCCGGACACACATATGCATAGCGCGGCCAGGCGCTGGCGGCTACGGGCGCTGGCGGCCAGCCCATTCAGCCAGTGCAGGCGCTGCCGGCGCAGGGCGGTGGTCTCGATGGCGGACGCGTCGGGGGGTATGCTCAAAGCGGATCACTGGCGGCCACAGGGAGGTACCGACCATTGTAAGGGGCGCCGGCCTACCCTCCCGGTGCGGCGCGCGGTCGCAGGTCGGAGGCCTACGATCCCCCTCCCTGCCCGTTCGTACATTGATCTGAATCAAGGCTAATAGAAGTTGCTGGTCACAGAATTCACTCCGTAGACCCCCTTCCCGCCACCTGAAACGGCAAAACCCCACGAGGTAGCCAGGCCATGATCGATTCGACAGTCGTAGAACTGTCGCGGCTGCAGTTCGCTTTGACCGCGATGTACCACTTCCTCTTTGTTCCCCTCACGCTTGGCCTCTCGTTCCTGGTGGCCATCATGGAAAGCGTGTACGTCATGACCCGCAAGCCGGTCTGGCGCCAGATGACCCTGTTCTGGGGCACGCTGTTCGGCATCAACTTCGCCATCGGCGTGGCCACCGGCCTGGTGATGGAGTTCCAGTTCGGCATGAACTGGTCGTATTACAGCCACTACGTGGGCGATATCTTCGGTGCCCCGCTGGCCATTGAAGGGCTGATGGCGTTCTTCCTGGAAGCCACGCTGGTGGGCCTGTTCTTCTTCGGCTGGAAGCGGCTGACCCCGGTCAAGCACCTGGCGGTGACCTGGTTCATGGCGCTCGGCACCAACCTGTCGGCGGTATGGATCCTGATCGCCAACGGCTGGATGCAGAACCCCACCGGTGCGGTGTTCAACCCGGACACGATGCGCATGGAAGTGGTGGATTTCGCCGCGGTGCTGTTCAACCCGGTGGCCCAGGCCAAGTTCGTGCACACGGTCAGCGCGGGCTACGTGACCGGCGCGATCTTCGTGATGGGCATCAGCGCGTTCTACCTGCTGCGCGACAAGCACAAGGACATGGCGCGCCGTTCGTTCGCGGTGGCCGCGGCGTTCGGCCTGCTGTCGTCGCTGTCGGTGGTGGTGCTGGGTGACGAAAGCGGTTATGCCGCCAGCGAGCACCAGAAGATGAAGCTGGCCGCGATCGAGGCGATGTGGGAAACCGAGCGCGCCCCGGCCGATTTCACCGCCTTCGGCATCCCGAACCAGACGACCCAGCAGAACGATTTCGCGATCAAGATTCCGTACCTGATGGGCCTGATCGCCACGCGTTCGTTCAACCAGCCCATCCCGGGCATCCTGGAACTGGTAGAACGTGCCGAGCACCGCATCAAGGGCGGCCAGCTGGCGTACGGTGCGCTGGAGCGCGTGCGCAAGGACAAGAATGACGTCGAAGCGCGCGAGATGTTCGACCGCCACTGGCAGGACCTGGGCCATGGGCTGCTGCTGAAGCGTTACCGCGATGACATCCTCAATGCTACGCCGGAGGAGATTTCCAAGGCAGCGATGGACACCGTGCCGCGCGTGGCGCCGTTGTTCTGGACCTTCCGCATCATGGCCGGGCTGGGCTTCTACCTGATCGCGTTCTTCGCGGTGGCCTTCTACTTCTCCTGCCGTAACACCTTCCATGAGAAGCGCTGGTTCCTGCGGTTGGCGGTGTGGTCGATTCCGGCGCCGTGGATTGCGATCGAGTGTGGCTGGTTCGTGGCCGAATACGGCCGCCAGCCGTGGGCGGTGGACGGCGTGCTGCCGACCTTCTACGCCGCGTCCGGTCTGGCCCTGCATGAAATCCTGACCACGCTGGCGGTGTTCACGCTGACCTATACGGTGCTGCTGATCATCGAGGTGAAGCTGATGCTCAAGACGATCCGCACCGGGCCGGCCGACATTCTTCCGTCGCTGCAGCCTTCACGCACGCCGCTTCCCCACCATGCCGCCACGCCGGCCCCCGGCCAGGCATAAGGCAGGAGATTCCAGATGGACATTCTTGGACTTGATTACACCACGCTGCGCGTGATCTGGTGGCTGCTGCTGGGCATCCTGCTGGTGGGCTGGGCGGTGATGGACGGCTTCGACCTGGGCGTGGGCACCCTGCTCCCGTTCGTGGCCAAAACTGATGAAGAGCGGCGCACGGTAATCAACACCGTGGGCCCGGTTTGGGAAGGCAACCAGGTATGGCTGGTGCTTGGTGGCGGTGCGATCTTCGCCGCGTGGCCGCCGCTGTATGCGGTGAGCTTCTCCGGCTTCTATCTTGCGATCTTCGCGATGCTGTTCGGGCTGATCCTGCGCCCGGTGGGCTTCAAGTACCGCAGCAAGATGCCCAGCAAGCGCTGGCGCGACACGTGGGACTGGGTGCTGTTCGTGGGTGGGCTGCTGCCTGCGTTGATTGCCAGCGTGGCGGTGGGCAACGTGCTGCTGGGCGTGCCGTACCACTTCGATGACAGCATGCGCATCTTCTACACCGGTTCGTTCTTCGGCCTGCTCACCCCGTTCGCGCTGCTGGCCGGGCTGGTGGGCGTGGCGATGATGGTGTCGCACGGTGCGGCCATGCTGGTGCTGAAGACCGACGGCCCGGTGGCCGAGCGTTCGGCGCGTTACGGCAGCATTGCCGCGCTGCTCAGCTTCGTGCTGTTCGCTGCGGGCGGTGCCTGGGTGGCCTTCGGCCTGCCGGGCTATGAGATCACCTCGCAGGTGGTCACCGACGGCCCGACCAACCCGCTGTTGAAGACCGCTGCGGTGGGCACGGCGGCCGGTGGCTGGCTGCGCAACTACAGCAGCATGCCGCTGACCCTGGTGTTCCCGCTGCTGGGCCTGGCCGGTGCACTGGCCAGCGCGGTGCTGCTGCGGGCCCGCCGCGGCATGGCCGCGTTCCTGGCCTCGGGCGCGTCGATTGCCGGCATCATCCTCACCGTGGGCTTTGCGATCTTCCCGTTCCTGCTGCCCTCGTCCAGCCAGCCCAGCGGCAGCCTGACGGTGTGGGATGCCTCGTCCAGCCAGCTCACGCTGTTCATCATGCTGGTGGCCACGGTGATCTTCCTGCCGATCATCATTGCCTACACCAGCTGGGTCTACCGGGTGATGAAGGGCAAGACCACGGCCGAAGACATGGCCGACAACCCGAACGCGTATTGATACTGCCCATCGTGCCGACCCACGGTCGGCACCTACCGAAGTGACATTGGAGGTTTTGCCATGTGGTATTTCGCCTGGATCCTCGGCACCGGCCTGGCCTCGGCCGCCGCCATCCTCAACGGCATGTGGTTCGAAGCACGCGAGGTCGGCGCCACCGACCGCCAAGCGCGGTAGCACACGACCGTTGGTCGTGTGACCTTTCAAAAAAAGGTTGCCGATAATCCCTTCACACCGTATCCTTGTCGGCTCCTTCGGGGTGTAGCTCAGTCTGGTAGAGCGCTACGTTCGGGACGTAGAGGTCGCAGGTTCGAATCCTGTCTCCCCGACCATATAAGTGGTCACATTGAAGCCTGGAAGACATCATGTCCTCCGGGCTTTTTTGTATCTGTCGCCCGCAGGCAGCCACGCAGTGCGTGGCGCTACCGCGCGTACAATGCGGCAGCGTTTGTCCTTCACGGCCTGCGCCGAGCGCCCGCACTCCGCTGCACCCCCACGTGCCGCGCCACCTGCAAGAGATTCCTGCCATGACCCCTGCCGACCCCCATTCCACGTCCCTGCTGCGCGGACGCGTGCTGGCGTTTTCCGCCATCCTGCTGGCCGCGCTGAACCTGCGCACGGCGGTGACCTCGATCACCCCGCTGCTGGACCAGCTGGGCCAGACCTTCGGGTTCGGCACCACCATGACCGGCGTGCTGGGCATGCTGCCCACGGCCTCGTTCGCGCTGTTCGGGGTGACCACGCCGATGGTGGCCCGCCGTATCGGGCTGGAACGCACCGCCCTGTTGGCGATGGTGCTGGCGGCGGTGGGCCTGCTGCTGCGCTCGATGGCCGGCGGGGTGGGCAGCCTGCTGTTTGGCTCGGTGGTGGCGCTGGCCGGCATGGGCATCGGCAACGTGGTGGTACCGCCGCTGGTGAAGCGCTACTTCGCCAACCGCGTGGGCACGGTGAGCACGCTTTATATAACGGTGCTGCAGCTGGGCACCATGGTGCCGGCGCTGATGGCGGTACCGCTGGCGGAACAGGCCGGCTGGCGGGTGTCGCTGGGCATCTGGTCCATCTTCGCGGTGGCCGCTGCCCTGCCCTGGATCGCGCTGGCCCGCCGCCGCCCGCACCCGGACCCGCTGGATACCGCCGCCGACCCGGCCGCGCAGCCACACGGCAAGGTCTGGCGCACGCCGCTGGCCTGGGGCATGGCGCTGATGTTCGGCATGACCTCGCTGATGACCTATTCGATGTTCACCTGGCTGCCGCGCATCGTGGTGGAAGCCGGGGCGACGCCGGCGTTCGGCGGGATCATGGTGGCCATCTTTGCGGCCCTGGGCCTGGTGCCGTCGCTGACCATGCCGGCGTTGGCGGTGCGGTTGCGCAATCCCTTCCCGCTGGTGATTGTCGGGTTCAGCGCGTTCCTGATCGCGTTCGCCGGGCTGCTGTTCGCGCCGATGAAGGCGCCGTGGCTGTGGGCGGTGCTGCTGGGCATCGGCCCCTCGACCTTCCCGCTGGCGCTGACCCTGATCAACCTGCGCACCCGCACGCCGGCCGGTTCGGCGGCGTTGTCCGGCTTCATGCAGGGCGTGGGCTATGCTTTCAGCTGCCTGGGCCCGTTCCTCTTCGGCTGGCTGCATGCCGTCAGCGGCGCCTGGTACCTGCCGTTCGGCTTCCTGCTGGTGTGCGCGGTGGTGTTGCTGTCCGCGTCGTGGGTGGCGTGCAAGCCGCAGAAGCTGGAAGACGAGTGGTGACGTCGGCGCGGACACGCAGGGCGTGGCGCCCTGTTTCGGTGAATGCATCACGGATTGTGCGCACCTAGTGACGTAGCGTGTCGGAAACTGACCTGCGTTGCGGGTCAGCAGGCATGGCAGCAACCCCGGGGCGTCATGGCCCCGGGGCCGATGAATGGTTTCAGGGTGTCCAGACCCCGGGAACAGCGCCGTGGCGGCGGCCGGATGGTCTTGCTTTTCAACAACTTGCAGTCCCCATCACGCCTGTTTTCACAGCTGCGGAGGCCGTGTTGCGCCTTAACAATTTGTCTACATCGACGAAGTCGTGCACGATTGGCATGTGATGTGCGTCACATTTCCACGCACAAGTAGATTCTCTGAAGGGATGCTCCCGGGGGTTCCATGTACAAGCATCGGCCGCTGGCGCTCTGCGTCGGTTTGGTATGCGCCACACTCTGTCTGACCGCTCTGCCTGCTTCGGCGGCCACCTCGCGGGAAGATCACCTGGCGGAAATCAGCACCTACCGTGACCAGGCGCGCTGGCTTGACGCGCTGGGCGCGATCGAGCGCGCCCGGGCGGATGCGCCCAACGATGACCTGCTGTATCGCCTGCAGGTGCTCACCCTGTCCGACATCGGCAATGCGCACCGTGCTTGGCAGCTGTACCAGGCGCGCCCCGACCTGTTCGACGAGGCGCAGAAGCAGCGCTTCGAAGCCAATTACCTGGCCAAGCGGGTCGGCTGGAGCCTGGCCTACGGCGCCAGCGAAGACACCCGCCTGGACGAAGCCGAAGACGCGCTCGCGCAGATGGAGCGCTACCTGCAGCGCGACGGCCTCACCGTGCAGACCGCACCGCTGCGCATCCGCTATGACCGGCTGATCCTGCTCAACCGGTTGGGCCGCCACGAGCAGCTGCGCGACGAATACCGCGCCCTGCTCGCCGAAGGCCATGAGGTGCCGAACTACCTGATGGCGGCCGTAGGCGATTCGCTGATGGCCAGCCAGCATCCCGACGAAGCCATCCCGGTCCTGGAAGCGGCGCTCAAGGCCGATCCGGGCCGCTCCGAAGTGCATTCGGAACTGGCCTATGCGCACCTGGAAAGCGAGCGCGCCGATACCGCGATCAACGTGCTCACCCAGTGGCAGGCGCAGGAACCGGCGTGGCGCTGGGCCAAGGGCGCACGCGCGCCCTACGCCAACTGGCCGCGTTATGAGGCCGATCTCAACCTGTCGATGATCCGCGCCTACAGCGGTGACCTGGCCACCGCCCAGCACGATCTGGAAAAGATGGTGGAACTGGCCCCGGCCAACGGCGGCACCCAGTCGTCGCTGGGCAACGTCTACATGATGCGCGGCTGGCCGCGGCGGGCGCTGGAGCGCTACAGCATGGCCAATACGCTGGACCCGCGCGACGTCTCGGCGCGCCTGGGCCAGTACGACGCCTATGTGCAGCTGCAGCGCGATGACCTGGCCCGGCCGATCCACGATTCCCTGCTGGAACGCTACCCGAACCAGTCCTCGGTGCAGCGCATGGACCGCAGCTGGAAGGCCCACCGCGGCTGGCAGCTGCATGCGTACGCCGAAGGCGGCCGCAGCGAAGGCGGCGGTGGCACCTCGCCGCTGGGCAACGACGATGCGCGTTACGGCGTGGAACTGCAGTCGCCGGTGATCGATGACCGCTGGCGCGTGGTGACCTTCGCCGACCGCCGCAGCGTGGATTTCCAGGACCAGACCATCCGCCCGCTGTGGTTCGGGCTGGGCACGCGCTACCGCTTCGGCCGCGCCGACGCCGAACTGTTCGTCAACCGCGCCAATGACCACATCGGCGATACCGGCCTCAGCGCCGGGTTCGGCTGGCAGTTCAGCGATACCTGGCACGCCGGCGTGACGGCGGCACGCAACGCCGCCGATGCCTCGCTGCAGGCGCGCATTTCCGGCATCACCGCCGACAGCGTGGCACTGGCGGTGGATTACCGCCGCAACGAGCTCACCCACTGGAGCGCAGGCGCCAGCCAGTTCCGCTACGACGACGGCAACCGCCGCGACACGCTCAGCACCAGCATCGAACAGCGCCTGCTCACCCGCCCCACCCTGTTGCTGGATGGCCTGGGCAGCCTGTACGCCAGCCGCGGCAGCCGCGACGACGTGCCCTACTTCAATCCGTCCGAAGACCGTTCGGCGGAAATCGGCCTGCGCGTGGACCAGCAGTTGTGGCGCCACTACGAGCGGCATTTCCGCCACCGCCTGACCGTGTCGCTGGGCAATTACTGGCAGCAGGGCTTTGGCAGTGCGCTGGTGCCGTCGGCCGAGTATCGCCACGAGTGGCAGCTGGCCGATGGCCGGATCTTCGAATACGGGATCAGCTGGTCGCGGCCGGTCTACGACGGCAACCGTGAACGACACATCGGCCTTGATGCCGGCCTGCGCTGGGGACAATGAGATGCGACACATGGACTTGAAGCGCTTTACCTCCTGGCTGCTGCTGGCCGTGCTGGCCGTGTGCGGCAGTGCGCACGCCGCCCCGCCGGTGCTGGATTCGGCCGACAACGGGCTGCTGGTGCTCAGCTACCACGACATCCGCGACGACGTGGCCACCAAGGGCGACCCGGACGCGTACTCGGTGAGCACGCAGAACTTCGCCGCGCACCTGGACTGGCTCTCGGCGCACGGCTACCACCCGGTGTCGCTGTCGCAGCTGATCACCGCCTCGCAGGGCGGCGCGCCGCTGCCCCCGAAGCCGGTGCTGCTGACCTTCGATGACGGCCTGCGCAGCGTGTACAGCAAGGTGTTCCCGCTGCTGCGCGCCTACAACTACCCGGCGCTGGTGGCGGTGATCACCGATTACGTGGACATGCCCGCCGGTCGCCAGATCGATTACGGCTACCGCCCGTTCACCCGCGACGACTTCCTCACCTGGGAACAGCTGCGCGAGATGCAGCGCAGCGGCCTGGTTGAACTGGCCAGCCACACCGACAACCTGCACCACGGCGTGCAGTCCAACCCGCAGGGCAATTCGACCCCGGCGGTGATTACCCGCACCTACGACCCGGCCACGCAACGCTACGAAACCGAAGCCGAGTACCAGGCACGGCTGCGTGCCGACCTGGGCCTGAGCGTGAAGCGCATCCAGGACAACGTAGGCGTGAGTCCGAAGGCGATCGTGTGGCCGTATGCAGCCTACAACGCGATGAGCAACCGCATCGCCGAAGAACTGGGCATGCCGGTGTCGTTCGACCTGGAAGGCCGCAGCACGCCGGTCACGCGCGACCTGCACGGCCTGGCCCGCCTGCTGGTGACCGGCAACCCGCCGGTGACCCAGCTGGCCTATGAGCTGCGCCGCGACGTCGAACGCGACGGTATGCGCGCCCTGCAGATCGACCTGGACGCGGTGTACGACGCCAACCCGGTCCAGCAGGCGAAGAACCTGGACGCGCTGCTCGAACGGGTCAAGAAGATCGGCCCCACCCACGTGTTCCTGCAGGCCTTCGCCGACCCGGACGGCAACGGTTCGGCCGATGCGCTGTACTTCCCCAACCGGCACCTGCCGATGCGCGCGGACCTGTTCAACCGCGTGGCCTGGCAGCTCAAGACCCGCGCCGGGGTGAAGGTGTACGCGTGGCTGCCGGTGCTGGGCTATGAACTCAAGGACCCGGCGATCCGCAAGGCGCTGGCGATCGAGAGCCCGGAAAGCGATGGCATCTTCCGGCTCGATTTCACCAACCCGAAGGTCCGTCACATCATCGACGACATCTACGAAGACCTGGCGATCAACTCGTACTTCGAGGGCCTGCTGTTCCACGACGATGCCTACCTGCGCGACACCGAACTGGCCAACCTGCCGCAGGAAGGCGACGACGGCGCGCGTACCCAGGCGCTGATCGACTTCACCCTGGAACTGCGCGGCGCCGCACAGCGCTGGCGCCCGAAGCTGGCCACGGTGCGCAACCTGTACGCGCAGCCGGTGCTGCAGCCGCAGAGCGCGAGCTGGTTCGCCCAGCGCCTGGACCTGTTCAACAAGGCCTACGACCACACCGCGCTGATGGCGATGCCGTGGATGGAAGGCAGCCGCGACCCGCAGAAATGGCTGGACCGGCTGGTGCAGGCCGTGCGTGAGCACGACCCGCAGCTGTCACAGACGATGTTCGAGCTGCAGACGGTGGACTGGCGCACGCAGAAGCCGATTTCCGGCACGGTGCTGCGCGCCCAGATCCGGCGCCTGCAGGCGCAGGGCGTGCGTCATTTCGCCTGGTACCCGGACGACTTCATTGCCGGGAAGCCGTCCACCTACGATGCGCGCGCGGCCATGTCGGCACGCACCTTCCCGTACGAGGAAAAGTGAGGCCGCCATGCATCCGCTCCTCTACCTGCTGTTCCAGTTCGCCTTCTTCTACCCGATGGTGATGGCGTTCTTCTGGATGTCCGGGGGGTTGTATTACTTCTTCCGCCGCGAGCGGAAGGCGCGGCTGCGCGACGATCCGCCGCCGATGGACAGCTACCCGTTCGCGTCGATCCTGATCCCCTGCCACAACGAGGCCGACAACCTGGCCGATACGCTGGGCGCGGCCCTGGCGCAGAAGTACCCGGATTTCGAGGTGATCGCCATCAACGACGGCAGCCGCGACGATACCGGGGCCCGCCTGGATGCGATGGCCGCCGAACACCCGCGCCTGCGCGTGGTGCACCTGGACCGCAACCTGGGCAAGGCCAATGCACTGCGCATGGGCGCGCTGGCGGCACGTTCGGAATACCTGGTGTGCATCGATGGCGATGCGATGCTGGAAGAACACGCCACCCACTGGATGGTCTGGCACCTGACCTCGGGCCCGCGCGTCGGCGCCGTCACCGGCAACCCGCGCATCCGCAACCGCTCCACCCTGCTGGGGCGGCTGCAGGTGGCCGAGTTCTCCTCGATCATCGGCATGATCAAGCGTGCGCAGCGCGTGTACGGGCGCATCTTCACCATTTCCGGGGTGATCGCCGGGTTCCGCCGCACCGCGCTGCACCGCATCGGCTACTGGGCCGATGACATGATCACCGAGGACATCGACATCAGCTGGCGGCTGCAGATCGACCACTGGGACATCCGCTACGAGCCGAACGCGCTGTGCTTCATCCTGATGCCGGAAACGCTCAAGGGGCTGTGGCGGCAGCGCCTGCGCTGGGCCCAGGGCGGCGTGGAAGTGCTGCTGCGGCATGGCCGTTCGCTGTTCGACTGGCGCAAGCGGCGCATGTGGGGGGTGCTGCTGGAATACATGTTCAGCGTGCTGTGGGCGTACACGATGCTGGCGATCATCCTGCTGTGGGCGCTGGGCAAGTTCATCCCGCTGCCGCAGGACCTGTACATCGCCACGCTGCTGCCGCAATGGCACGGCGTGATCCTGGCGCTGGTGTGCCTGCTGCAGTTCGCGAGCAGCCTGATCATCGACCGCCGCTACGAAACGCATATTGGACGTAATTACTTCTGGGTGATCTGGTACCCGATGGCGTACTGGCTCATCAGTCTGTTCACGACCCTGGTGGCACTGCCCAAGACGCTGTTGAAGCGTCGTGGCAAGCGCGCGATCTGGGTCAGTCCTGACCGGGGTATACGATGAACGCTTCCAAGCCGACCCGCCGCTACGACTCCCGCCTGATCCGCAAGACGCGCCAGCAGCCACGGCTGCAGCGCACCGCGTGGGGGTTTGTCACCATCGCGTTCTGGGGGTTCTATTTCTACCTCTGGGCACCGCTGATCACCGCCCTTTCCTGGCTGCTCGGTGGGCAGCTGGCGTGGCTGCAGCTGTACGAGTACAAGCAGAGCGTGGACCCGTTCATCGTCATCGCGCTGCCGGTGATGCTGGTGTGCTGTTCGGTGCTGCTGATCGCCTGGGCGGAATACAACCGCATGCGTTTCGCCGGCAAGGACCGGCGCAATGCGCGCGCGGATGTGTCGCTGGAAGAGATCGCGCACAACCTGGGCGCCAGCCCCGCGTTGGCCGCGCAGCTGGCCAACGGCAAAGCGGTGACCCTGCACATGGATGACCACGCCAGGCCGATCGGCCTGACCCACCAGAACATCGAGATGAGATGACGGGTAGCGCCACGCCCTGCGTGGCTGCCCTGGATGTGTACAACCCTTCACATCCCTGACCCAGCCCAGGCGTACGCTCCGCCTCGGAGACATCCCGCACTTCATTGTGAGGGGATACATCATGTCGTCTATCGAGACTTTGGTCACTGAAGTGGCCCGGGCCACCGGCCTTGGACCGAACGCCCAGAAATTCATCGGCGTCGTCATCGAGTACATCTTCAAACAGCCCGGCGGACTCGCCGGCCTGGCCGACAGATTCTCCGCCGCCGGGCTTGGCGATGTCTTCAAGTCCTGGTTCTCAGGCCAACCCAACATGCGCGCTGTCGATGCCGGGCAGATCCGCAGCGCGCTGGGCGGGCAGAGCATCGAGGACATCGCCAGCAAGGCCGGGGTAACGCCCGCCGTGGCACCCGCGCTGCTGGCAACCGCCCCGCCGCCGATCGTCCGGGCGGTGACCGCCGGCGGGGTGATGCCGACCGCGCTTCCCGCTGCATTCACGGGTCTGCTGGGCACGAAGGGGAAGAAGCGGTCCCCCTTCCGCCTCTGGCGTTGGCTGCTGCCCTTGCTGGCATTGCTCGCGCTTGCGTGGTGCGGCTGGCAATCGCGCCACGTGGCCAAGGCGCCAGCGGTTACCGCGCCGGCCGCCAACGTCGCGGCCGTGTCCACCCACCCCACCCTGTCCTTCCAGAACACCGACGGCAAGGTGACGTTGAACGGCACATTGGGATCGGTGGCCGACAAGGCGAAGCTGCTGGGGGCCTTTGCGGGCGCCTATGGACAGATCAACGTCAGCTCCAACATCCAGGTGGATACCAACGTCAAGCAAGCCAGCTGGCTGGGCCGGTTGGCCGACCTGATCCCCAGCCTGAAACAGAACGCGCTGCAGTTCGCGTTGAACGGTGACTCGCTCAAACTGGATACTTCCAGGCTGCCCGAGGCCGAACGCACGGCGGTCAGCCAGCTGTTCCAGAAGGAGCTGGGCAACCTGGAGGTGGAGGGCCTGTTCGACAAGGGCGCTGCGGCACTGGGTGCGCTACCGCCGGGTTTCAGCAGTGACGACCTGACCCAGGCGTTGAACCAGACCACGATCACCTTCGAAACCGGGTCGGCGGTGATTACCCGCAGCAGTGCGTCGATCCTGGACGGTGCAGCAAAAGCAATCCAGGCGGCGCCGCCAGGGGCGCGCGTTGAAGTGGAGGGACACACCGACAACGTGGGCAACGCCGAGACCAACCAGACGCTCAGCGAGCAGCGTGCGAAGGCCGTAGCAGCAGCCTTGGCTGCCCGTGGCGTACCTGCAGACCGGCTGCTGGCACGCGGGTTCGGCGCCAACCGCCCGGTGGGCGACAACACCACCGAGGCAGGGCGCGCGGCGAACCGGCGGATTGCCTACAAGGCGTTGTAACGACCCACCATCGTTACCTGACGCAACCGCGCGCCGGTCATGGCGCGCGGGTCTGGCCGCTGCCCTGGACCACGAAGCGTTCCACGGTGAGCGCTTCGAGGCCCATCGGACCGTAGGCGTGCAGGCGCGTGGTGGAGATGCCGATTTCCGCGCCCAGGCCGAGTTCGCCGCCATCGGAGAAGCGGGACGAGGCGTTGACCATCACCACGGCGGCGCGCAGCGCGCTGATGAAACGCTGGGCGGCGGCCGCGTCTTCGGTGGCGATGACTTCGGTGTGGTCGGAGCTGTACTGCTGGATGTGGGACAACGCCTGTTCGAGGTCATCAACGACGCGCACGGCGATGATCAGGTCGAGGTATTCGGCCGCGAAATCGTCCTCCGTGGCCGGCGCGGCCTGCGGCAGCCACTGCCGGGCACGCGCGTCCGCGCGCACCTCCACCCCGCGTTCCCGCAAGGCGGCTTCAGCCTGCGGCAGGAACGTCTCAGCGACCTCGGCGTGGACCAGCAGGGTTTCGAGTGAATTGCAGGCCGAAGGGCGGCTGCATTTGCCATCCACCAGCAGCGCCAGCGCCTTGGCCGGGTCGGCGGCACGGTCCACGTACAGGTGGCACACGCCCTTGTAGTGCTTGATCACCGGCACGCGCGCATGTTCGGCAACGAAGCGGATGAGCCCTTCCCCGCCGCGCGGGATGGCCAGGTCGATCAGGTCGTTGAGCTGCAGCAGGGTGAGCATGGTCTCGCGACGCAGGTCTTCGACCAGGGTCAGCGCCGCATCGGGCACGCCGGCCGCGCGCAGGGCGCGCTTGAGCGAGGCGGCGATGGCGGTGTTGGAATGGATGGCTTCGGAGCCGCCGCGCAGGATCACGCCGTTGCCGGCCTTGATGCACAGCGCTGCGGCGTCGGCGGTGACGTTCGGTCGCGCTTCGTAGATCATCGCGATCACGCCGAGCGGCACGCGCACCTTCTGCACGCGGATGCCGTTGGGGCGGATGTCGTCGCGGGTGATGCTGCCGACCGGGTCGGGTAGTGCGGCCACTTCGCGGAGGGCAGCGCTGATGCCGGACAGGCGCGCCGGATTGAGGGCGAGGCGGTCGAGCATCGCGCTGCCGGTGCCTTTGGCTTCGGCGGCGGCGAGATCCAGCGCGTTGGCGGCCAGGATGGTGGCCGCGTCGCTGTCCAGCGCGTCTGCCATGGCATCCAGCAGCGCCGCCTTGGCCTCGGACGAAAGCTGCGCCAGTACCTGGGCGGCGTCGCGGCATTGGAGGGCTTGATCACGGATGTCCATGGGATCTCTCATCACGAAGGGTTTTGGCGCGTTTCAGGAATTCGTCGGGGCCGACGCTCGCTTAGACCAGCACCAGGTCATCCCGGTGGATCACATTGCCACCGTAGTTGTAGCCCAACACGCTTTCAATGTCGCGCGAATGCCGCCCGGCCACGCGGCGGATGTCGCTGGCCGAATACTGGCTGACCCCACGCGCCAAGATCACTTCACCGCTGTCGGTACGCAGCCGCACCTGCACCATGTCGCCGCGGCGGAAATCGCCTTCGGCAGCGGTCACCCCGCCCGGCAGCAACGAGGCGCCCTTGTCGCGCAATGCTGCAGCAGCACCTTGATCCACGATGATGGCACCGGCCTCCAGCGGCGCATGCCGCAGCCAGTACTTGCGCGCGGCTTCACGGGTCTGCCCGGCATGGATGCGGGTGCCGAACAACCGGCCTTGCGCCAGCGCGCGCACCACATCGTCATCACGACCATTGAACAGGCAGGTATCGATGCCGACGCGGCCGGCCTTGGCCGCCGCTTCCAGCTTGGTGTGCATGCCACCGGTGCCCGCACCGCTGCCCGCACCGCCGGCCATGGCCAGCACCTCCAGGCTCAGCTCCGGCACGTCATGGATCGGCCGCGCCTGCGGATCGCGGCGCGGATCGGCGCTGTACAGGCCGTCGATGTCGGTGGCGATGAACAGGATGTCGGCGTCGATCAACGCGGCCACGGTGGCGGCCAGGTTGTCGTTGTCGCCCAGCTTAAGCTCGTCCACCGACACGGTGTCGTTCTCGTTCACCACCGGCAGCGCGCCCAGCCGCAGCAGCTCGTTGAGCGTGGCGCGGGCATTGAGGTAACGGCGGCGGTTGCGCAGGTCGTCGTGGGTGAGAAGTACCTGCGCCACCGGGCGCTCGAAGAAGCGCTGCCACAGCCCGATCAGCTGCGCCTGGCCGAGCGCGGCCAGTGCCTGCCGCGCGGCCATGGCGGCGCCGGCCTCGATCGCGCGCGGCACGATCGCACGGCCCGCAGCCACCGCGCCGGAAGACACGATCACCACTTCGCGCCCCGCCAGCACGTGTGCCGAGACGAACTGCGCCAGGCCCAGTGCATGCCGGGGCGACAGGCCACCCCCATCGGCAGCCAACAGGCTGCTGCCGACCTTGAGCACGGCACGCTTCCAGCCGGGGAGCAGCTGTTCGGGGAACGGGGACTGCACGGGCGTGGGGGTCATCGCGGGGGCTGCCTCAGCGGGTGGACCATTCGTGGACGGTGGCGGTGGCGCTGCCGAGCGTCATCAGGGGATCGGCATCGACGATGGCCTGCGCGGCGGCGCGGTCGGCCAGGTTGTGCAGCACGTAGGCGCCGCCGGTCTTGTCGGTGAAGCCGCCGGTGATGAGCAGCTGGTCGCGGGCACGCACCTCATCGAGAAAACGTGCGTGTTCGGCACCCGCTTCATCGCGGAATTCAGGCGTTCGGGTAACGAGTACGAGGTAGCAGATCTTCATGCGGAACTCCGTGGATTCATGCCAATACAGGAACGGCGGCCAGTGGCCGCCGTTCTGCGTTACGCCAGTGCCGCCCAGCGGGCGCGCAGTTCGTCGAGCCGCAGGTCCGCGGCCGCGCCGGGCGACACGCGCGCGGCCAGGCTGCCTTCGGGGGTACGTCCCTGCCCGGCAGTGTCAGATGCCGCCGCGGCCGCTTTGTAGGCCTCGCGGAACGGGACGCCGGCCACGGCCGCTTCCACGGCGACGTCGGTGGCGTACATGCCCGAATCGATGGCAACGCGCAGCTTGTCTTCGCGCCATTCCAGGTTGGCCAGCAGCGCCGGCAGCAGTTCCAGCGCGGCCAGGCCACGACCGAAGCCGTGGAAGATGGCGCCCTTGCTGCCCTGCAGGTCGCGGTGGTAACCGGACGGCAGCGACAGCAGCTGCTCGATCTCGGTACGCGCCGCAGCCACGCTGGCGTGGGTGGCGCGCATCAGTTCGATCACGTCCGGGTTGCGCTTGTTGGGCATGATCGAGCTGCCGGTGGTGTACTGCGCCGGCAGCGCGACGAAGCCGTACTCACCGCTGGTGAACAGCGACAGGTCCCACGCCAGGCGGCGCAGGTCCAGGGTGGCACCGCCGAGCGCTTCCAGTGCGGCCAGCTCGAACTTGCCGCGCGACAGCTGCGCGTAGATCGGCGAGATCTGCATGCGCGCAAAGCCCAGTGCCTGGGTGGTGTGGGCGCGGTCCAGCGGCAGGTTCACGCCGTAACCGGCCGCCGTGCCCAGCGGATTGGCATCGACCAGCGCGAAGGTGTCGTGCGCGCGCACCGCGTTGTCGATGAAGGCTTCGGCCCAGCCGGCCCACCACATGCCTGCCGAGGACACCACGGCGCGCTGGATGTGGGTGTAGCCCGGCACCGGCAGGTCTTTCTCGGCTTCGGCGCGGTCCAGCGCGACCTTGGCCACTTCGCGGCTCAGCGCGGACACCTGCAGCAGCTTGTCCTTCAGCCACAGCCGGGTGGCGACCAGGATCTGGTCGTTGCGGCTGCGGCCGGTGTGGATCTTGCGGCCGGCATCGCCCAGGCGTTCGGTCAGGCGCGCTTCGATCGCCGAGTGGCAATCCTCGAAGCGCTCATCGAGCACGAACGCGCCGCTGCGGAAATCGTCGGCCAGCACGTCCAGCTCGCGCTGCAGATCGCTGCGCTCGGTGGCGGTGAGGATGCCGATGTTTTCCAGGCCCTGCGCGTGCGCCTTGCTGGCCTGCACGTCGTACAGGAAGAACTCGCGGTCGAGGATGACGTCATCGCCGGCGAGGAAGGTCTGGATTTTCGCATCCACCGCTACGCCG
This sequence comes from Stenotrophomonas sp. SrG, assembly GCF_050031795.1. NCBI lineage: Bacteria > Pseudomonadati > Pseudomonadota > Gammaproteobacteria > Lysobacterales > Lysobacteraceae > Stenotrophomonas > Stenotrophomonas sp. SrG. Next base: position 57,686 of record NZ_JBNBBE010000020.1, read on the forward strand.
GGCTTCTGCCAGAGAAGGTCTGCCATGTGTTGCTCCAATCAATGCGGAATCGAGGTCAGTTCATCCAGGCCCAGGGCCAGGTTGAGGTTCTGCATGGCCTGGGTGGCCGCGCCCTTGAGCAGGTTGTCCAGGGTCGCTACGACCACCACGCGCTTGCCGCCCGGGGCCACGTCGAAGCCGCCGATCTGCACGCCATGGCGGCCGGCGATGCGGCTCACCCACGGTGCTTCGTCGAGGATCTCGATCAGCGGCTCATCGGCGTAGAAGCGGCGGTAGGTCTCCACGACCTGATCGCGTGTCACCGGCTGCTGCAGCCACAGGTTCACGGTCATGGTGATGCCACGGAAATGCGGGGCCACGTGCGGCATGAACTCCACCGGCACGCGCAGGTGCGCGGTGACTTCGCGCTCGTGCACGTGGTTGGTGAGCGCGTACGGCATCAGGTTGTCGCGCAGCAGTTCGGGGTTGTTCTTGTCCGACGGGCTGGTGCCGGCGCCGGAGTAACCGGATACGCCGAAGCACTGCGGCGGCCCGGCCAGCTGGTCCAGCAGCGGGCTGATCGCCAGCTGCATGGCGGTGGCGTAGCAGCCCGGGTTGCTGATGTGCTTCTGGCCGGTGTAATCGCCCCGGGTCAGTTCGGGCAGGCCGTAGTACCAGCTGCCTTCGAAGCGGTGGTCGGCAGACAGATCCACGATCACCGTCTCCGGGCGCGCGGCATCCAGCGCGGCGACGAACGGGGCCGACAGGTTGTTGGGCAGCGCCAGGATCACCGCATCCACGCCTTTGGCGGCCACGGCGTCGGCATCGAGGTTTTCAAACGCCAGCTCGCCGGCAACCTCGGGATAGGTATCGGCCACGCGCTGCCCGGCCAGCTCGCGCGAGGACACGAAGCCCAGCGCCAGCTGCGGGTGCGCGGCGATCAGCTTGACCAGCTCGGCGCCGGTGTGGCCGCGGGCGCCGACGATGCCGATGGTGAACGTTCTGTTGGAAGTACTCATGCGTGTGCGTCCAGGCGGTCCTGCAGGGTGCGCTTCACGTCCTGCCATTCCGAATCGATGATGGAGAAGACAACCGTGTCGCGCGGGCTGCCATCGGGGTGGCGCTTGTGGTTGCGCAGCACGCCTTCCTGGGTGGCCCCCAGGCGGGCGATGGCCGCGCGCGAGGCGGCGTTGTGCGAGCTGGTTTCAAACGCCACGCTGATGCACTTCAACCGCTCGAAGGCATGGGTGAGCAGCATCAGCTTGGCTTCGGTGTTCACCCCGGTGCGCTGCGCATGCGGGCCGTACCAGGTGTAGCCGATGCTCAGGCGCGGCACCTCTTCTTCCAGCGCGTAGTAGCGGGTGCTGCCCACCACGTTGCCGTCGGCATCGAGCACGGCGAACGGCAGCACCTTGCCGGCGGCCTGGTCCTGCAGGGCGGCCTGTACGTAGGCGGTCATGGTCTTGGCGCTGGGCACGTGCGCGTACCACAGCGCGGAAAGCGAACCGTCGCCCAGCGCACCGCGCAGGCCGTCGATATGCGCCATCTGCAGCGGTTCCAGCCGTGCATGCCGGCCGTCCAGCGTGGGGACCTTGGTCCAGTCGGCATGATTCATCGGGGTCAGCCCTCCAGGCTAGGGGTGCGCTTGGCGCAATGGTCCACATAGGTCCGGATGCGGTCGAAGCCGTCGGCACCGAACCAGAACACCTTCCAGTGGTCCTGCTTGTAGCAGCCATCGGATTCGGCGTAGTAGAAATGATTGATCGGGTTGCCGTGGCGCGAGCGCCAGAACAGCTGCGGGGTTTCCTCCAGCATCACGTTCCATACGGCACGGCCCAGGCCTTCGCCCTGCGCGTCATCGAGCACGGCGAACTTGTCCAGGTACACGCCTTCGGCTTCGTCGGTGAGGATCACCGCAGCGCGGTAGTTCTCGCTGACATAGGCGCGCAGCAGGCGGGTCTTGTCGAAATAATCGGGCACCAGGGTGCGGCCGAAGCTGGATTCGATCAGGCCCTTCAGGCGCGGCAGGTCCAGTTCGCTCCAGGCGGTGGCGCGCAGCACCTTCTCGCCCTTGCGCACCAGCGTGCCCGAGCCCTTGTGGGTGAACAGTTCCTTGGCCAGGTCGGCCGGCCGGGTGATCGACACCGACGACTCCAGCGGCAGCCGGTCCAGCAGGTCCTTGATCTGTTCGATCTTGACCCGCATGCCGCCGTGGATCCACGGCTGCTGCATCAGCTGGTCGTACTCGGTGGACAGGTTGATCGAGTCGATCACCCTGCCCTCTTCATCGAGCAGGCCGCCGGTGCCGGTGAGGAAGATGATCTTGTACGGCTGCAGTTCCTGCACCAGTTCGTTGGCGGCGAAATCGGCGTTGACGTTGAGGATCTGGCCGCAGCGGGTTTCGCCCAGGCTGGTGATCACCGGAATGGAACCGGCGCGCAGGCTGGCTTCGATCGGGGCCAGGTTGACCTTCTTCACTTCGCCGACCAGGCCGTAGGTGTCCTGGTCCAGGTATTCGGCTTCGAACACGCCACCGGTGATCGAGGTGGCACGTGCACCGTTCTGCTGCAGTGCTTCCACCAGCTGCAGGTTCGACGCCTGGAACACGCGGCGCACGATGGCCAGGCCTTCGGGCGAGGTCACGCGCAGGCCGTTGACGGTCTGCTTGACGATGCCGGCCGCCGACAGTTCCGCGTCCAGCTGCGGGCCGGCACCGTGCAGCACGATCGGGGTGAGCCCGACTTCCTGCAGGAACGACAGCGAAGAGGTCAGCGCGTCGAGGTCATCGCGCAGCACGGCGCCGCCGACCTTAACCACGGCGAAGCGCTTGGCATCCACCTGCGAAAAGCGCTTGAGGTACTGGCTGATCTCCTTCGCGCTGGCCATGCTGGAAAGCAGGCGCACGATGGTCTGGCGGGTCTGGCGGTGGGGCTGGAGGGAAGAAGGCATTTCAGTATCGTCACGGGCGGCCGTGGCCGCGGTGGGAGATCCGTCAGTGGTGGGCCACGACGGCGTCATTCGGTCAGGCGCCGGCGCTGATGATGCGGTGCACGGCGTCGGTGTAGCGCTGCAGCTGCTCCAGCGTCACGAACTCGTCGGCGGTGTGGGCCTGGGCGATGTCGCCCGGGCCGTACACCAGGGTGGTGTAGCCACCGGCCGAGAACAGCGAGGCTTCGGTCCAGAAGTCCACGGCGTTGCCGATCGGCAGGTCCAGCGCATCGGCCACGTCACGCGCGGCCAGGCGGCGGTTCTCCGCTTCGGCGATGTCGCCGGCCGGCAGGCTGGGGCCGCGGAAGGTTTCGGTGAACAGCGCCGCTTCCGGTTCGGCAAAACCGGCGAAAGTGGCCAGCAGCGCGTCGATGTCCATCGACGGCAGCGGGCGGAAGCCGAAGCGCAGTTCGGCGGCCGGGGCGATCATGTTGGCCTTGATGCCGCCTTCCACGCGCCCGATGTTGAAGCGCAGACCGGTCAGTCCGCCGAAACGGGCATGCGCCAGCGAGTCCACATGGTCCAGCGCGCGGTTTCCCCAGCGCATGGCCTGGTGCAAGGCGCTGGCGGCTGCATCCTGCTTGCCCGAGGCATGCCCGGCGCGGCCGGCGAACTGCATCAGCACCGAGCTGATGCCCCGGTGCGCCAGCACCGCTTCGCTCATGGTCGGTTCGGCCACCAGCACCGCTTCATACGGAATGCCGCGGGCGAGGAAGGCCGCGATGCAACGCGGATCGTTGGCTTCTTCATCGCTGGAGAACAGGAACGCGGCATCGCCATCGCTGGCATTGGCCGCGGCCACCAGTGCGGCGGCCGCGCCCTTGATGTCGCACACGCCGAGCCCGATCACCCGGTCATCGGCACGCCGCATCACATGCGGATCGGCGCTCCAATGCGGGGAATCGGGCACGGTGTCCAGGTGCACGTTGAACAGATAGCGCGGCGTACCGCGCACCGCATACAGGCTGACCGCGCCGTCGCCATGGTCGATCACCTCCACGTTGAACCCGGGCAGGTTCGCGCGCAGGTAATCGAAGATGCCACCGGTGGTGATCGCACGCGGCGGGTTGCGGGTGTCAAAAGACACCAGCGCCTGCAGGTGATGGAGCGTCTGTTCCAACATGCCGGGCCTCAGCGGTTTACTTGCGCGTACAGGGTGCTGCTCATGCCGAACAGCTTGATGAAGCCTTCGGCTTCCTCCACGCCCCAGTCGGCCGACTGCGCATAGGTGGCGCCCTTGGTGTTGAGCAGGTGCGGCGACTTCACCGCCACCGCATCGACGCGGCCGCCACGGGTTTCCAGCACCACTTCGCCGTTGACCTTGGCCTGCGAGGACTCCAGGAACGCTTCGATGTCGGTCTTGAGCGGGTCGTGGTAGAAGCCTTCGTACACCAGCTCCACCCACTTGCGCGCCACGTCCGGCTTGAAGCGGTTCTGCTGCTTGGTCAGCACCGCATCTTCCAGCGCGCGGTGCGCGGCCAGCAGCGAGACCAGGCCCGGGGCTTCGAACACGATGCGGCCTTTCAGGCCGATCACGGTGTCGCCGGTGTACACGCCACGGCCCACGCCGTACGGCGCGAACAGCTTGTTGAGCTGGGCCAGGATCTGCTCGCCCGGCAGCGCCTTGCCGTTGAGTTCAACCGCTTCGCCTTCGACGAACTTCAGGGTCACGGTCAGCGCTTCTGCCGGCCATTCGCTGCGCGGTGCGCACCAGCCGCGGGCACCTTCGCCCGGGGCTTCCCAACGGTCGATCTCGCCGCCGGACATGGTCAGGCCCAGCAGGTTTTCGTTGATGGTGTAGGCCTGCTGCTTGGCGCGCACGCCGAAGCCGCGTTCTTCCAGGTACTTCTGCTCGTAGGCGCGGGTCTGGGTGTGTTCCTTCTGGATTTCACGGATCGGCGCGACGATCTGGTAATCGCCCAGCGCCTTCACGGCCAGGTCGAAGCGGACCTGGTCGTTGCCCATGCCGGTGCAGCCGTGGGCGATGATGTTGGTGCCCAGTTCGGCGGCGCGCTTGAGCGCGGCATCGACGATCAGGTAGCGGTCCGACACCAGCAGCGGGTACTGGCCCTGGTAGCCTTCACCGGCCCACACGAACGGCTTGACGAACCCCTTCCAGATGGCCGGGCCACCGTCGACGGTGACGTGGCTGGTCACGCCCAGTTCGGCGGCACGCTTTTCGATGAAATCACGCTCTTCGTCATCCACGCCGCCGGTGTCGGCGAACACGGTGTGCACGTTGTAGCCGCGCTCCTGCAGGTAGGGCACGCAGAAGCTGGTGTCGAGTCCGCCGGAGAAGGCCAGGACGATGTCTTTCTTGCTCATGGGGGTCGGGTCCGAAGTGGGGGTTTATAGGAAAAATGGGGTGAAACGCGCGATTACCGGCCGGCCAGCGCCGACATGATGGCCTTCTGCACGTGCAGGCGGTTTTCCGCTTCGTTGATGGCGATGCACTGCGCGGAATCCATCACGCCGTCGGTGGCTTTGACGTTGCGGCGCAGCGGCAGGCAGTGGCTGAACACGCCGTTGTTGGTCAGGGCCATCTTGGCTTCGTCGACGATGAAGTGCTTGTACTGATCGCGGATGGGCTTTTCCGGTTCCCAGTTGCCGAAGAACGGCAGCGCGCCCCAGCTCTTGGCGTACACCACGTCGGCGCCGCTGTAGGCGCTGGCGATGTCGTGGCTGATCTTCAGCGAACCGCCGTTCTCGGCCACGTTCTGCTCGGCCCAGCCCATGTAGCGGTCATCGAGGATGTAATCGGCGGTCGGGCACAGCAGGGTCACGTCCATGCCCATGCGGGTGGCGATGGTCAGTGCCGAGTTGGCCACGGCCGTGTTGAGCGGCTTGGGGTGGTAGGTCCAGGTCAGCACGTACTTCTTGCCGCGCAGGTCCTGGGTGCCGAAGTGTTCCTGCAGCGCCATCACGTGGGCCAGTTCCTGGCACGGGTGGGTGATGGTTTCCATGTTGATCACCGGCACCGGCGAGTACTTCGCGAACGCCTTGAGCACGATGTCCTCACGGTCCTGCGCCCAGTCGATGAACTTCGGGAACGCGCGCACGCCGATCAGGTCGACATAGCGGCCCAGCACCTTGGCCACTTCGGCGATGTGCTCTTCGGTGTCGCCGTCCATCACCGTGCCGAGGTTGAACTCGATCGGCCATGCATCCTTGCCCGGCTGCAGCACGATCGCGTGCCCACCCAGCTGGAAGGCGCCCAGTTCGAAGCTGGTGCGGGTGCGCATGGACGGGTTGAAGAACACCAGGGCAATCGATTTGCCCTTGAGCTCGTCGCCCAGCTTGTTGCGCTTGAACAACGCGGCCTGGGTCAGCAGGGCATCCAGCTCGGTACGGCTCCAATCCTGGGTGTTCAGGAAGTGCTTCAGGGACATCGATCGATCCTTTGAGGCGGGTTTCAATGGAAGAAAGGGTACAAATGCAACTTTTCAAATCGTAGAAACGAAAAAACCCAGCGCGGGGGCTGGGTTTTCCGAACAGACAGCACGAAGCTCCGGTTACCCAGCGAAAATGTGGGGTTCCGGTCGGCGGGCACGCGACGTCATGCCCGTAGCCATACGGGCGGCGCTGGTGTCGTGCTGGAAGTCGGTGAGTTTCATGGCCGCCCATCTTTGCATGTGATCGGGCACGGCGCAAGGCCTGAACCGACGGTTCAGGGATTTGCCGCGCTGCCCTGCTCCGCTCCCACCCACGGGGTGATGGAGACGCGGATCTTGAGCCGGTTGCCGGGGTCTTCGGGCAGGCGCGAGCGGTACTTGGTGCCCTTGTAGACGTAATCCACGTCATAGGCGATGGGCCGGCGGAACTCGCGGCCGACCGGGATGATGCGGCAATCGCGGGTCAGCAGCGGGCCGTTGTTGGCGGCCGGGGCTTCCACGACGGGGGCCATGTCTTCGGTGCTGCCGTCTTCACGCTTGAAGATGGAGCGGACCGAATCCATGAAACGGCCGAACCGGCCCTTCTCTTCCTGCGGCTCTTCGCCGGTGACGTTGACCGGGGCCAGGGTCCGGGTGGATACCGGTTCGCAATGTTCCTCGGTGCGGGTGGCCCGCAGGGTCTGGAACACCGGCTCCACGTTGAGCACCTGCGCGTAGTCGAACTTCACGTTCTCCACGATCACCACCCGGTTACGGACTTCGGCGTCCTGGGCGCACGCCATGAAAGCGGCGCTCCCCAGCAGGCAGGTCAGCGTCAGCAACGAAGCGGATTTCATTGGCAACAGGAAAGAGGACAAGGCGGATAGTGTAGGCAGTGCGTGGCACAAGGGGCTGAACATTACCCTTCCGCGACGCTTCTGCCCATACCGAACCGTGTCGTTTGCGAAATCAGGGGGCAACGGGCGGCGTGCCGGGGCCGGCGCTGGGGGCCGTTGTGATCTAAAATCGAAGGCTTGCCCCTACTCCGCCCGGCCCTACGCCCCCATGACCCTGCGCCTGCACAACAACCTGACACGCCAGCTCGAACCGTTCACCCCGCTCGATCCGACCTGTCCGACCCTGTATGTGTGCGGCCCCACGGTCTACAACTACGTCCATATCGGCAACGCCCGGGGCCCGGTGGTGTTCGGGGTGCTGGCCGACCTGCTGCGGCGCCGCTTCGGCGGGCTGCGCTACGCCCGCAACATCACCGACGTGGACGACAAGATCAACACGGCCGCGCGCGAGCAGGGGGTGCCGATTTCGGCCATCACCGACCGCTTCGCCGCCGCCTACCGTGAAGACATGGCCGCGCTGGGCGTGGTGCCGCCGGACATCGAGCCGGAAGCCACCGCGCACATCCCGCACATCATCACCATGATCGAGCAGCTGATCGCGGCCGGCCACGCCTACGCGGCCGAGGGCCACGTGCTGTTCTCGGTGCCCTCCTACGCCGACTACGGCAAGCTGTCGCGCCGCGACCCGGACGAGATGCTGGCCGGGGCGCGGGTGGACGTGGCCCCGTACAAGCGCGACCCGGGCGACTTCGTGCTGTGGAAGCCCTCCAGCGACGACCTGCCGGGCTGGGAATCGCCCTGGGGCCGGGGCCGTCCGGGCTGGCACATCGAGTGCTCGGCGATGGCCGCCGCGCACCTGGGGCCGACCATCGACATCCATGCCGGTGGCGTGGACCTGCAGTTCCCGCACCACGAAAACGAGATCGCGCAGAGCGAGTGCGCCCACGGCGGGCAGACCTTCGCCCGGTTCTGGCTGCACAACGGCATGCTCAATTTCGGCGGTGCCAAGATGAGCAAGTCGATCGGCAACATCGAGCGGGTCCACGACCTGGTCCGCCAGCACGCCCCGGAGGCGCTGCGGCTGGCCCTGCTGTCGGCCCATTACCGGCAGCCGCTGGACTGGTCCGATGCGCTGATCGAGCAGTCGGTGCGTACCCTGGACCGCCTGTACGGCACCCTGCGCGACCTGGCCGACGTGGCCGCGACCCCGGCCATCCCGGCCGAGATCGAGGCGGCGCTGGACGATGACCTGAACACCCCGCAGGCGCTGGCCGAGCTGGCCCGGCTGGGCGCGGAAGCGCGCCGCGCCGAACCGGCCGACAAGGCGGGCTGGAAATCGGCCCTGCTGGGCGCTGGGCAGGCGCTGGGGCTGCTGCAGCAGGACCCGGCTGCGTGGTTCGGCACCAGCGGCGGCGACGCCGATGATGACGCGCGCATCCAGGCGCTGATCGACGAGCGCGCCGCGGCCAAGCAGGCCCGCGATTTCGCCCATTCCGATGCGATCCGTGACCAGCTGGCCGCAGCGGGCATCGTGCTGGAAGACACCGCGCAGGGCGTGCGCTGGTCACGCAAGCGTTGAAAGGCCGCCCGACCAACGGTCGGGCGCTACCGTCGGGTTGGCCCGACGTTCCGTAACAACTGTAGAGATGGCTGTGATCGATTCCCCGTTCCCGATTGAACCCACCGCTGCCGACGCGCAGGCCGCCATTGCCGAGGAATTCGCGTTCTTCGGCGACTGGTCCGAGCGTTACCAGTACCTCATCGACCTGGGTCGCAAGCTGCCGGTGTTCCCGGACGCATGGAAAACCGAGGAACACCGCCTGCTGGGTTGCCAGTCGATGGTGTGGATCGTGCCGGAGGGCAACGCCGATACGCTGCGCTTCCATGCGATCAGTGATTCGGCGATCGTCTCGGGCCTGATCTACCTGGCGCTGCGGGTGTATTCGGGGCGTTCGGCGGCCGAGATCCTGGCCACCGAGCCGACCTACATCCAGGACATCGGGCTGTCGCGGCACCTGTCGCCGACCCGCAGCAACGGGGTGGCGGCGATGCTGGCCTTCATCCGTGAGACCGCGCAGGCGCAGTCGGCGCCGTGAGTTCGCCTGCCCCTTCCGAAGCCGCCGAGAGCGCGCTGGGCCTGCTCACGCGGCCGGGTTTTTCGCTGCTGCTGGCGTACCGCATCCTGGCGATGCTGTCCTACCAGATCGTGGCGGTCACGGTGGGCTGGCATATCTACGAAGTCACCCGCAACCCGTTCTCGCTGGGACTGGTCGGGCTGGCCGAGGTGCTGCCGTTCTTCTGCGTGGCGCCGTTCGCCGGCTACCTGGTGGACCACCTGCCACGCCGCCGGCTGGGCATGGTGGCGTGCAGCGGGCTGGTGCTGACGGCGGTGGTGCTGACGGCAGTGGCGGAGGGCTGGCTGCCGTTCCACGGGGTGTGGCCGATCTATGCGGCCGTGGCGATGACGGGCATGGTGAGGGCGTTCCTGTCGCCGATCTACAACGCGCTGTTCGCGCGTGTGCTGGAACGCCACCAGTTCGCGCGTGGCGCGGGGCTGGGGTCGGTGGTGTTCCAGGCGGGCATGGTGGTGGGCCCGGCGCTGGGCGGCGGGCTGGTGGCCTGGGGCGGCAAGAGCCTGTCCTACGGGGTGGCGGTGGCGGCGGCGCTGGGCGCGCTGGGCTGCCTGGCCATGCTGCGGGTATCCGAGCCGGTGCACACCGGGCCGGCGGCACCGATCTTCAAGAGCATCGCCGAGGGCGGCCGCTTCGTGCTGGGCAACCGCATCATGGTCGGCGCGATGGCGCTGGACATGTTTTCGGTGCTGCTGGGCGGGGTGGTGGCGATGCTGCCGGCGTTCCTGCACGAGATCCTGCACCACGGGCCGGAAGGGCTGGGCATCCTGCGCGCGGCACCGGCACTGGGCTCGGTATGCGTGGGCCTGTGGCTGGCGCGCCGGCCGCTGCAGCGGCATGCGGGGCGGGTGCTGCTGTTCGCGGTGGCCGGATTCGGGTTGTGCGTGATTGGCTTCGGGCTGTCGCACAGTTTCTGGCTGTCGGCGGTGATCCTGCTGTTCTACGGGGCCTTCGACGGGGTGTCGGTGGTGATCCGTTCGACCATCCTGCAGCTGGCCACGCCGGAAGAAATGCGCGGGCGGGTGTCATCGATCAACGGCATTTTCATCAGCTCGTCCAACGAGCTGGGCGCGTTCTACGCGGGCACGATGGCCAAGCTGCTGGGCCTGGTGCCGGCAGTGGTGCTGGGCGGGTTCGCGGTGTTGAGCGTTGCCGGGATCACCGCCTGGAAGAACCCGACCCTGCGCCGGTTGAATCTGCGCGATCTGCAGTAACCGCAAACGGCAACAAAAAACCCGGCCTTGGCCGGGTTTTTTGATTGGATCGACGACTTGGGATCAGTCGCCCTGCTGCTTCTGCAGGTGCTCCCAACGCTCCTGGGCATCGATGGTGCGTTCGGCGGTCAGGCGCGCTTCGAGGCGGTCCAGGCCGATTTCTTCGCCGGTGTCCACGCAGAAGCCGTAGTCACCGTCTTCCAGGCGCTTGAGCGTGCTGTTGATCTTGCCGATCAGCTTGCGGTAGCGGTCGCGGGTACGCAGTTCCAGCGAGTTCTCGGTCTCGCGGGTGGCGCGCTCGGCTTCGTCGCCGATGTCACGCACTTCTTCCTGCAGGTTGGCGATGGTCTGCTTGGATTCCTCGACCAGTTCATTGCGCCAGTGCTGCAGGCGCTGGCGGAAATACTCCAGCTGCAGCGGGCTCATGTACTCCTCTTCCGCGCTCGGCTTGTAGCCGTCGGGCAGGATCGGACGACCGGTGGCTTCGTCAGTCTTGTACTCGACCACCTTGACCTTGGTGCGCGGGGCCGGGGCGGACGAACGCGCTGCCACGGCAACGGCGACCTTGCCAACCGGACGCGACACGGGCTTGGGGGCGGATTCGGATTTCACGGGAGTTTTTGCAGGCGATTTCGAAACGGGCACGGGATTCTTGTTTTGCGGGGCTTTTGGCGCGGGGGCTGCCGCCACCGGCTTCGGCGCGGGCGCCGGAGCTGGAGCAGGCTTGGCCGCGGCCTTGGCCGGGACAGACTTGGCCGGTGCCGGCGGTGCCGGCTTCGGTGCGGACTTCACTACGGGTGCTGCAACCGGCTTGGCAGCCGGCTTGGTTGCTGCCGGCTTGGTTGCCGGCTTGGCGGCCTTTGCCGGCTTGGCCGGTGCAGGCTTGGCAACCGCTTTTTTCGCCGGCGCGGTCTTGGCCGCCGGCGTTACGGATTTCTTGGCCACAGGCTTGCTGGCGGGCGCGGCTCTCTTCACCGGCGCCTGGGCAGCCTTCGGCTGCTGTGCAGCTTTAGCGACGGGCTTCTTGGCCACGGCCTTCTTGGCCACCGGCTTGGTTGCCGCCTTTTTTACCGGCGCTTTCACCGGCGCCTTGGCGACCACCTTCTTGGCGGGGGCTTTCTTGGCCGCCGCTTTCTTCACGGGTGCCGTCCTGGCCGCCGGTTGTTTGGATGCAGGCTTGCCCGCCGGCTTTGCGGCCGGTTTCTTGGCAACGGTCTTGGCCGCCAACTTCTTAGCAACAGGCTTGGCGGTTTTCTTGGCGGCCTGGACGGCCTTCTTTGCAGTTTTTTTAGCAGCCACGAAACGCTCTTCCTTGGTTTCCCCGGGGCCCGGGAAAGCGGGCCTTTATAGCCTACCCGACCAGCAGCAGCAACCACTCCGCCTACTCCGTTCAGTTGGAGAACACAGCGGTGTGTGGCCGTTCCCCCGCCGGGGCGGAACGACCTGCGCAGTTCGGAACCTGACCCGGCGATGGCGCCGGGGCGGCCCCGCCGCGCACCAGCGCGGACGGGTCCAACACCCCATCCTGCGACAAATGCGGCCTTCATGCCAACTGCTCTAAGATTGGGGGGTGATCTCCCACCTGCTCATTGCCCTGTTGCGCTTCTACAAGCGCTTCATCAGCCCCCTGCTTGGGCCGCGCTGCCGGTTCATGCCGAGCTGTTCTGAATACGCCATGCAAGCCATCGCCACGTATGGCCCTGCGCGTGGCAGCTGGCTGGCCGCGCGCCGGCTGGGGCGCTGCCACCCCTTCCATCCCGGTGGCGTGGACGAGGTGCCGCCGCGCACCGGCCACGCCGATTGCCGCTGCACAGGAAAACACTGAAATGCCCTCCACGCTCATCGTCAACGCCCGCATGGTCAACGAAGGCCGCATCTTCGACGGCGACCTGCGCATCGACAACGGCCGCATCGCGCAGATCGGAAACGGCCTGCAGCCGCAGGACGGCGATACGGTGGTCGATGCCGCCGGCCGCTGGCTGCTGCCCGGGATGATCGACGACCAGGTGCACTTCCGCGAACCCGGCCTGACCCACAAGGGCGACATCGCCACCGAATCGGCGGCCGCGGTGGCCGGTGGCCTGACCAGCTTCATGGACATGCCCAACACCAATCCGCCGACGCTCAACGCGGCGGCCCTGCAGGCCAAGTACGACAGTGCCGCCGGTCGCGCGCGCGCCAACTACGGCTTCTACATGGGCGCCAGCAACGACAACCTGGCCGACATCAAACTGGTGGATCCCAAGACCTCGCCCGGCATCAAGGTGTTCATGGGCGCCTCCACCGGCAACATGCTGGTGGACAACCCGGAAACGCTGGACGCGATCTTCAAGTACGCCCCCACGCCGATCATCACGCACTGCGAAGACACCCCGATGATCGACGCCAAGGCGAAGGAATACGCCGAAAAGTACGGCGATGCGCTGAGCGCCGAGCAGCACCCGGACATCCGGTCGCGCGAAGCTTGCCTGAAGTCGTCGGAGCTGGCAGTGGCGCTGGCGAAGAAGCACGGCACCCGCCTGCACGTGCTGCACATTTCCACCGCCGATGAGCTGAAGCTGTTCGAGAAGGGCCCGCTGATCCGTGCCGATGGCAGCCGCAAGCAGATCACCGCCGAAACCTGCATCCACTTCCTGCGCTTTGACCGCACCGATTACGCGCGGTTGGGCAACCTGATCAAGTGCAACCCGGCGATCAAGGAAGTGAGCGACCGCGAGGCGCTGACGCAGGCCGTGGCCGACAACGTGATCGACGTGCTGGCCACCGACCACGCCCCGCACACCTGGGAAGAAAAGCAGAAGCCTTATGCGCAGGCGCCGTCCGGCCTGCCGCTGGTGCAGTACGCGCTGGTGGCTGCGCTGGAGCTGGTGCACGAAGGGAAGCTGGAGATCACCCAGGTGGTGCAGAAGTTCGCGCACGCCCCGGCACAGCTGTTCGATGTGAGCCAGCGCGGCTACCTGCGCGAAGGCTACTGGGCCGACCTGGTGCTGGTGGAAGACGTGCCGTTCACCGTGAAGCGCGAAGACGTGCTGTCCAAGTGCGCGTGGTCGCCGTTTGAGGGCATGACCTTCCGTTCGCGCGTGGCCTCGACCTGGGTCAACGGCCAGCTGGCATGGGATGGCACCCAGCTGGTGGGCGCGCCGAATGGCCAGCGCATGAGCTACGACCGCTGATGCGGGCAACCGTGTTGGGCCTGGGCCTGCTGGCCCTGGCCCCGGTGGCCGTGATCGGCCTGTTGCCCTCGCCCGCCCAGGCCCAGGCCGACGCGCGCGTGGTGTTCCCGGCCAGCGCGTCGCAGGGTGCGATGGTGATCGGCAAGGTGCCGGCCGGCAGCGTGGTGCAGTACGCCGGCCGCACGCTGCGGGTGAGCGGTTACGGCAGCGTGGTGTTCGGGATCGGGCGCGATGAGAAAGGGCCGTTGCAGGTCCAGGTGCAGCGCCCCGATGGCGGCAGCGAAACGGTGAGCATCGCGGTGACCCCGCGTGACTGGCCGGTGGAGCGCGTCAACGGCGTGCCGCCCAAGACCGTGAACCCGCCGCCGGCGATTGCCGAGCGGATCAAGCGCGAGCAGGCGCAGGTGACCGCGGCGCGGGCGCGCGATGACAACCGCGCCGATTTCGCGCAGGCCTTCATCTGGCCGGTGCAGGGCCGCATCAGCGGCCGCTTCGGCAATGCGCGGGTGTACAACGGGCAGCCCGGTTCCGGGCATTCGGGAATGGATATCGCGGTGCCGACCGGCACCCCGGTGAAGGCGCCGGCCGCTGGCGTGGTGACGTTTGCCGGACCGGATCTGTACCTCACCGGCGGCACGTTACTGCTGGATCACGGGTTCGGGATCAGCTCGAACTTCCTGCACCTGTCGCGGATCGACGTAAAGGTCGGCGACCGCGTCGAGCAGGGCCAGGTGATTGCCGCGGTTGGCGCCACCGGTCGCGCGACCGGCCCGCACCTGCATTGGGGCATGAACTGGTTCGACACGCGGATCGATCCGCTGCTGGTGCTCGAACGCGGGAAGTAACCTGAAACGCGGGAGTGACCGGCTGATGGCCGGTGACCTGATGATGCGAGACGAAGCAACATCCGGTAACGCATGACCTGAAACGAAGGCGCCTCTCCGGCACAGGTCATGCGTCCCAGCGA
>NZ_JBNBBE010000021.1:0-31387 GCF_050031795.1 Stenotrophomonas sp. SrG
CACCGGGTCGGTGTCGGCCACCAGCAGTGTCTGGCGGTCGCGTTCGGCCTGGAACAGCTTGGTATGCGCGCGCCCGGTGCGCGCCGTCACCCGCCAGTCGATGTGTCGCGCATCATCGCCGGCGACGTACTCGCGCGACTCTGCGTACTCCATGCCGCGCCCGCGCATTGGCGAGGGCGCCTGCCCGGCATGCGCCAGCCGCCCGCGTCGCGCCGGTGCCAGCCGGTGCGCGCTGCGCCGCAAGGCGACCAGTTCGGCCAGGGTCGGCTGCACGCCGTTGCCCGCCAGCGCATCGGCAGCAGTGTCATCCGGGGCAGTCATGCGGATCTCAAGGCACCGGGATGCGGGCCAGCAGCTCGGCCACCAGCCGCTCGCCATCCCAGCCTTCGGCGGTGGCTTCATAGCTGGGCAGCACGCGGTGGCGCAGCACGTCGGGGGCGACGCTGCGCACGTCCTCGGGGGTCACGAAGTCGCGTCCGGCCAGCCAGGCGCGTGCCCGCGCGCAGCGCTCCAGCGCGATCGAGCCGCGCGGGCTGGCGCCCCAGGCGATGCGCTTTGCCAGCGCCGGGTCATAGCGGCCCGGGTCGCGGGTGGCCAGCACCAGTTCAATCAGGTAGCGCTCCAGCGCCGGCGCCATGTGCAGCGACAGCACCGCGCGGCGGGCGGCGAACACGTCGTCCAGCGGCATGCGGGCCGGTGCCGCCGGCGCGGTGCCGAGCGCATCACGCGCGCGCTCGCGGGCCAGGCGCAGGATCTCGGCTTCGGCGTTGGAGTCGGGATAGCCGATCCGCACGTGCATCAGGAACCTGTCCAGCTGGGCTTCGGGCAACGGGAAGGTGCCCTCCTGCTCGATCGGGTTCTGGGTGGCCATCACCAGGAACAGCGCCGGCAGCGCATAGGTATGCCGGCCCACGGTGACCTGGCGCTCGCCCATGGCCTCCAGCAGCGCCGACTGCACCTTGGCCGGGGCCCGGTTGATCTCGTCGGCCAGCAGGATGGGGTGGAAGATCGGACCGGGCACGAATTCGAAGCGCCCTTCCTGCGGCCGCCAGATCTCGGTGCCGGTCAGGTCGGCGGGCAGCAGGTCCGGGGTGAACTGCACCCGCGAGAAGTCGGCCTCCAGGCGCGCAGCCAGTGCGCGGATGGCGGTGGTCTTGGCCAGCCCGGGGGCGCCTTCCACCAACAGGTGGCCATCGGCCAGCAGTGCGGTCAGCAGGCGCTCGACCAGCGCGTCCTGGCCGACGATCTCGGCCGCGAGCGAGTCCCGCAGCGCGCGGAAGGCGGCATGCAGGCGGTCGTGTTCGGGGGTGTCAACGAAGGGCGCGGGGTCGATTGCGGGCATGGGGGGTGGCAGGTTCATGGCGTCCATCTGACCCACGCAACACGCGTAAGGTTCCGCGCACATGATGGCAGGGCTGGCGGGGCTGCGGGATCAAGATTGCCTGAACGCGGCTACGCCCGTCCTGCACCGTCGAAGATGGCGCTGCAGTAGGGGCCGGCCATTTCAAAGCGCCTGCAGACCATCGGCCGTTCCGCGTAGATGCCGCAGGACATCGTTTCGCGGTCGAGCGCCACGCACCAGCCGTCAGGGCTTTTGGCCATGGCCAGCACGCCATCGGCAATCTCGGTGGTCAGATTCGAAGGGACGCACTCCGACGGCGCCAGCACGGCAGTAAGCCGGCAGCATTGCGCGGTGCAACCGGAGCAGTGTGCCTGGGCCATGGGGCAGGATAGCGCGGCGCCCTTGCCCTGCCCTGAACCGCTCCCGGGGAACGAACAGCCAAAAAAAGATCCGGCGCCCTTGCGGGCACCGGATCCTTGCTTACCACCGTGTGCTGGATCAGCGACTCAGTTGGTCTTGGCCACGCGCAGCACCTTCGGGGTGACGAAGACCAGCAGTTCGGCCTTGTCCTTGTTGCGGCTGCGCTTCTTGAACAGGTTGCCCAGGAAGGGCACGTCGCCCAGGAACGGCACCTTGTTGACGCTGTTGCGGTCGGTGAACTCGTACACGCCACCGATCACCACGGTCTGGCCATCATCGACCAGCACGGCGGTGTTGACTTCGCGGCGGTTGATCGAGGGAACCTGGCCGTAACCTTCCAGCACGATGTAGCTTTCGACTTCATCCTTCTTGACCGCCATGTTCAGGAACACGCGGTTGTCGTTGGTGATGGTCGGGGTGACCTTCAGTTCGAGCAGCACTTCCTTGAACTGCACGTTGGGCGTCGCCGCCTGGCCACCAGTGCCGCCGGTGATGGTGACGTAGCCGATTTCCTTACCCTGCTTGATCACCGCTTCGCGCTGGTTGGTGGTGACCACGCGCGGGTTGGAGATCACTTCACCGCGCGATTCCTGCTGCATCGCCGACAGCTCCACGTCCAGCAGGTAGCCGGCGTTGAGGATCGACAGTGCCAGCGAACCCGGGTTGCTGGCCGCGGCCACCGGCAGGTTCCAGTTCAGGCCACCGGTGTTGATGGTACGGGGCGGACGCACCGGGATCGGACCGGTACCGCCACCGGCAGCCCACTCGTTGAGCGCTTCCTGGTACTCGGTCGCGTTCTCGCCGTCGCTGGTGACGTTTTCGTGGTTGGTGCTGGTGTTGCCACTGAAGTACACGTTGTCGCGGCTGCCGGTGATGCCGAACTTGGCACCCAGTTCACGCGCGAAGGTATCGGTGGCGATCACGATGCGGCTCTCGATCAGCACCTGGTCGACCGGGCGGTCGATCACGTTGATCAGCTCGCGCATGCGCGCGACCTTCTTCGGGATGTCGCTGATCATCAGCGTGTTGGTGCGCTCGTCGGCCACCAGACGGCCACGCGAGGACAGGAAGCCGCTGTCTTCCTGCGAGCTGCCGCCGGAACCGCCACCGCTGCCACCGCCACCACCGCTGCCGCCGATACCCTTGGCCTCGGTCAGCGCTTTGAAGATCTGCGCGGCGTTGTGGTAGTTGATCTGGACGTAATCGGTGATCAGGTCCTGGCGGTTCTCGATCGCGATGCGGGCGTCTTCCTTCTCCTGCTCGAACTTGGCCAGCTCCGGCTGCGGGGCCACCCACACCACGCCGCCGTCACGACGCTTGTCCAGGCCCTTGGCCCGCAGCACGATGTCCAGTGCCTGGTCCCACGGCACGTTGACCAGGCGCAGGGTGACGTTGCCTTCGACGGTGTCGGAGGCCACGATGTTCAGGTTGGACTCCTCGGCGATCAACTGCAGCACGGTGCGCACCGGCACGTCCTGGAAGTTGAAGGTCACCGGCTTGCCGCTGTAGCCACGCTGCGCGACCGCGGTGGCCGCCTGGGTCACCGTGGTGGCGTTGATCGCACCGGTGGCCGGGGCGCTCTTGCGGGCGCTGATCTCGACCACGTACTCGTTGCCGGTCTGGTAGGCCAGCGACTCGAAGGCCGTGTTGGTGTCCAGCACCAGCTGGGTGCCACCGCCATACGGCTTGGGATCGATGCGCTGCACCGGCGTGGCGAAGTCGACCACGTTGATCGACTTCTGCAGGTTCGCCGGCAGGGTCGCGTTGCCCACGTCGATCACGACGCTGTTGCCCTGGCTGCGCAGGTCCGGATTGGCGCCCTTTCCATCGAACTGCAGGATCAGCCGGCCGCTGCCGTCTTCACCGCGCTTGAAATCGATCTTGGACACCGCCAGCGAGGCCGGTGCGGCGGCCGGCGCGGGGCCGACCCCCTGGGTCGTGGCTGCAGCTGCCGGCGTGGCCGCCATCAGGGTGCCATTGGCCACCATGAGCGCGACTCCCAGCGCGCACAGGTGGATCAGCTTCGGGCGCCGGTCGGGACGCTGCAGCATGGCGTTGGAAAAGGTCATCGTGCTATCCCCATAATCATTCATTGATCTTCAAGCGCAAGCGATGCAGGCCGTTCCAGCCAGCCGCCCGCGCCATCCGGCACCAGTTCAATCAGTTCGATCCGGTCTTCGAAGACCCCGGTCACGCGGCCGTCGCTCTGCCCCATGTAGACGGCCGGACGCACCCGATAGGTGACCTTGTCCGGCGCCATCACCAGCGCGACCAGTGCGCTGCCCTTGCCGATCGAACCGACCATGTCCAGGGAGTCCAGCGGGAAGGCTTCCAGCGGCTCCTTGCGACGGTTCGGATCCGGGCGCAGGCCCGAGCCGCCGGCCTGGGGGTTGGCCCAGGCGTCGGTGAACGGATCACGCATCCCCTGCGCGGAGTACTCGAAGGTCTCGAACTGCTGCATGACAGGCAGCGGTTCGAGCGGCGGTGCCGGGCGGGCGCGCACGTCGGCGACCCACTTTTCCAGGTTGGGCGCGTCACCGGGCGTGCTGGAGATGCTGCGCGCGCAGCCCGCCAACAGGACCAGCATCAGCAGGCCACATACCCGTGCGGTGCTGGCCAGGTTCATGGCTTGCCTCCGTTCGGGCCTGCTGCCTGTGCGGCCGCTTTCTCCTGCGCTTCCATTTCCACGTCGTCCAGGTAACGGTAGGTCTTGACCGTGCCCGACAGTTCCAGCGCGCCGCTGCGCGCGGTGATGCCGGTCTTGGGGTCCTTGGGCTTGAGGTTGATGTCGTGCATGGTCAGGATGACCACGCGCGGCAGCGAAGCCACGCCGCTGACGAACGCACCGAACTGGTGGTAGCTGCCCACCATGCGCAGGGCGATCGGCTTTTCGGCGTAGAACTCCTTGGGCACTTCCTCACCGGGCTGGAACAGCTCGTTGACCAGGCCGCTGGACAGCGCGGTCTGCGAGATGTCGATGATCAGGTCCGGCATTTCGGTCTTGCTGGGCAGCTGGCGCAGCATCTGCTGCAGCACCTGCTCCATCTGGGCCAGCTGCTGCTTGAGCGGCTCCAGGTTGACCGCGCGGCCCTGCTCTTTCTCGAAATCGGCGCGCAGCGAGACTTCGGTCTGCTCCAGCGATGCCAGTTCGTCGCTCTTGCCACTGATCAGCAGGAACCACGAGAGCACCACGATCAGCACGGTCAACAGGGCGCAGAAGACGATCTTCGCCTGCTGCGGCCAGCTCCCGATGTTGTTGAAGTCCAGGTCCTTCAGGTTGACTTTCTTCTGGCTCATGCGGCCCCCTTCTGCGGCGTGCTGGACGCCGCCGGTTGCGTTGCCGGGGCGGGAACGATACGGCTGCCCGAAGGCGCCGGTGCAGCCGGGTCAACGGCCGGTGCCGGAGCAGTGCCCGGCGCAGGTGCCGGTGCGGCAGTTCCTGCCGGCGCCGGCGCGAGCGGGGCCACGGCGGGGGCAGCGGCAGGCGCGGCATTCGGGTCGGCGCCCGGTGCCTCCACGGTGCCATCCGGCGCGATGCCGTCGACCGCTTCGCTCTGCGCGGGCAGCGTCACCTTGACCACGAACACGTACGGCAGCGCGGAAATGTCCGAGACAGGGCCGATCGGCTTGTCCTTCTCTTCTTCCGGCTTCCTGGCTTCGATCACCGACAGTTCCGGCTTGGTCATCCAGCCCGAGCTTTCCAGGTTGCGCATGTAGGCGCTGACCCGGGCGTTGGACTGGGTGCGCCCTTCCAGGGTGAGGATGTCGCCTTCCTGCTTCAACGCGGTCAGCACCAGCCCGTCAGGGATGGTCCGGACCAGCGCATCGAACAGGTGCACCATCTGCGAGCGCTTGGCCTGCAGCTGTTCGATCACCTTCTTGCGCGCCAGCAGGCGGTCCTTCTGGCGATCCAGGCGGTCGATTTCCTTGTTCTGCTCCTTGACCCGCGCGATCTCGGCCGTGAGGAACTCGTTGCGGTCCTCCTGGCCACTGAGCTGGCGGTCGTAGTAGAACCAGATCAGCGCCGACAGCACCACGCCTGCGATAGCCGCAAAGCCGAGCATGGTCATGAACTCGCGCTGGCGTTGCTTGCGCCGCTCGGCGCGCCAGGGCAATAGATTGATTCTTGCCATCAGTCGAAGCTCCTCAGCGCCAGACCGGTGGCAATCATCAGCGCCGGGGCGTCCTGGGCCAGGGCATGCGCCTGCACCTTCGGACCCAGCGTCATCTGCGCCAGCGGATTGGCCACCACGGTGGCCACGCCCAGCTGTTCCTCCACCATCTCCGGCAGACCGGCCAGCGCCGCGCAACCGCCGGCCAGCACGATGTGGTCGACCCGGTTGAACTCACTGCCTGCATAGAAGAACTGCAGCAGGCGGCTGATCTGCTGGACCGTGGCTTCCTTGAACGGCTCGAGCACTTCCATCTCGTAGCTTTCCGGCAACCCACCCTGGCGCTTGGCCAGGCCCGCTTCCTCGTAGGTCAGGCCGTAGCGGCGCATGACCTCGTCGGTCAGCTGCTTGCCACCGAACACCTGTTCGCGGCTGTACAGGCTGCGCCCGCCACGAAGAACGTTCAGGGTGGTCATGGTGGCACCGATGTCGACCAGCGCGACCACGCCATCGCTGGCAATCGGCAGTTCACTGGCCACCAGCGCGAAGGCGTTTTCGACCGCGAAGGCCTCCACGTCCATCACCCGGGCGGTCAGGCCACCGAGCTCCAGCGCCGATTGGCGCAGCTCCACGTTCTCCGACCGCGACGCCGCCAACAGCACCTGGACCATTTCCGGGTTGTTGGGAATCGCACCCAGCACCTCGAAATCGAGGTTCACTTCCTCGATCGGGTACGGGATGTAGTTGACCGCTTCGAGCTCGACCTGGGCTTCCATGTCGTTCTCGTCCAGGTCAGCGGGCATCGGGATGAGCTTGGTGATGACCGCAGAGCCGGCCACGGCGGCGGCGGCATGCCGGGCCTTGGTGCCTGAACGGTTCACCGCGCGGCGGATGGCCTCACCCACGGCTTCCACTTCCACGATGTTCTTTTCCACCACCGCATTCGGCGGTAGTGGTTCCACAGCGTAATGTTCCACGCGGAAACGATTGCCACTGCGGGAAAGCTGCAAGAGCTTTACTGCAGTCGAGCTGATGTCGACGCCAATAAGCGGCGACTGGCTTTTTGGGATAAGCCCCACGGTTTCTCCCCTGCCGACGGGCACTTGGACGCAAAACTTGCGCCCGCGCATTAATAACGTTTTTTTTGCAATTCGCAACCATCAACGTGCAAAACGTGTACTTACGACACGTTTCACCCGTCCCCTGACGGTGACCGAAATGCTCTCCCCGGGAACAACCCCAGCCGTTCCCTTGCGTAATCTATACTCTGCGGCCACGAAATTCGCAATCGGAATCTGACACTGATGACTCGCCTTCGCCGCTGGCTGCGCTGGTTGCTGGTCGCCTTCCTGGTCCTGGCACTGATCGGCGCCGCGGTCGCCGGGGGCCTGTACTACGCCATTTCCTCCCGTCTTCCCGACGTCCAGACCCTGCGCGACATCGAGATGCAGGAGCCCATGTACGTCTATGCGGCCGATGGCAAGCTCATGGCGGTGTTCGGCGAGTCCCGGCGCACCCCGATCACCATGAAGGAGGTCCCCGAGCGCCTGAAGCAGGCCTTCCTGGCCACCGAGGACGCCCGCTTCTATGAACACGGGGGCGTGGACTACAAGGGCATCGGCCGCGCGGTCTGGCTGCTGGCCACCACCAACGACAAGCGGGTCCCGGGTGGGTCGACCATCACCCAGCAGGTGGCCCGCCAGTTCTTCCTCAGCTCCGAGTACAGCTACACCCGCAAGCTGGCCGAGATCCTGCTGGCGCGCAAGATCGAGCAGGAACTGAGCAAGGACGAGATCTTCGAGCTGTACCTCAACAAGAGCTTCTTCGGCAACCGCGCCTACGGCGTGGCTGCGGCGGCCGAGTTCTACTACGGCAAGAAGCTGGGCGAGCTGAGCCTGGACGAGATGGCCTCGCTGGCCGGCATCCCCAAGTTCCCCTCCAGCGGCAACCCGATCAGCAACCCCGAGCGCGCCCGCGAGCGCCGCGACTATTACGTGCTGCAGCGCATGGCCAACCTGGGCTTCATCAGCCAGGCCGAGGCCGACGCCGCCAAGGCCGTGCCGATGCACGCCAGCGCGCATGAGCCCCCGCTGCAGGTCGAGGCCCCCTACGTGGCCGAACTGGTCCGCCAGGAGATGATCGCCCGCTTCGGCGGCGACGTGCTCAACAAGGGCTACCACGTCACCACCACCATCAATGCCGAGATGCAGACCGCCGCCAACCTGGCCGTGCGCGACGGCCTGCTGGCCTACGACCACCGCCACGGCTGGCACGGGGTGGAGCAGCAGGTGGCGCTGGGCGCGGGCGATGATGCGGCCGCACTGGCCGCGCACCTGCGCGGTATCAATGGCCAGTCCGGGCTGTTGCCGGCCATCGTGGCCGGCACCGGCGCCGATGGCAGCGCCACGGTGGTGCTGGCCAACCGTACCGAGGTGGTGCTGCCCGCCTCGGCCGCCAAGTGGACCGGCAAGAGCCCGGCCAAGCTGGTCCAGCGCGGTGACATCGTCCGCGTGCGCGCCGGCGAGAAGGAAGGCGAGTGGTTGCTGGACCAGATCCCGCGCGGCCAGTCCGCGCTGGTATCGCTGGATGCTCAAACCGGTGCGCTGAAGGCCCTGGTGGGCGGTTTCAGCTTCTCCGGCAACAAGTTCAACCGCGCCACCCAGGCGCGTCGCCAGCCGGGTTCGAGCTTCAAGCCGTTCATCTACGCCGCCGCCTTCGACAAGGGCTTCAACCCGGCCTCGATCGTGCTCGATGCGCCGGTGGTGTTCCGCGACCGCCGCGGCAAGACCTGGCAGCCGCAGAACGACGGCGGCGGCTTCCGTGGCCCGATGCGCCTGCGCGAAGCGCTGGTGCAGTCGCGCAACCTGGTGTCGGTGCGCCTGCTTGACGGCATGGGCGTGGAGTACGCGCGCAAGTACATCAGCGAATTCGGCTTTGCCGAAGCCGAGCTGCCGCCGAACCTGTCGATGTCGCTGGGTACCGCTTCGCTGACCCCGCTGTCGGTGGCGCGCGGCTATGCCGTGTTCGCCAACGGCGGCTCGCGCGTGGACACCTGGCTGATCGACCAGGTCAGCGACCGCGACGGCAACCTGGTGTTCAAGGAAAACCCGGCCCGGGCCTGCCGCGAATGCGTGGGCACCAGTGGCGGGGCGCCGGTGAGCCAGGTAGTGGACGGTTTCAACTTCGGTGCCGCTGCCGCACCTGCGCCGGCCGGCCCGGCCAAGCCGCAGCAGGCGGCGGAGCCGGCCGCGCCGGTAGACCCGAATGCGCGCACCGCGCCGCGAGCGATCGATGCGCGCACCGCCTACCAACTGGTCTCGATGATGCGCGACGTGGTCCAGCGCGGCACCGGCACGGCGGCCAAGGTGCTCGGTCGCGAGGACGTGGGCGGCAAGACCGGCTCCACCAATGACCACCGCGATGCGTGGTTCTCCGGCTTCGGCGGCCCGTACGCCACCACCGTATGGGTGGGCCGCGACGATTTCCGTTCGCTGGGCTACCGCGAGTACGGCGGCCGCGCCGCGCTGCCGATCTGGATCGACTACATGCGGGTGGCGTTGAAGGACACGCCGATCGCGCAGAACGAGCCGCCGACCGGGATGGTCCAGGCCACGCTCAACGGCGCTACCGAGTGGGTCAAGGTCGAGGACATGGAGAAGCTGGCCGAGTACGACTTCAACACCCAGACCCCGCAGGCCGACGACGCGGCGTTCGATATTTTCTGATCTGCGGCTTCGTTCGGCATGGCGTTGACACGCATGGCGTGTCACTACGATCCGGGGTCGAGCGATGTTGGGGTTGCGTAGGGACACGCCGTGCGTGTCCTGATCGTCACAACGTGGGTGTAAAGTCGGGGCAGGTCGTACAAGGGGAGAATCGCTCATGCATCGGGCCCGTCAGCATGCCGAGAGCCAGACCCGCGAACGCCGCCACCGGCTTGCACACGAGGCGGCGCGGTTGATGGCCGAAGGCGGAATCCGCGATTACCACCAGGCCAAGCTGAAAGCGGCCGGGCGACTGGGCATCCACGATGATGCCTCGCTGCCGCGCAATACCGAGATCGAAGACGCCCTGCGCGAGTACCAGCGCCTGTTCGCCGGCCCCGGGCATGGCACGCAGCTGCGACAACGCCGCGAGGCCGGCCTGCGTGCGCTGGAATTCCTGCACGGCTTCGCACCACGCCTGTGCGGACCGGTGCTGGACGGCACCGCCGACGCCAACAGTCCGGTGCAGCTGCAGCTGCACAGCGACGACGCCGATGCCGTGCAGCGGTTCCTGGAAGAACACCGCATCCCGGCCGAGTCGCGAATGCGCCGCCTTCGCCTGGACCGCGAACGCACGATGGACGTGCCGGTGTGGGTGTTCTCCGCCGAAGGGCTGACCTTCGACGTGGCGGTGCTGCCCTACGACGCGCTGCGCCAGCCGCCGCTGTCGAGCATCGACGAGAAACCGATGCGACGGGCCTCGGCCGCGCAGCTGCGCAGCCTGCTGGCCGAGGACGAGATCAGGGGCTATCTGGACGGCCCCTGAGCACGCGCCGCGCGGGATCTACCAGCCGATGCCCACGCCCATCGCCACGCTGCTTTCGCCGCCTTGGCTGAAGGCGCCACTGAGACTGACGCTGGTGGTGGCGCGACGGTCCAGTACGCGCTGGTAACCCACCGCCAGGGCCGATTCGCCGTCGGCATGGCCGACGCCCGCGCCCAGCCGGTTCCAGGTGGGCAGGCCCGCAGTGTTCATGGCCATGGCGGCCTGCGCACTGCTCATCGCCGCCATGCGATTCATGCGCTGGTCGAGGCGGTCGAAGCGGCGGTCGATGCCCGCCAGGGCCTGATCGGTGTACGCGTTGGCGCGCTGCACCGCGTCGTCCACGGCGCGGGTGTCGACCGGCGGCAGTGGCGCTGCCGACGGCGGTGTCGCAGCGGCCGGCTCGACCGCATGCGCGTCGGCCGCGACGGCGGTCCCGGTGGCAGCGGCCTGCGGGCCTGCGGCGTGGGTCGTGTCCGCCGACGCCGTGATCGACTCGGCGGCATCGGCCACGCTGGAGGGCAGACTGGCACCTTCCTGCGCCGCGAGCGCGTCGACCTGCTCGCCCATGTCGTCCAGCGCCCGGTGTGCCGCGCTTACCGCGTAATCCAGCGCATCCAGCGCTCCGGCCACGGTGCCGTGCCACTTGCCCTGCACCGCGAAACGCATGCCGCGCACGCCGCCTTCGGCATTGACGCTGGTGCCGAGCACGCTGGCCATGTCCGACAGCTGCCGCAGCGACACCACGTCATCGGCGGCGATGCCCGGCAGGACGTTGGTGATGCGTCGGCGCAGGCCCTGCCCGCCCACCGAGACCTCCCAGGGGCGCTGCACGATCGAGCCAAAGCCCAGCGCCACGCTGTCATGGGCGTCGGCCCACACCTGGGTGGAGCCGCCGAGCGCCATGCCGTTCTCGGCCAACACGCGCGAGCGCGTGCCGAGCGCGAAACCGTCTGCGGCCCCTTCCAGGACGATCGCTGCACGGCCCAGCGCCACCGAGTTGTTGCCCAATGCCGTGGCGTAGCTGCCGTACGCCGTGGAGCCGCTGGCAACGGCGCGCGCATCGGCGCCCATCGCGGTGGCCAGGAACCCGGCATGCGCGGGCAGGCTCAGTTCGTCCGATCCGACCTTGAAATACCGTTGCACATATTCCAGTGCAGCCACCCGCGCTTCGGCGGCAAACAGCTGCGCGCCGTTGACCGCGTGTGCGCTGCTGGCGCTGACCTCGCCGGCGCCCAGCGCCACCAGGCGCGAGCCGCGCAGGTGCACGATGGCGTCCTTGTCGAAACGCACCACGTCGCTGAGGTCGGCGCTGACGCCCTGCACGCCGTCGCGCAGCAGGTCGATGTCCAGCCGGTTGCGCGCGATCCGCTCATGGTTGTGATTGACCTTCCACAGCGCATCGGCCCACCCCGGCGGTGCGATAGGAATCTCCCCCGGCGGCACCACAGGCGCTTCGCAGTACACCAGGCGGTCGCGGACCTGGTCGCGGCCGAACACGCCGGCCACGCCCACGCCGACGCCGAGCCCGCTGGCGAAGGCCACGCTGTGCGTCGTCTTGGACATGCTCTGTTCGCGAGGTGCCGGATCCGCCTCGCCCGGCGGCGGCAACGCGGTCGCAAACGCGGTGCCAGGCACCATCAACAACAAGGATCGGTAGAGAACATGCATGGTGTTTCCTCTCAAGGCAGCAGGATCTGCTGGTGTTCGCGGTAGCCGTCGCGGCTGAGCCGGTAATCCACGCGCAGCCGCGCGCCGGGCACCGGCTCGAAGGGCAACGCCAGCGTGGCGCCCGGGTAGACGCTGCGTTCGATGTCGTGGGTGATGCAGGCGGCTGCAACGCAGTGCTCGACCCGGCGGATGCCCAGCCGGAGCGTGCCGTGGTTATGCAGGCGGCCCCCGGCAACCTGCATCGCCACCCGTCCATCGGCAGGCAGCACGTTGACCAGCACGCCCCATACCAGGCTGACCCCAAGGGTGGCAGCGGGGGTCTCCAGGGCATCGGGGCGCGCCTCCGGGTCCTCTCCGCGCACCCCTTCGAAGTACACCCGGAACGCGGTTTCTTCCTTGACCGGGGCCAGGGCGATCACCCGAACCAGCCGGCTGCCACCGCCGGCGAGCGCGAACATGCCCGGCGTCACGGCGATCGCCGCGGCGTCGCCGGTCGGCTCATCCACTTCGCTTTCGTCTTCGGTGGCGGGGGCAACCACGCGCTTGACCGTGGCCCTGACGTACTGGGTTCGCGGCGACTGCGCCTGCACGCGGATGCTGGTGGTGCTGCCCGCGTCGACGTGGACACGCATGGGGTGTACGTCCAGGCTGGCCGACAACGGCAGGGCGGGAAGCAGCAACAGCAGCAGGGAAAGGCGATGCAGGCGCATGGAAGTCTCGGTCGGCGTCAGGGGCGTCGGGTGGGCAGGCGCATTTCAAGCGTGAGATCGCCCTGGTAGCGTCCGTCGCGCTTTTCGGCCGCTGGCACCCGGGGCGTGATGAAGCTGAGCGGGGTCGGCACGCAGTGCACGGGCTGGTCCATGCCGGGCAGCAGTACCGGCCGCAGTGGGGCGTTGTGGATGCCGGCCAGCACCGTGTGCGCCTCCCGGTGCAGGTCGATCGTGGTGCCCGCATGCAGCAGTTGCAGGCGGTAATCGATGCGCTCGTGCGGCGCGCGGCCGCCCGCGTGGTGCCACACCGAAAAGGCATCGCGTGGCCGCCCCGGCACGTCTGGGCCGCGATCGCGCGCCACCAGCACCAGCTGGCTGCTGTGGGAACCCAGCCCGTCGTACAGGCACATGTCCAGCACGGCCTCGCCGCCGACGCTGGCCGGCGGTGGTACGGCCCGCAACTGCAACTGCAGGTCCATCGGCGCGGCAGAGCCGCCGTGCTCGGGCAGGTGGATGGCCGCCCGCTCGGTATCGGTCACCGTGACCTCCAGCACGAATACGTGCCGGCCGAGTACCGCGCCGCCCACGCCACCGCGCACGTCCAGGTGCAGCTCGGCCCGCCAGCGCCCCGCCACCAGCGCGCCGATGTCCGATGCCGCCACCTGCAACGTCGCGGCGGTGCCGGCCGGGGCGACGTGACACTCCCGGGTTGCCGATGTCCACAGCGGGTACTCGGATTTATCCCAGTAGTCGTCGCTGCAGCTGCGCTCCCACTCGACCCGTTCCATCCATCCGCTGACCCCGATGTCGCGGCGCTGGCCGCTGCGCGGTTCGTGGAACTCCAGCAGGATCGGCTGGCGCCCGGTCGGTCCTTCGCCGGTGTCGCTGCGCGGGCAGCGCCCGCGCGCGGGGTCGTCGGTGCAGGTGACATGCAGGCGGCCATGGCCGTGCACCACCTCGTCGAACCCGAGCACGGTGCGCGGCGCCCATAACGGCAGGGGCTGCGGCGCGGCACGGTCGAAGGCGTGGTTCAGCGTGGTCACGGTGGTGCCTGCGGCCGGCGTGGTGACCGGGGGCCGCTGCGCCGCCGCGGGTTGGGCGACCCACAAGGCCGGTACGAGCATGACGGCGCGCATCAGGGTCCGCTCCATCGCCCCTCCTGCGCGATCGGCGCTGCATCCTTCAGCAACTGCTGCACACGCGGCTGGAGGGCGATGCGGGCGGGCAGCGCGTCGCGCGCCAGGGGCGTGCACGCCACCTGCCCTACCAGCAGCACCACGCTGCGCTGCTCGCGCACCCGCAGCGGGCAGTGCAGCAAGCGACCTGCCTGCAGCAGGTACAGGACCGCTTCGCGCTGCGGGAATTCGGCGATGAACCCGCCGTCGGCCCCGAGCCGGGGAACCGCCGCATTGAGGATGCGCGCACCGGCCAGCGCGGCACCGGCCTTGTCCACGGCGCTGCCGATATAGGTGAAGGTGGCTTCCACGCCCACCGGCAATGCGATCACCCTGCCTGGCAACAGGAAGGGCTGCTGGGCAGGGCCGGGATGGGTCACCCGCACGCTGGCGTCGTGTGCGTGCCCGGGCGCATCCTGGACCTCCACCTGATGCCGCTGATAGCCGCTCAACGGCAGCAGGCGGCGTTGACCGGAGCGCAGCACCTGGCGGCGGCTGGCCCCGGCTTTTACCTCGGCGGCCGCGCCGTCGAACCCGCTGGCAGCGGCATCCTCGACGCTGACGGCCACGCCCGCGTCGGCACCGGGCGCGCCGCCCCAGAACACACCGCGCGGCGACAGCGCCAGCGCCGATCCATGGCTGAGGCTGTACCCGGTTTCGCTGGCATGCGCCTGCCGGTGGTGCGACAGCACGGCACTGGTCTGGCCAAGCGGCGTGGCGGTGCGCAGCGCCAGCAGCGCACCGACGTCGGCGGCGTCCTGCACGCTGACCTCGGTGGCCACCTCGCGCGCGGTCGCGTCCTGTTCGCGGCGCCAGGACTGCGCGAGCAGCAGGCGCTGACCGGCATCACCGGACTGCGTGCGCCGTGCTTCGGCACCGATGCGGCGCAGCTGGCTGGCGCCCGCGGCGTGCTGCAACCGCGAGAGCGTGACCGAGAGCTGCAGGCCCTGGTCGGAGATGCTCCCGGTCTGACGCCACGCGCCCAGACGGGTGCCGATGCTGACGCTGCGCCACTGCCGGGTAAGACCGTAGGCGGCCTGCAGGCTGCGGGCGCTGCCACCGGGCCAGCGGCCAGGTACCTGCGTGCGCCTGCGGCTGTGTCCCAGGTAAAGACTGCCGCCGGACAACGGAACGGTCAGCGATGCGCTGAGGGAATCAGCGCAGTCCACGCGACAACGGCTGCCGCGCAGGCGCTGCCGGTACAGGTTCCAGGAAACGGTGTTGCGCACACTGAGCTGTTGCTGGCTGCCACGCCTGCCGTCGCTGCCGACCAGGGCGCCGACTTCGGCGTGCAGGTCGTGCCTGCCCAGGCGATGTCGGACTCCAGTACGCAGTTCGGCGTGGCTGGCCTCGGCCACGCGTGCCACGCCCAGGCTCATGCCAAGCTGGCGGGCAAGTGGCATGCGCAGGCCGGCCTGCAGGACGCGGTCGCCGGCGTCCACGCGGACATCGCGGGCGCGGCTTCGCCCGCCCTGCACGAA
This sequence comes from Stenotrophomonas sp. SrG, assembly GCF_050031795.1. Lineage (NCBI taxonomy): Bacteria > Pseudomonadati > Pseudomonadota > Gammaproteobacteria > Lysobacterales > Lysobacteraceae > Stenotrophomonas > Stenotrophomonas sp. SrG. The sequence continues at coordinate 15,439 of NZ_JBNBBE010000021.1, forward strand.
CCATTGCAGGCCCGGTTCGCCCCAGTCCTGGGTGCGGGCAAACGGCAGTGTCTCGGTCCGCAGCAGGCGCCCGTCTTCGTGGATGCGCAGGGTCACGTCATAGCTGCCCGGTGGAAACCGGCGGGTATCGAGGTCGGTGACGCCAGCGGGCAGGTAGAACGTCTGCAGCAGTCGCTCGCCGTCGTAGGCATCCACGCGCGCCTGCCGCGACAGCAGCACGGTCAGGGGCGCGGCGCCGGTATCGGCGACGGCATCGACGTAGGCCTGGGTGGTACCGGCGCGAACGCCGTCGAAGCGGTCAAGCGGCAACATGCCGAAGCCGAACTGTCCGCCCTGGGTGCTGGCAAGGTTGCGCCGGTCCATGCGCCCGACCTGCAGGTAGTGGCGCCGGGCCAGGTCATGCCGGTAGTACAGATCGTCGAACTGGAAGTGCGTACGGGCGCGCTGGCCGGGCCAGGCGTGGCGCGCGTAGTTCCAGTTGCCGCCGACATGGCCGGCGCGCAGGACGCCCAGCGTGGCGCTGCCATGCGCGTTGAGGGCGTACTGGCTGCCACTGCCACTGAGCGCGAGCGTCTGCTGGTGCAGCAACGCATTTTCGGCGTGCTCGCTGGGCGCATGCAGCCCGTCGGCACCGGGCGATGCGCGCGGCAGCCAGCGCAATGCGGGAAACAGCAGCAGCGCGCCGTTGCCTTCGTCAAAGATGGCATGCATGTGGGTCGGATCCTCGGACGGGGGGCGCCAGCCGCAGCCCGGCTGTGGCTGGCCATGGACGCAGGCCAGGTGGCTGTTGCGCGGCAGCGGCAGGGACAGCGCCGGCAGCAGTGCCTGCTGCGCGGAGGTGGTCATGCCCAGCGCGGCCAACACCTGCGCGGGCTGTTCCAGCTGGACGTGCTCCAGCGTCACCCAGGCCGGCCAGAGGCCGGCGGAACGGCCGAACGCGCGCACTTCCACGCGCTCGCGCTGGCCACTGACAAGATCTTCGAAACCGGCCGGCACCGGGCTTGCCTGGACGGCCACGCAGGCCAGCACCAGGACAAGCGCCACCGCCAGCCGGACAAGGGCGGGAGCAGGAATGCGCATGGCAGGGGCGCAGGAACGCCGGCCCCGCAGGGCCGGCGTCCGCGCAATGGCTTAGAGGCTGCTGGCCTTCTGCACCAGGACCAGGCTGACCGGGCCGTCGTAGAGGCCGGCGGCGGTGATGGGACCGGGCGCGGCCTGGGCCACGGTCAGCGGCATTTCGATGGAGGCACCGGGAATCGCGCCCTGGAACAGCTGGTCTGCGGTGAACGCGATCGGGGCCAGGCCAAGCTCGCGGCCGTTGAGGGTAACCGAGAGCGGGATGTCGACCGCACCGGCAGCGGTCACCTTGGGCATCAGCACGGCCGGTTCGGCCAGGCGCACATCGACATCCAGGCTGGTGTCGTTGGAGAACACGCGCACGCGTTCGCTCCAGCTGCTCAGTCCCTGCCCGGCGCGGTACGGCATCTCGACGTCAGCGGGAAGCGCGCTGCCATCGGCCCGGAGCAGCGACAGGGTCGGGTCGACGTTCGCCCAGACGGTGATGTGCGCTTCAACGGCGTGGGCGGACAGTGCGGCGGTAAAGATCGCCAGGCCCAACGCGGCCTGCTTCAGGGTGCGGTACATGTGGTTCTCTCCCATGATTGAAAAACGCCTCGTTCGAGGCGATCACCCACACTGCGCTGTGCAGTGTCGGCGACACGATCACGTTAGTTCTGTGCGCGACGTCTCCCCACGCAACCATTCTTAAACCCGCCACGCACGCGCACGTTCTGCGACAGCGCGCGCGAACCGGAAGCAACGCAAGCATTCCGACCCGCGCGCGTGCGCATGTTGCGCGTTGCTGCCTTATGCTCGCCGCGGCACGGCGTGGTATTGCCGGAAGCTGAAAGCGAAAGGCGCAACGCTGAAGCCAGAGCTAAAGCCAAAGCCAAAGCCGTCGTTTGCAGGATGCTGCGCGCAGGGCCGGCGACGTGATTTTTGCTTTTCCCGTGGTCACCGGCCGACTGTCAGAGGGTCGGCGGTGGTGGGGGTACGGGGGCTTTGCGAAACATGGATGTTTCGCAAGAGCCTCCAGGGATGGATTCACGGCGCCCCCCGTACCCCCACCACCGCCGGCCCTGCGCGCAGCATCCTGCACACGACGGCTGTTGCTTGAAAGCTCCTGCTTGAACGCTGTTGAACCCAAAAAAAACGCCCCCTTGCGGAGGCGTCTTTTCACGCACTACGGGAGCTGATCAGCCCTGGTAGTCACGCACGTCGCTACCGGTGTAGACCTGTCGCGGGCGGCCGATCTTCATTTCCGGGTCAACCTGCTGTTCGAGCCAGTGCGCGACCCAGCCGGAGGTGCGGCCCAGGGCGAACATGACAGTGAACATTTCGGTCGGGATCTGCAGCGCCTTGTAGATGATGCCGCTGTAGAAATCGACGTTCGGGTACAGCTTGCGGGCAACGAAGTAGTCGTCCTGCAGCGCGGCCTGTTCCAGCTTCACGGCAACGTCCAGCAGCGGATCCTGCACGCCCAGCTGCTTGAGCACCTTGCCGGTCATCTCGCCGATGACCTTCGCGCGCGGGTCGAAGTTCTTGTACACGCGGTGGCCGAAGCCCATCAGGCGGAAGCCCGAGGTCTTGTCCTTGGCCTTGAGCACGGCCGATTCAACGTTGTCCGCCGAACCGATTTCTTCCAGCATCTTCAGCACGGCTTCGTTGGCACCGCCGTGGGCCGGACCCCACAGCGCGGTGACGCCAGCGGCGACCGACGCATACGGGTTGGCACCGGTCGAACCGACCAGGCGCACCGTCGAGGTGGAGGCGTTCTGCTCGTGGTCGGCATGCAGGATGAAGAGCAGGTCCAGCGCCTTGACCACGTCCGGGTTCAGCTCGTACTGGCCATCGGCCGACTCGAAGGTCTGCTTCAGGAAGCGGCTGACGTAATCCAGCGAGGTGTCCGGCGTGTTGGCCGGCAGGCCCTTGCCGTGGCGGTAGATCAGCGCCGACAGGGTCGGCACCTTGGCGATCAGGCGGACGGCGGACTGGCGGCGCTGTTCGGCGTCGGACAGGTCCAGCGAGGCGTGGTACTTCGCCGACAGCTGCGCGATGGCAGCGGTCAGGATGGCCATCGGGTGGGCATCCTTGTCGAAGCTGGCGATCAGGGCATTGATCGAGGCATCGACGTTGGCTTCGGCAGCCAGCTCATCGGTGAAGGCCTTCAGCTGCTCGGCGCTCGGACGCTCGCCGTTGATCAGCAGGTAAGCCACTTCGACGTAGCTGGACTTTTCCGACAGCTGCTCGATGGGGTAGCCGCGATACAGCAGCACGCCCTTGTCACCGTCGATGTAGGTGATGGCGGACTTGCAGCTGGCGGTGGCGGTGAAGCCGGAGTCGTAGGTGAAGAGACCGGTTTCCTTGGTCAGCTTCGAAATATCGACGCAATCGTTGCCGAGCGTGGGTTTGATGACAGGCAGAACAACCGACTTATCGCCGGCATTCAGCGTGACCTGATCAAGATCGGACACTGTGTGCGCTCCTCAAGGGGAAGGCGCCCACCCAAGCGCGTGGGGCAGGCACGTGAAAGTAAGTCCACAGCCTGTGCTGTGGATCACGTCATTATCGCACAGCAACATTTGCCACGCCCTAGGACGGAAGTCGTAGACGCACACCCCGCTCGCCCTTGCCGCACAAGCACCGGCAAGCGCCAGGCGGGCTGGAATGGACACTGCGTTCCGCGCGGCGGGGGAATTTATGAACCGTCGTTCATCCGCCAGCAGGCTTTGCCGCAGGCATAAAAAAACAACGGCCGCCGAGGCGACCGTTGTTTTCATGCAGCAGTGTCGACAGCTCAGGCAGCAGACGGCGCCGCCGGCTTGCCGAAACGCTTCTGGAACTTGTCGATACGGCCGCTGGTGTCGATCACCTTGTGCTTGCCCGTGTAGAACGGGTGCGAAGCAGAGGAGATTTCGATCTTGACGAGCGGGTATTCCTTGCCGTCTTCCCAGGTCGCCGTTTCCTTGGTGGCCATGGTCGAGCGGGTCAGGATTTTGAAATCGGAGGTGACGTCCTGAAAGATGACGTCACGGTAGGTCGGATGGATATCGTCCTTCATGGGGCACACCGTAAAAAGGGTAAGGAAAACGCAAGAGCGGCATTATAGCCCCGGCTGCCGTCAAGGGCAAGCCAGGGACCGTCATCCGCAGTATAAGGGCCGCCGCAGCGGCTTCAGGCGACGCCGAGCGCAGCCCGGACCTGGGCCTCAAAGCGGCCCTGGTCGTAGGCCAGGAGCAGCTGGGTGTTGTCCGGCTGCCCCGTCTGGCGGTTCCAGTCGACAATGGTAGCACCCCGGCTGTGGGCCCCGGCCAGTTCGATGTTCAGCGGGCGCGATTCGACCCGCAGCGCGCCTTCCGGCTGCAGCGCCCAGGCCATGGCGAGGGCGTCGGCGGCGAACCAGCGCTCGCCGCGGCTGTCTTCGGACCACAGGCGGGTCTGGCGCGAGATCAGCTCGTAGAAGCGCGCCTTGTCGCTGTCGAAGGCCAGCCACTGCTCGACATCCTTGTGCAGCAGGCCGTGGGCGACGGTGGCTTCCCAGTCGGCCACTTCGATGTGCGGGAAGCCGGTGAACACCACGTGCGCCGCTTCGGGATCGAAGGCGATGTTGAACTCGGCCGCCGGGGTGATGTTGCCGTGGCAGGTGACCGCCCCGCCCATGACCAGGAAGCGCTTCACGCGCTGCGGCAGGGTCGGGTCGAGCTTGAGCGCCAGGGCCAGGTTGGTCAGCGGGCCGAGGGCCACCAGGAACAGCTCACCGGCGTACTCATGGGACAGGCGCAGGATGGCCAGCGCGGCGTGTTCGGCTTCGGCCTGGCGCTTGGCGGCCGGCAGGTTGACGTCGCCGAAGCCGTCGGCGCCATGAACGTGGGCCGCATCCACCGACGGGTGCACCAGCGGTTCGGGGGTACCGGCGAACACCGGCACGTCTTCACGCCCGGCCACTTCACACAGTTTCAGCGCATTGCGGACCGTGTGGTCCAGGCCGACATTGCCGGCGGCAATGGTGAGGCCGACCACGTCATGGCGTTCGTCGGCAAAGGCCATCAACAGGGCCAGGGCGTCATCGACACCCGGATCGGTGTCGATCAACAGCGGAATCTTCTTGGTCATGCGTGCCGTCTTTATCTAGCGGCAACGGAATGTCTCACCCGCAGATGACAAATACAAGGCCGGCGCCGAAGCCGGTCACGACCAACGGTCGTGATCTACCGGCGGCACAACCACGGTGGATCGGTAGGTAACGACCGTTGGTCGTTACGCTCCTGCGTATCGTACCGCCGATCCAATCCACCGCTCCACGACCCGGTCGGCCACCAGCGGGGCGTCGGCCAGCAGACGCTCAGCCAGCGCATGCACGCCCGGCAGCAGATCCGCGTCACGGGCCAGGTCGGCCATGCGGAAGCCAGCCAGGCCGGTCTGGCGGGTACCCAGCAGCTCACCCGGACCGCGCAGTTCCAGGTCCTTTTCGGCGATCACGAAGCCATCGTTGGTCTGCCGCATGGTTTCCAGGCGCTCGCGTGCCATCGCCGACAGCCGCGCCTGGTACAGCAGTACGCAGCGCGACACCGCCGAACCACGCCCGACCCGTCCGCGCAGCTGGTGCAGCTGGGCCAGGCCAAGGCGTTCGGCGTTCTCGATCACCATCAACGAGGCATTGGGCACGTCCACGCCGACTTCGATCACCGTGGTGGCCACCAGCAGGTCGATCTGCCCGGCCTTGAACGCGACCATGGTGGCCAGCTTCTCGCTGGCCTTCAGCCGGCCATGCACCAGCCCCACCCGCACGCCCGGCAGCAACGCCTGCAGCGATTCGAACGTGGCCTGCGCGGGAGTGGCATCCAGCTCGTCGTTTTCTTCGATCAGGGTGCACACCCAGTAAACCTGGCGGCCTTCGCGGCAGGCCAGCGCGATGCGCTCGATCAGTTCCGGGCGGCGGTCATTGTTCAAGGCCACGGTCTGCACCGGGGTGCGCCCGGGCGGTAGTTCGTCGATCGCCGACACGTCCAGGTCGGCGTATTCGGACATTGCCAGCGTGCGCGGAATCGGCGTGGCGGTCATCACCAGCTGGTGCGGCACGCTGTGCCCGCCCGGTCCCTTGTCGCGCAGCGCAAGCCGCTGGTGCACGCCGAACCGGTGCTGCTCGTCGACGATGGCCAGCGCCAGGTCGTGGAACACCACCGATTCCTGCATCAGCGCATGGGTGCCCACCACCACCTGGGCCTGCCCGTTGGCGACCTGTTCGAGCACCTTCGCGCGCGCCTTGCCGGTGACCTTGCCGGCCAGCCAGGCGACCTGCACGCCCAGCGGTTCCAGCCAGCCGCGCAGGTTGGTGAGGTGCTGTTCGGCCAGCAGTTCGGTGGGGGCAGCCAGCGCGACCTGCTTGCCCTGCTCCACCGCCAGCATGGCCGCCAGCGCGGCCACCACAGTCTTGCCCGAGCCGACATCGCCCTGCACCAGCCGCAGCATCGGGCGCGACTGGGCCAGGTCCTCGCGGATCTGGGTGAACACACGTTTCTGCGCAGCGGTCAGGGCAAAGGGCAGCTGCTTGAGCAGGGCCTTGGCCAGTTTTCCCGGGCCGGCCAGCGGTGGCGCATGGTGCGCCTGCAGGGCAATGCGTTGGCGGCGCAGGCTCAGGTGGTGGGCCAACAGCTCTTCCAGCGCCAGCCGGCGCTGTGCGGGATGCGTGCCTGCAGCGAGCGCGGCCAGGTTGGCGTCGGGTGGCGGGCGGTGCACGGTCAGCAAGGCACTGCGCAGCGAGGGCAACGCCAGGCCATCGAGCCAGCCCGGCGGCAGCAGTTCAAGGCTGGATTCTTCGGGCAGGCGGTCCAGCGCCTGGCCGATCAGGCGGCGCAGCGTGGCCGGGCCGATGCCTTCCACTGCGGGATAGACCGGGTCCAGGCTGTCGCCCAGCGCCGGGTCATCGGTACGGCCGAGCACCTGGTAGCTCGGGTGGACGATTTCCAGCCCCAGCTGGCCCGGCTTGGGCGTGCCGAAGCAGCGCAGGCGGGTGCCCACGGAGAACTGGGCCACCTGCTGCTGGCGGAAGTGGAAGAAGCGCAGCACCAGGGTGCCCTGCCCTTCGTCTTCCACTGCCACTTTCAGGGTCGGGCGGAAGCGCATGCCGCGGTCCACCGCGACCACGCGGACTTCCACCTGCGCCGGCACGCCGTTGCGCAGGTCCTGGATGCGGGTCAGCGCGGTGCGGTCTTCATACCGCAGCGGCAGGTGCAGCCACAGGTCCTGCAACGAGGACAGGCCGCGCGCCGACAGCTTGGCGGCCACGGCCGGACCCACGCCGGCAAGCACCGCCAGCGAAGCTTCGCCGGACGGCGCCAGCGCCGGGGTGACCGCCGGTCTGCGTGCCACGTGGCGGTCAGTCGATGACCATCACCGCATCAACCTCGAAGTTGGCGCCCTTGGGCAGGCCGGACACTTCGATGGTGGAGCGGGCCGGGAACGGCGCCTGGAAGTAGTCCTGCATGACCGCGTTGACCTTGGCGAATTCGGCCAGGTCGGTCAGGTACAGGCCCAGGCGGACCACCTTGTCCAGCGAGCCGCCGGCGGCTTCGGCCACTGCCTTGAGGTTGTCGAAGGCGCGGCGGGCCTGCGCTTCGACATCACCGGCACCGACGATGTCGCCGGTGGCCGGGTCCAGCGGAATCTGGCCGGAGAAGTACACGGTGTTGCCGGCACGCACGGCCTGCGAATACGGACCGATCGCGGCCGGTGCGTTTTCGGTGTTGATGATCTGGCGGGACATGGGGTGCCTCGTTATGTCGAACAATGGTGGGCCATTGTATCGGTTTCGATCATTGCCTATTGCCTGCGCACCGACTGGACGACCGACAAACGCCGCAGCCGGCGCATCACTTCGGCCAGGTGGTTGCGGTCGCGGACCTGGATGTTGAAGGCCAGCACGGCGGCGTTGAAGTCGCGGTCCAGGTAATCCACCCGCTCGATGTTGGAATGGCTCTGCGCGATCGCCGCGGCCAGCTGGGCCAGCACACCGGTGCCGTTCTCCACTTCCACCACCAGCGCAGTGTCGTAATCGCCGGAGACGGTGGTGTCCCAGCCGATCGGCACCCAGCGCTCGGGCGACTTGCGTAGTTCGGCCAGGTTCGGGCAGTCCAGGCGGTGCACCACGATGCCCTTGCCGGCGGTGTGGTAGCCCATGATCTCGTCGCCGGGAATCGGCTGGCAGCAGTTGGCGAAGCTGACCACGCCGCGTTCGCTGCCGTTGATCAGGATCTTTTCCTGCGAGTGCTTGGAATGCGCGCCGCCGCGCAGTTCGGCGTAGGCCATCAGTGCCTGCGCGGCCTGGTTGGGCATCCAGTTGCCCAGCGCCACTTCGGCCAGCAGGGCCTCCAGGCGCGGGTAGCGGTGTTCGGCAAGGAACGCATCCAGACGCCCCTTGGGCAGGCGTTCGAGCGAGCTGTCCATCGCCTCCAGCGCGCGGTCCAGCATGCGGTGGCCCAGCTGCACGGCATCTTCGTGCTCGAGCTGCTTGAGCTGGTGGCGGATCGCGGTGCGCGCCTTGGAGCTGACCACGAATTCGAGCCACTGCGGCTTGGGCGTGGCCGAGCGCGCAGTAATGACTTCCACGGTCTGCCCACTGACCAGCTTGGTGCGCAGCGGCACCAGTTTCTTGTCCACGCGCGAGGCCACCGCCATGTTGCCCACGTCGGTGTGCACCGCATAGGCGAAGTCCAGCGCGGTGGAGTTGCGCGGCAGGGCCAGGATCTTGCCCTTGGGCGTGAACAGGTAGACCTCGTCCGGGAACAGGTCGACCTTGACGTTGTCGAGGAATTCGAGCGACGAACCGGCGGCGCGCTGCGAATCGATCAGTTCCACGATCCAGGCATGCGCACGGCTCTGCGCGCTGTTGGGGGTGTCGCCACCGAACTTGTAGGTCCAGTGCGCGGCCACGCCGCGCTCGGCGATCAGGTCCATTTCCTCGGTGCGGATCTGCACTTCGATCGGCGAGCCGTACGGGCCGAACAGCACCGTGTGCAGCGACTGGTAGCCGTTGGCCTTGGGAATGGCGATGAAATCGCGGAAGCGCCCATCCAGCGGCTTGAAGGTGGCATGCACCGAACCCAGCGCGTGGTAACAGTTGGGCACGCTGCGCACGACCAGGCGGAAGCCGAACACGTCCATGACCTGGTCGAAGGATTTGTTCTCGTCGCGCATCTTGTTGTAGATGCTCCACGGGGTCTTGATCCGGCTGACCAGGCGGTGTTCCAGCCCTTCCTTGGCCAGCCGCTGCGACAGCTGCACTTCCACCTGTGCCATTGCCTCGCGGCGTACCACCGGCTGGCTGCGGATGTGCTTTTCCAGGATCGCGTGGCGCCACGGGTACAGCGCCTTGAAGCCCAGGTTCTGCAGCTCGCTCTTGACCAGGCTCATGCCCAGCCGCTGCGCGATCGGGGCGTAGATCTCCAGGGTCTCACGCGCGATGCGGCCGCGCGCCTCGGTGCTCTGCGCGCCCAGCGTGCGCATGTTGTGCAGGCGGTCGGCCAGCTTGATCATGATCACGCGCAGGTCGCGCGACATCGCCAGCAGCATCTTGCGGAAGCTTTCGGCGGCCGCTTCCTGGCGGTCGCGGAACTTCAGCTTGTCCAGCTTGGTCACCCCATCGACCAGCTCGGCCACGGCTTCGCCGAATTCGGCGGCCAGTTCTTCGCGGGTCAGCGGGGTGTCTTCGATGGTGTCGTGCAGGATCGCGGCGATCAGCGCTTCCACGTCCAGGCCCAGCTCGGCCAGTACCTGCGCCACCGCCACCGGATGGGTGATGTACGGCTCGCCCGATTTGCGGGTCTGCCCGGCATGCGCGGAGGCCCCTACCTCCCAGGCGCGACGCAGCAGCGGCAACTGCTCGGGCGGCAGGTAATGGGCTGCGCGTTCAAGCTGGAGGACATAGTCGGGTACGGCCGCGCCGGGAGACGTGGCGACCTTGGCAGAGGGGCCTGGGTTCATGGCTGGAAGACTATTCCAGCGACGGGATAACGGCAAACTATTGCGTTCGGGCAATCGTCAAATGCGTCACCACCAACGGGGTGACCTGCCGCTCAAAAGCAGACAGCCCGCACATGGCGGGCTGTCTGTTGCAACAACGGATGATCGGATGGGATCAGTCGTCGTTCTTGGACATGTCTTCGTCGGCGACGACTTCGGCAGCGGCCCATTCCAGTGCTTCACGCTCGGCACGCTCGCGCTCGGCCTTCTCGACTTCGTCGATCAGGGCGTTGTCGATCTTGCGGGCGGCAATTTCGCGCAGCGCCAGCACGGTCGGCTTGTCTTCGGTTTCGCTGTTGTCCAGGGTGGCCTGGACACCGTTGGCCAGCTGACGGGCGCGCTTGGACGCCATCATGACCAGCTCGAAACGGTTATCGACGACTTCCAGGCAATCTTCTACGGTGATGCGGGCCATGCGGGCTCCCGGCAGCCGGCAGGGGCTGCTCATCGAATGAGGGAAAGGGGACGGATTGTACCGGCCAGGGCTGGACAAAATCAAGCCGAGCGGCTACCCGCCCCTTGTGAATCAGTCAGTTGCCGTTGCGTCCTGGGTCAGCAGGGCCTGGATCAGGCCCGCGTGGCGGACCTTCTGGGACTCCCGGCGCAGGCGGCTGGCGGTGAAGATGGCGCACAGCTCGTCCACGGCGGTCTCGAACACTTCGTTGACGATGACGTAGTCGAAGTCGTTGAAATGCAGCATTTCCTCGCGGGCGGCGGCCAGGCGCTGGGCGATCACCGCCTCGCTGTCCTGCCCACGCTTGCGCATGCGGTCCTGCAGGGCCTGTTTCGACGGCGGCAGGATGAACACCGTGACCGTGCCGGGGACCAGCTGGCGGACCTGCTGGGCGCCCTGCCAGTCGATCTCCAGCAGCACGTCCTGGCCGGCCGACAACTGCGGCTCGACCGACTGGCGGGCGGTGCCCTTCCAGTCCCCATGCACCCAGGCGTGTTCGAAGAAGTCGCCGGCGGCGATCATCCGCTCGAATTCGGGCGCACTGACAAAGTGATAGTGCTCGCCGTTCACTTCTCCCGGGCGCATCGCACGGGAGGTGAACGAGATCGACAGGGCGATCTGCGGGTCGCGCGCCAGGGTGGCGTTGACGATGCTGCTTTTACCGGCCCCGGACGGGGCGGCCACGATGTACAGCGTGCCGCGGGCCGGTTCCGGGCTCTGGAGGGGCTGGCTGCTCATTCGATGTTCTGCACCTGTTCGCGGATCTGGTCGATCAGCACCTTCAGCTCGACGGCGGCATTGGAGGTGCGGCTGTCCACCGACTTGGAGCCCAGCGTGTTGGCTTCGCGGTTGAACTCCTGCAACAGGAAGTCCAGGCGGCGGCCGACCGGCTCGCGTTGCGTGAGCACACGGCGGATTTCCACGATGTGGCTGCGCAGGCGGTCCAGCTCCTCGTCCACGTCCAGCTTCTGCAGCCACAGCACCAGTTCCTGCTCGGCGCGGCCAGGATCGACCGGGTGCGGCAGGTCGGCCAGCCGGGCCGACAGCTTGGCGCGCTGGCCATCGCGGATCAGCGGAATCAGGGTGGTGACCTCCGCGGCGATGCGCTCCACGCCATCGACGCGCTCCTGGATCGCCGTGGCCAGCTTGTCGCCCTCGCGCTCACGCGCCGCGACGAAGCCGTCCAGGCTTTCTTCCAGCAGGGCCAGGGCCTCGGCCTGAAGGGCGGCGGCATCAACTGCCTCGCCCTGCATCACGCCCGGCACCTGCAGCAGTTCGGTGAAACTCACCTGCAGGCTGGGGAAGCCCGGCGCCAGCCGGCTGGCCAGCTCGCCGAGCTGGGCCAGCAGCGCATCGTTGACCACCAATGCCCCGGTGACCTCCGGCGCGCGCAGGCGCATGACCAGATCGATCTTGCCGCGGCTGCAGCGGTTGGCGACACGCTCCCGCAGTTGCGGTTCAAGCGCACGCAGCTCCTCGGGCAGGCGCACGCCCACCTCCAGGAACCGGTGGTTGACCGAGCGCAGCTCACAGGCCAGCGTGCCCCAGGGTGTGGCGCGCTCGCCGCCGGCATAGGCGGTCATGCTTCGAATCATGCGGGTTTCCGATGCTCTCAAAGTGCAAATGGTACCCTAGCGGTTCCTTTGGAGCCTCCTCGCCTGCCGGTCCCCGGTCCGGGCGCGGTCCCGCATCCCTCGTCTTACCGGAAGCCATCCATGTCCGATCCCCGTCCCAGCGGCCGCCAGGCCGACCAGTTGCGCGAAGTGCGCATCGAACGCGCCTTCACCCGCCATGCCGAAGGCTCGGTGCTGGTCAGCTTCGGTGAAACCCGCGTGCTGTGCACCGCCAGCGTGGAAAACCGCGTGCCGGGCTTCCTGCGCGGCAAGGGCGAAGGCTGGGTCACGGCCGAATACGGCATGCTGCCGCGCTCCACCCACACCCGCAACGACCGCGAAGCGGCGCGCGGCAAGCAGGGCGGCCGCACCCTGGAAATCCAGCGCCTGATCGGCCGCACCCTGCGCGCCTGCATTGATCGGAGCGCACTGGGCGAACGCACCATTACCCTGGACTGTGACGTGCTGCAGGCCGATGGCGGCACCCGCACCGCCGCCATCACCGGTGCCTACGTGGCGCTGGTGGATGCGGTGAACTTCCTGATCAAGCGCGGCGACATCAAGCGCAACCCGATCTTCGGCGCCGTTGCCGCGGTGTCGGTCGGCATCTACCGCGGCACCCCGGTGCTGGACCTGGACTACGCCGAAGACAGCGACTGCGACACCGACATGAACGTGGTGATGAACGATGGCGGCGGCTTCATCGAGCTGCAGGGCACCGCCGAAGGCCACGCGTTCCGCCGCGATGAGCTGGACGCGCTGCTGGCGCTGGCCGAAAAGGGCATCACCGACCTGTTCGCGGCCCAGCAGGCCGCACTGGCACAGCCGTGAGCCGGCGCCTCGCCCTGGTCACCCTGGTGGTGGCCGATTACGACGAGGCGATCGCCTGGTACACGGGCAAGCTCGGCTTCCATCTGATCGATGACATCGACCAGGGCAGCAAACGCTGGGTGGTGGTTGGTCCTACCGACGGCAGCGCGGCGGCGCTGCTGCTGGCACGCGCCAGCAATGAAGAGCAGCAGAGCCGGGTCGGCAACCAGACCGGTGGCCGGGTCGGTTTCTTCCTCAATACCGACGATTTCTACCGCGACCATGCCGCGATGACCGCGCGCGGCGTGGAATTCCTTGAAGCCCCGCGCGAAGAGCCCTACGCCACGGTTGCGGTGTTCCGCGACCTGTACGGCAACACGTGGGACCTGCTGGAGCCCAAGCAATGAAACTGGTACTGGCCAGCGGCAACGCCGGCAAGCTGAAGGAACTGCAGGCGATGCTGGCCGGCCTGCCACTGGAAATCGTGGCGCAGGGCGCGCTGGGCGTGAGCGATGTGCCGGAAACCGGCCTGACCTTCGTCGAGAACGCATTGATCAAGGCGCGGCATGCCTGCGCCAGCACCGGCCTGCCGGCGCTGGCCGACGATTCGGGCCTGATCGTGGATGCGCTGGACGGCGCGCCCGGTCTGTACAGCGCGCGTTATGCCGGCAGCCCGACCGATGACGCGGCCAACAACGCCAAGCTGCTGGACGCCATGCGCGATGTACCGGCCGAGCGCCGCACCGCGCGCTTCTACGCGGTGATCGTGCTGCTGCGCCACGCCAACGACCCGCAGCCGCTGATCTGCGAAGGCAGCTGGGAAGGCGAGATCCTGGACGAACTGCGCGGCAGCCACGGCTTCGGCTACAACCCGCTGTTCCTGGACACGGTGCTGGGCCAGACCGCCGCGGAAATGGCACCGGATGTAAAGAACGCGATGAGCCACCGCGGCAAGGCATTGCAGGTGTTGAAGCAGAAGCTGTCGGCGTTGATCTGAAATGATGGGCACCATGTCAGACCACGATTGTTTGCCGGGCGGGAACTGCGACCACGACCACGCGGTGTCGCTGGTACCGCCGCCGCTGTCGCTGTACGTGCACCTGCCGTGGTGCGTGCGCAAGTGCCCGTATTGCGATTTCAACTCGCACCAGGCCAAGGGCGAACTGCCGTTCGAGTCCTACATCGACGCGCTGATCCGCGACCTCGACCAGGACCTGCCGCTGGTCTGGGGCCGGGTGGTGAACAGCGTGTTCTTCGGCGGCGGCACGCCCAGCCTGTTCCCGCCGGAGGCGATCGACCGCTTCCTGCAGGCAGCTTCGGCACGGCTGCGCTTCGCCCCGAACCTGGAGGTGACCCTGGAAACCAACCCGGGCACGGCCGAGCACGGCCGCTTCGACCGCTACCGCGCGGCCGGGGTGAACCGGATCAGCTTCGGCATCCAGACCTTCAACGATGAGGCACTGCAGCGGCTGGGCCGCATCCACGACAGCGGCGAAGCCGAGCGCGCGGTGAAGCTGGCCCAGGATGCCGGTTACGACAACTTCAACATCGACCTGATGTACGCGCTGCCGCAGCAGACCCTGGCCCAGGCCGAGCACGACCTGGAACGCGCGTTCGCGCTGCAGCCCACCCACCTGTCGCACTACCAGCTCACCCTGGAGCCGAACACGGTGTTCTTCGCGCGGCCGCCGCAGGGCATTCCCGACGATGATTCGGCCTGGGACATGCAGGAGCACTGCCAGCGCCTGCTGGCCGAGGCCGGCTATGCCCAGTACGAAGTGAGCGCGTACGCGCGCCCCGGGCGGCAGAGCCAGCACAACCTGAACTACTGGCGCTTCGGCGATTACCTGGGCATCGGTGCCGGCGCCCACGGCAAGATCAGCTCCGGCGCCGGGCAGCACGTGCTGCGTCGCTGGAAGCACAAGCACCCGCAGACGTTCATGGACACTGCCGGCACGGCCGCGTCGATCGGCGGCGACGAGGTGATCGGCGCCGACCGCCTGCCGTTCGAATACATGCTCAACCTGCTGCGGCTGCACGAGGGCTTCCGGTTCAAGGACTTCGAGTCGCGCACCGGGCTGGACCGGGCGAGCATCGCCGCGCCGCTGCAGACCGCCCTCGCCAACGGCTGGATGACGGTGCAGGGCGACCATGTGCAGCCGACCGAGCTGGGCCGGCGTTTCACCAACGACGTGGTGGAGTTGTTCCTGGGCTGAGGATGTCGGGAGATCCCTTCTGGCGGGGACCCCGGGAAAACGTTAGATTCTGTGCTCTCAGGGGAGCCGGAACCTACAACGGATGTCTGCGTCCGCACCTTCATCGTCATCCGATCCGACCCGGTTCGCCGGGGTCAATGCACCGCCACGCGTGCGCCGCCTGCTGGCGGCGCTGCACGCGCTGGCCGTGCAGACCCTGAGCACCCCGCTCAAGCTGACCATCGTGGAGCTGGAGCGCGAGCTGTTCCGCGACGCCGAACGCGCCCGCAACAGCCAGATCCAGGCCGACATCTACGCCCAGGCCCGGCGCCTGCACGACGTCAACGCGCAGTTCGCGCCGCGCTTCCTGGACGCCCTGGCCACGGCCCTGGCCAACCTGCGCGAACCGCGGGTGCGGCACGTGCCGGCACCCAGCGCGCCGGTGGCGGCCACCACGCTGACCCTGGTCACCGACACCGATATCGACCGCGACATCGTGCTGGCCGACATCACCCGGCGCGAGGCGCAGCGCTCGGCCAGTGCGCTGCAGCTGCTGGGGCAGCGCTTCGGCGTGCTCGCCGCCGGCCCGGCATTCGATGCCGAGGACCTGCCGTTCGGGCCCTACGTGCTGTGCCGGATCACCCGTGAGCTGGGCGAGGAATTCGCGCTGGGCCTGGAAACCCAGCTGGCGCTGTTCCGCGTGTTCGACCGCCAGCTGCTGGAACGCCTGGGCGAGCTGCTGGAACGCGCCAACGTGCTGCTGACCCATGAGGGCGTGCTGCCAGGGCTGGTCTACACCA
>NZ_JBNBBE010000021.1:31571-67518 GCF_050031795.1 Stenotrophomonas sp. SrG
TGTTCTGCCAGCAGCGGCAGCTGGGCGGCGATGACCAGCGAGGTGATCGGCCAGATGGCGCCGCCGGCGCCGGCCCCTGGGCAGCCGGCCGCCGCTGTACCGCCTGCGGACGCAGCCGCGGTCGACATGAATGCCCCGGCGTTGTCGGCCCTGCACCACCTTCTGGACGCCGCCCGCCACACCCAGGGTGCCGCGGGTCTGGGCGCCGGCATTCCGATGGCGCCGGGCCAGCCCGGTACCGCCGCCGGCCCTGCCACCGGGGGGGCTGAGGGAGCGCAGGCCGCTGCCGGGGCGTCGCCCCATCCGGAGGCTGCGGCGGCAGGTGAGCGCCCGGAACCGGTCGCGATCTCCAGCGGCAACCTGCACGCCACATTGGCCAAGCTGCAGGCGCAGTCGGCCGGCGTGCGCCGCAGCATGGCCGACCTGCACAACGCCCTGCTCGCCCAGATGCGCGCCGACCACGGCCCGCAGGCCGCGCTGACGGTCAAGGACACCGACACCTTCGACCTGCTGGACATGCTGTACGGGCAGATCCACCGCGAGGTCCGCCCCGACGCGGCCGCCGTGGACCTGCTCACCCGCCTGCAGGTACCGGTGGCGCGCGCGGCACTGTCCGACCCGGCCTTCTTCGTGC
Organism: Stenotrophomonas sp. SrG; assembly: GCF_050031795.1. Classification (NCBI taxonomy): domain Bacteria; kingdom Pseudomonadati; phylum Pseudomonadota; class Gammaproteobacteria; order Lysobacterales; family Lysobacteraceae; genus Stenotrophomonas; species Stenotrophomonas sp. SrG. The sequence goes on from NZ_JBNBBE010000021.1 coordinate 32,206, forward strand.
GCGACCAGCACCCGGCCCGCGAGCTGCTCAACGCGGTGGCCGAAGCCGGCGCCAACTGGCTGGGCGAGGAGGATGTCGACCCGCAGCTGGTGCAGAAGCTGGACCGCGCCGTCGACAAGGTGGTCACCGACTACGAGGGCGATGCGGCGGTCTTCGAAGCGGCCAACGACGAGATCCAGCAGCACTTCCGGGCCCTGGCGCACAAGGCCGAGCTGGCCGAGCGCCGCCACGTGGAAGCGGCGCGCGGCAAGGAACGGCTGGAATCGGCCAAGCAGCAGGCCGGCGCCAGCATCGAACAGCTGTGCGCGCAGACCGCGCCGCCGCGGTTCGTGCAGTCGCTGCTGAAGCAGGCCTGGTCGGACGTGCTGACCCTGACCCTGCTGCGCAGCGGCGAAGGCTCCGAGCAATGGCAGGCGCGCGAGCAGGAAACCGCACGCATCGCCGAGGTCACCTGCCAACCACCCGGCAGCGCCGGGAGTGATACCCAGCTCGGCGAGCAGGTCGAAGCGGCACTGCTGCAGGTCGGCTACCACCACGACGAAGCGGCGGCGATCGCGCGACGGCTGTCCACCCCGGGCGGTGAAGACGACAGCAGCTCACGCACCGAACTGACCGCGCGCATCCGTGCGCGCACCCGGCTGGGGGAGCAGGCCGAAGGCACCGAAGCCCGGCGCGAGGCGCCGCTGGCGCGCAGCCCTGCCGAGGAAGACTGTTACCGCCAGCTGCGCACGCTGCCGTTCGGCACCTGGTTCGAATTCACCACCAACCAGCAGGGCGACATGCGCCGCCAGCGGCTGTCCTGGTACAGCCTGATCACCGACAACGCGCTGTTCGTCAATCCGCGCGGGCAGAAGGTGGCCGAGCATTCGCTGGACAGCCTGGCCCGGCTGATGGTGCACGGGCAGGCGCGCCTGGTCAGCGAGGGCAAGAGCCGCCTGATCGACCGCGCCTGGCAGGCCACGCTGCGCACCCTGCGCTCGCTGGCCGGCACCCCGGCCACTGCAGAGACTGACGAATGAACGACGACACCCGCCGCGCGCCCCGCCGCCAGGTGGCCGAGCAGGTGCCGGTGACCGACACGATGGCCGAGGCGGTGATCGGCCGGCTGGGCAATGTGTCCGAAACCGGCATGCTGATGATCTGTTCGGTGCCATTGACGCCGGACGGCAACTACCAGTTCCGCTTCGCCATCCAGGGGCCGAACGGCCAACCGGTGCAGGTGGACGTGGGGGCGCACCTGCTGTGGATCGAACAGAGCAATGCGCCGGGCCAGTCCTGGGCGGGCTTCCGCTTCCTCACACTGAGCCGCGAGCACCGCGACCAGCTACGCGCCTGGATCGCCGAGGAATCTTCGGCGGTGTGAGTGCCGGTTCCGGCACAGCGCGCACGGGCTGATTGCGGCAGAATCAGGGGCTGCATTCCGCACTGCCCTGTGAGCTTCCGCGATGAACCAGCCCGACCTCGCCGCCCTGTATTCCCATCATGTCCGCGTGCTGTGCCAACGCGCCGACGAGGCGCTGGCGCGCGGCGGCTTCGACCACCTGGTGATTCCCAGCGGCACGCTGCACTACCAGGCCTTCGATGACCGCGATTACCCGTACGCGGTGAACCCGAACTTCAAGGCCTGGCTGCCGCTGACCAAGGTGCCCAACAGCTGGGTGGTATACACGCCGGGCCAGCGCCCGAAGGTGATCTTCCACCAGCCGTTCGATTACTGGCACGTGGTGCCTGATGCGCCGAACGGCTGGTGGGTGGAACACTTCGACATCGAGATCATCCGCACGCCGGACCAGGCGCTGGCGCTGCTGCCACGCGATGCGGCGCGCTGCGCGATCCTGGGCGAGCCGCAGAGCGCGCTGGGCGCGTTCACCCCGAACAACCCCGAGCCGGTGATCCACTACCTGGACTGGCACCGGGCGTACAAGACGGCGTATGAAATCGCGCTGATGCGCCAGGCCCAGCAGCTGGGCGTGCGCGGCCACCGCGCGGCCGAGGCGGCGTTCCGCGCCGGTGCCAGCGAGTTCGAGATTCACATGGCTTACTGCCGCGCGGTCGGCCAGGATGCGAACGAGCTGCCCTACGGCAACATCATCGGGCTGAACGAACACGCTGCGGTGCTGCATTACACCGACCTGGGCCGCAGCGCGCCGCAGCCGCTGCGCAGCTTCCTGATCGACGCCGGCGCCAGCGCGTACGGCTACGCCAGCGATATCACGCGCACGTATGCGGCCGCCGGCCACGACGAGTTCCAGGCGATGATCGATGCGGTCGATGCGGCCCAGCAGAAAATGGGTGCCGGCGTGCGGGCGGGCGTGGATTACAAGCAGCTGCACATCGATGCGCATCTGTCGCTCATGGGCATCCTGAAGGACTTCGGGGTGCTGAAGGTCTCGCCGGAGGCGGCGCTGGCCACCGGCGTCAGCGCGGCCTTCTTCCCGCACGGCCTGGGCCACCTGATCGGCCTGCAGGTCCACGACGTGGCCGGCTTCGCGGCAAGCGACCGCGGCGGCCGCGTCGAGCGCCCGGAAGGCCACCCGTACCTGCGCCTGACCCGCGCATTGGAACCGGGCATGGTGGTCACCATCGAACCGGGCGTGTACTTCATCGACATGCTGCTGGACGAAGTGAAGCAGCGCGGCCAGGGCGACAGCATCGACTGGGCTCGCGTGGATTTCTTCAGGCCTTACGGTGGCATCCGCGTTGAAGATGAAGTGCTGTGCACCGACGGCGATGCGGACAACCTGACCCGGCCGGAATTCGCCAAGGCGTAACGTTGATCGACGCTTGCCCATGCAGCCGGGCTGTTGCCCGGCTGCTTCATGCATTTTGGCGAGCAGCCGGTGAGCATCGCATGGCCTGAGCTGGGCCGGCGGTGTGTTGGGGGCCACGGGAAGATCAACGGCAGTGCCGATCGTTTTCATGCGTCAACGGACGAGGTGGTGTTCCGTGCCGTCGTTTGGGAACCGACGCTACCGCCCCCAGCTCCATTCACGTACCCGCCGCATAACCGGCCTCAACCCCATTCGCGCACCCGCCGCGTAGGGGCACGCCATGCGTGTCTGCTCTTGCCATCCGCACGCTGCCATCTGTCGGGGGAGGCCGGCGGGCAGCCCCTGTAGGGACTGTCAAAAACATGGATGTTTTTGCCAAGCCCCCATGGGTGAAGGCGCACTGCTTGCGAGGCACTGCCTCGCGTGCGACTGAACGCACAGCCGCTGGCGGCTGGGCCGGGGCCCGGAGGGCGGTTTACGGCGTGTCCCGTAAGGGGCTGCCCGTCGGCCTCCCCGGCACGTAGCAACCGAAACGCTGCTCTAAGCGCAAACCCTGCAGTCAGCGACTAGAAGCCATCTCCGCTTCAATCTCATCAGCACTTCGCGCCAACCCAGCTGTCAGAACGTGATGCCCGCTGTCGGTGATCACTACGTCATCCTCGGTGCGAATGCCGATGCCGCGCCAGCGCGCTTCCACGCTGCGGTCGTCGGCGCTGATGTACAGGCCCGGTTCGATGGTGAACACCATGCCCGGTTCCAGCAGCCGCGAATCGCCGGCGAGGCGGTAGTCGCCCACGTCGTGCACGTCCAGGCCCAGCCAGTGCCCGGTCTTGTGCCGGTAGAAACGCTGGTAATGGCCGTCGGCGATGTTTTCTTCCAGCGTGCCGGTGAGCAGGCCCAGCCGCAGCAGGCCTTCGGTGAGCGTCTGTACCGCCGCCAGATGGCCCGCCTCGTAGGGCACGCCCGGCTTGGCCTGCGCGAGTGCTGCCGCCTGCGCCGCACCGACCAGATCGTGCAGCGCGCGCTGTTCGGCCGTGAAGCGACCATTTACCGGGAACGTGCGCGTGATGTCACTGGCGTAGCCGCGGTACTCGGCGCCCGCATCGATCAGCACCAGCTCGCCATCGCGGCTGCGCGCGTTGTTGGCGCGGTAATGCAGGATGCAGCCGTTGGCGCCGGTACCCACGATGCTGCCGTAGGCTGCCCACGCATCATTGGCGCGGAACTCGCGCTCCAGGTCCGCCTGCAGCTCGTACTCGTGGATGCCCGGCCGCGCCGCGCGCATCGCCATCCGGTGCGCCTGCACCGTGATGTCGGCCGCGCGCTGCATCAGGGCGATTTCCGCGCTCGACTTGAACAACCGCTGCTCGTGCAGCAGGTGGCCCAGTTCCAGGAATTCATGCGGCGGCTGCGCGCCATGCCGCACCTGCGAACGCACCCGGTTGACCCAGCCGATCAGCTTCAGGTCGAACTCGGCGTCGCGCCCGAAGTGGTAGTACACCCGCGAGCGCCCTTCCAGCAGGCCCGGCAGGATGTCGTCCAGATCGTCGATCGGGTACGCATCGTCCATGCCGTACTGCGCCACCGCGCCTTCCTGTCCGGCGCGTGCGCCATCCCAGGCTTCGCGGTCGGCGTCGCGCTCGCGGCAGAACAGGATCACTTCGCCGTGGCGGCGGCCAGGAATCAGCACCAGCACCGCATCCGGCTCCGGGAAGCCGCTCAGGTACCAGAAGTCCGAATCCTGCCGGAACGGATAGTGCGTATCCAGGCTGCGCACCCGCTCCGACGCGGCCGGCAGCACCAGGATGGCGTCATCGCCCGCCATTTCCATCAGCGCCTGGCGGCGCCCCGCGTATTCGGCCGCGGTGATGCCGGTCAACTCGCGGATATCCATCTCAGTTCAGGCGCTGCCGGTGGCGCACGGCCATCACGCAGTCACCGTGCAGGATCAGCACCGCCACGCGGATGAACTCTTCGATTTCGGCGAGCGCGTCCTCGTCGTCATCGTTGCCGCTTTCAAAATCCTCGCTCGAGGCCTGGGCCAGCTTGGCCAGGTCGTTGAGCGCCTCTTCGCCTTCTTCGGACAGGGTGGGACGCTGCTGGCCCGCACCGAGGCCGAAGCCGCCCAGGAACGCACGCGCCCAGGTGAACAGCGCATCGGCCTGCGCGGCGGTGTCATCGCTGTCGCTGAGCAGCAGCTCGAAGGCGAAATCGCGGTCCTCCAGCTGCGCCACGCTGGCGCCCAGCAGCCGGTCCAGCGCATCGCCTGCGGTCGGGGTGGGCAGGTTGTCGTCGGCCAGCACACGGGCCGGCCATTCGGGCACCGGCGCGCCGCCGGCCGCCAGCCAGCCGCACAGGCCTCCGTGGAGCTCCGCGGCAGTAGCGCCCAGGCCGGCCGCCTGGCTGGCCTGGTTTACGTCGTTGACACTCGGAAGTTCGGTCATCTTGGGGCTCGATCTGGTGGGTCGGCGGCGCCGCCGGCAACCCTGGGTTGGCAGCGCCACAGTGTATCAATCCGCCCCTTGTCATTATTAGCTTGACCGGCTCCACCCCGCTTGCCTATCGTGCCGGACATGGAACCCGCCGATGCCATCGCCCAATTGCAGGCCTTTGCCGCCCGGGTGGAGGCGTTGCTGGACCGCAACCAGCGCCTGGCCGAGGAAAACCGCAGCCTGCGCCACCAGCAGGAACAGCTGGTCAACGAGCGCTCGCAGCTGCTGGCCAAGAACGAGCAGGCGCGCTCGCGGGTGGAAGCGATGATCACCCGGCTCAAAAGCCTGGAGCAGCACACATGAGCCAGACCGAACCGGTCAGTGTCCGCATCCTGGACCGCGAATACACCGTGGGCGTGGGCGCCGAAGAGCGCGAAAGCCTCACCGCCGCCGCGCGCCTGCTGGACGCCAAGATGCGCGAGATCCGCGGCAGCAACCGCATGGCCGCCGTGGACCGCGTCGCGGTGCTGGCCGCGCTGAACCTGGCGCATGAACTGCAGCAGCTGCGCGACGACCATGCGCGCCAAGGGGTCGCCCTGCAGCAGACGCTGGCCGATCTGAACAGGCGGTTGGACCGGGCCCTCGACGCGGGCTGAACTGCACGCGTTTTTCATTGTTCTGAATTGGCACGTAATTGGACCGACGAACGGGGTATCCGATCCGGTCCGGTTGGCTATAATGGCCATGCGTTCTCTGCTGTGAACGACGGCGTGTGCAAACATTCGCCTTGTCCCTTAATTACGACCACGGGTGCGCGACGTCGCCGGGAGTGCAGGTCCGCCTTGTAGCGGGAAGCCCAATGGAGGCCCAGCGTACCCACTTGAACCCCGGGTTCAAGGTCGTTTCGCACGCATCGTCACCGCGGAGAATGCAGTATTCCTGCAAGAGCGACGTTCCACTGGAACGTCGCTCTTGTTTTATCCGGCCCCAACGGACCCAGGCATGACCGACCCGCGCTCCGCACTGCGCCAGCAGCTGCGCCAACGCCGCCGAGACATTCCCGCCGCGCAGCGGCTGGCCGCCGCCGAACTGCTTGCCGATGCCCTGCTTGCATTGCCCTTCGCGCCCACCCACGGCTTCGTGGCCGGGTACTGGGCACTGGATGGCGAAATCGCGCTGCACCGCTGGCAGATGCGTCTGCCCGACACCGCCGTCTACTGCCTGCCCGTGCTGGCCGGCGACACGCTGCGCTTCGCGCCGTGGCGCCCGGGCCAGCCGCTGTCCAGCAACCGCTTCGGCATTCCAGAACCCGACATCGCCGTAGGCGACACCCTCGCGCCGGACCAGATGAGGCTGGTGGTAGCCCCGCTGGTGGGCTTCGACGCGCAGTGCCGGCGGCTGGGCATGGGAGGCGGCTGGTATGATCGCAGCTTCGCATTCCGCAACCAGCGCCCGGCCCCGCCGTGGCTGGCCGGCGTCGGGTTTTCGGTGCAGCAGGTCGATGAGCTGCCCGTGCAGCCATGGGACGTCAGCGTGGATGCGATCTGTACCGACACCACCACGTACCTTCCCCGATAGAACGACGCATGACCGCACGCAAGCGCTACTGGCTGATGAAGTCCGAACCGGACGCCTTTTCCATCGATGACCTCAAGCGCGTGGGCCAGGAACCCTGGAACGGCGTGCGCAACTACCAGGCGCGCAACTTCATGCGCGATGGCATGAAGGTCGGCGACGGCATCCTGTTCTACCACTCCAACACCAAGGTGCCGGGCATCGTGGGAATCGCCACGGTCGCCACCGAGGCGTATCCGGACGACACCCAGTTCGATCCGAAATCGGATTATTACGATCCCAAGGCCACCCGCGAAACGCCACGCTGGCTGCTGGTGGACGTGGCCTTCGAGCGCAAGCTGCGCGACACCATTTCGCTGGACGAGATCAAGCTGCATGCCGACGCACTGGGCGAAGGGTTTCCCCTGATCGCGCGCGGCAACCGCCTGTCGATCCTGCCGGTGACCGCCGCGCAGTGGAAGCTGCTGCTGTCGCTCGAAAAACACTGACCTTTTCCTTCACGAGTTTCCCGCCATGTCCGAAGCCAAACGCCTCGCCGCAGAAAAAGCCCTCGAATACGTCGAAGACGGCATGATCGTCGGGGTCGGCACCGGCTCCACCGTTGCCTACTTCATCGACGGCCTGGCCCGCATCCAGCACCGCATCAAGGGCACCGTGTCCAGCTCCGAGCAGAGCACCGCGCGCCTGAAGCAGCACGGCATCGAGGTGCTGGAACTCAACCACACCGGCGGCCTGTCGCTGTACGTGGACGGCGCCGACGAGTGCGACGGCAACAAGTGCCTGATCAAGGGCGGTGGCGCCGCGCTGACCCGCGAGAAGATCATTGCCGAGGCCAGCGAGCGCTTCGTGTGCATCATCGACCCGAGCAAGCAGGTGCCGGTGCTGGGCAGATTCCCGCTCCCGGTGGAAGTGATCCCGATGGCGCGCAGCCTGATCGCCCGCCGCATCATGGACATGACCGGCGGCCAGCCAGCCTGGCGCGAAGGCGTGGTGACCGACAATGGCAACCAGATCCTGGACATCCACCACCTGCAGATCACCGACCCGGTGGCGCTGGAGCGCGAGCTCAACCAGCTGCCCGGCGTGGTCGCCGTGGGCCTGTTCGCGCGCCGCCCGGCCGATGTGGTCATTGTTGGCGGTGAACCGCCGATGGTGTTCTGATATCCACCGTCGGCACGCCCGTGCCGGCTCTTCTGCGAGGACCGCCCATGCCCTTCATTCGCCTGCTGCTCCCGCTGCTGTTGCTGCTCACGTTGTCCGGCTGTGCCAGCGCCGGTGCCAGCCATTGGGTGGAACTGGGCGGGGCCCGCTACCAGGTGGAACTGGCCACCAACGATGAAAGCCGCACGCGCGGCCTGATGTTCCGCGACGAGATGCCCGCCGACCACGGCATGCTGTTCGTGCACGACCGCCAGGAGCTGCAGGCGTACTGGATGAAGAACACCAAGATCGCGCTGGACATCCTGTATTTCGATGACCAGCGTCGCCTGGTGAGCCAGCAGCGCGATGTGCCGCCGTGTTCGGCCGGCGACCGCTGCCCGCCCTACCCCAGCAGCAGCCCGGCCCGTTACGTGCTGGAACTCAACGCCGGCCAGGCCGAGAAGCTGGGCCTGCAGGATGGCGCGGTACTGACCTTCGGCCCGGGTATCGCTGACAAGCCCTGAACCGGGCTGGCGGGCACGCCCCGCCAGTCCCGGAGTTTTCACGCGATCCCGCTTGAATCGGGCCGCGTTTGTCGCCAGTCTGTGTCCATGCAGGCGCCAATGACATTGCCGGCGTGGGACTCCCTGGCCGAACTGGACGACGAGGCGCTGCCGCTGTTGCCCACGGCGCTGCTGATCGCCCGCGACGAATACCCCGACCTGGACCCGCAGGTCTATGACGCGCTGGTGCAGAGCCACGCCGACCACCTGCGCACCGAGGTGGACACGATCGAGCATTGGCCGCTCAAGATCGCGGCGGTCAATCGCCACCTGTTCGATGAACTGGGCTATGGCGGTGACCATGGCGAGTATTACGACCCCCGTAACAGCTACCTCAACCAGGTGTTCGAACGCCGGCTGGGCAACCCGATTTCCCTGGCCATGGTGCAGATGGAAGTGGCCCGGCGGCTGGGCATTCCGCTGGACGGCGTGTCCTTCCCCGGCCATTTCCTGGTGCGGCTGCCGGTGGACGACGGCATGCTGGTGATGGACCCGTTCAACGGCGGGCGGCCGCTGGACGTGGAGGAGCTGCGCGAACGCGCGCGCTCGCACCTGGGCGGCGAAGTGCCCGATGACAGCGTGCTGGCGCAGATCCTGGATGCGGCCCCGGCGCGGGCGATCCTGATGCGGATGCTGCGCAACCTGCACGGCGTATATGTGGAGCGCAGCGAGTGGGACCGCGCCGCGCGCAGTGCCGACCGCCTGCTGAAGCTGGCCCCGGAACAGGACGATGCCCTGCGCGACCGCGGCCTGGCCTACCTGCAGCTGGATTACCAGGCCGGCGCACGCCAGGACCTGGCGCTGTACCTGCAGCGCAACGGCCAGGCCAATGATGCGCAGTGGGTGCGCGAGAAGCTGGTGGAGATGGGGGGGCGGGTACCGCGGCTGCATTGATCCTGGGACGACCGCCGGGTAGAGCCGACTGTCAGTCGGCTCTACCCGCTAACGCTACCGGTCAATCAATCTCGACCATCTCGAAATCGTCCTTGGTCACGCCGCAGTCCGGGCAGGTCCAGGTGTCAGGCACGTCTTCCCACGCGGTGCCTGGGGCGATGCCCTCTTCGGGCAGGCCATCCACTTCCCTGTAGATGAAGCCGCAGACAACGCACATCCAGGTGCGGAAGGTGGTGGCGGTGGCGTCGGTCATCGGATAATCAGGCGTTGGGCAGTACGGTCATAGGCCATTGTCCCACTCCCGCCGTTCTACCGGTAGCCATCGATGACGCTCCCTGCTTCCCCGGCCGTGCCCGCGCGCGGCGTGTACCTGATTACCCCCGACGAGGCCGATACCGCCCGCCTGCTGGACCGCGTGGCCCCGCTGCTGGCGGCCGGCCCCATCTGGCTGCAGTACCGCAACAAGACCGCCAGCGACGCGCTGCGCCGCGAGCAGGCGCTTGCCCTGCAGGACCTGTGCGCCGCGCACGGCGTGCCGCTGATCATCAACGATGACCCGGCCCTGGCCCTGGAGGTCGGCGCGGCCGGCGTGCACCTGGGCGGCACCGATGGCGACATCGGCGCCGCGCGCGCCCTGCTCGGCCCGGCCGCCATCATCGGCGCTTCCTGCTACGACCAGTTGGCCAACGCCGAACGGGCGCTGGCCGCCGGGGCCAGCTACGTTGCCTTTGGCGCCTTCTTCCCGACCACCACCAAGGTCACCAGCAGCCGCGCCCACCCGGACCTGCTGCGGCAAAGCGCCGCACTCGGGGTGCCGCGGGTGGCGATCGGGGGGCTGACGCCGGACAATGTGGGCCCGATCATCGCCGCCGGCGCCGATCTAATGGCCGTGGTCAGCAGCGTCTTCGCCGCCAATGACCCGGTGGCCACCCTGCACGCTTACCTTGCTTGTTTCCAGGACCCTTCCGCATGAAGCACGACCAGTCCCACGCCCTGTTCACCCGCGCCCAGGAACTGCTTCCGGGCGGCGTCAATTCGCCGGTGCGCGCGTTCAAGTCGGTGGGCGGCGAGCCGTTCTTCGTCGAGCGCGCCGACGGCCCGTACCTGTACGACGTCGACGGCAACCGTTACATCGACTACGTGGGCTCGTGGGGCCCGATGATCGTCGGCCACAACCACAGCGCCGTGCGCCAGGCGGTCAAGCACGCGATCAACAACGGCCTGTCGTTCGGCGCGCCGTGCGCGGCCGAAGTGACCATGGCTGAAACGCTGACCCGGCTGGTGCCCTCGTGCGAGATGGTGCGCATGGTCAATTCGGGCACCGAAGCCACCCTGTCGGCGATCCGGCTGGCGCGCGGCGCCACCGGCCGCAGCCGCATCGTGAAGTTCGAAGGCTGCTACCACGGCCACGGCGACTCGTTCCTGGTCAAGGCCGGCAGCGGCATGCTGACCCTGGGCGTGCCGACCTCGCCGGGCGTGCCGGCCGGCCTGAGCGAACTCACCCTCACCTTGCCCTACAACGATTTCGAAGCGGCCACCGCGCTGTTCGCCGAGCAGGGCGCGGACATCGCCGGCCTGATCATCGAACCGGTCGTAGGCAACGCCAACTGCATTCCGCCGCGCGACGGCTACCTGCAGCACCTGCGCGCGCTGTGCACGCAGTACGGCACGGTGCTGATCTTCGATGAAGTGATGACCGGCTTCCGCGTGGCGCTGGGCGGCGCGCAGGCGCATTACGGCATCACCCCGGACCTGACCACCTTCGGCAAGATCATCGGCGGCGGCATGCCGGTGGGTGCCTACGGCGGCCGCCGCGAGCTGATGTCGCAGATCGCTCCGGCCGGCCCGATCTACCAGGCCGGCACGCTGAGCGGCAATCCGGTGGCCATGGCCGCGGGCCTGGCGATGCTGGAACTGGTGCAGGAACCGGGCTTCCACGACCGCCTCTCGGCGGCCAGCGCGCGCCTGTGCGCCGGGCTGGAAACTGCAGCGGCCGATGCGGGTGTAGCGGTCACCACCAACCAGGTGGGCGCGATGTTCGGGCTGTTCTTCACCGACCAGAAGGTGGAAACCTACGCCCAGGCCACGGCCTGCGATACCGCCGCGTTCAACCGCTTCTTCCACGCGATGCTCGAGCGCGGAGTGTTCCTGGCGCCGTCGGCGTATGAGGCCGGCTTCCTGTCCAGCGCGCACGATGACAGCATCATCGACGCAACGATTGAAGCGGCGCGCGAGGCGTTCAAGGTCGCCAAGGGCTGAGCAGCCCGGAGGATTGTGTTCGGCATCAGCCGAACACAAACCTGCCTTTCATCATCGCGAAGTGCCCGGGGAACGAGCAGAAGAACGTGTAGTCCCCGCCCTTGCGCAATGCTGCGGTAGGGAACGTCACGCTGGTGCTCTGCCCGCCGCCGATCACCGCCGTATGTGCCAGCACACGCGGATCCTGCTTCGGCAGGTAGCTGTCGGCCAGCGTCATCCGCATGCCGGCCATCGCCACGGGCTGGTAGTCCGCCGCCTGGGTCAGCACCCAGTTGTGCCCCATCGCCGTGGCCGCCAGCTTGCCGGTGTGGCGCAGGGTCAGCTTCACCTGGCTGCAGTCGCCGGCCACCTTGATCTCCTTGCTGCTGAAGCTCATCTGGTCGGTGCTGTCGATGCTGACCGCACACACGCGTGCCTGTGCGACGGGCGCCAATGCCAACCCTGCCAGGATCATGGGGACAAACAGTTTCACGGCGTTCTCCATCCTACAGTCACTGCAATTCTAGGCAGCTCTACCAACGTCGTGGTGCGACGGGATGTCGCAGCGAACCCCGACAGTGCGGTAACGTCGGCTGTCGCTTCGCACATGAGTGGAACATGCCGGTTGCCCTGGACTGCCTGCTGCTGGATTTCGATGGCGTGCTGGTCAACTACGCGCGGCACCTGCGTGTGCGCCACCTGGCCGAGTCCTGCGGATGCACGCCCGCACAGGTGCACGTGGCACTGTTCGACAGCGGACTGGAACAGCAGTTCGATCTGGGGCTGGACAGCACGCGCTACCTGCAGCAACTGGGCGATGCACTCGGCGTGACCATCAGCCTCGCCCAATGGCAGGACGCGCGCATCGCCGCCTCACCGCCGCAGACCGGCGTGGTCGAGCGCGTGCAGCGCATCGCGCAGGTGATGCCGATCGCCATCCTCACCAACAACGGCGCACTGATGGCGCAGACCATTCCACGCATCCTGCCTACGCTGGCGCCGATGCTGGAAGGGCGCATCCTGTGCAGTGGCGAACTGGGCGGGCGCAAGCCAGACCCGGCGGTGTTCCTGAAAGCGGTGGAACGGCTCGACGCACGTCCCACCCGCACCCTGTTCGTCGACGACCTGTTCGTCAATGTGCGCGGCGCGCGCCTGGCCGGGCTGCAAGCCGATACCGCGAACGACAGCCGTAGTTTCGGCAAGCTCATGCACCGTTTCGGCATCAATGCCTGATGCAGGGCAGCCGACGTGTAGAGCCGACTGTTAGTCGGCTGCTCTTACTCGGCACCGTCAGTCGGCGGCCCTTCCTCAACGCGACGCGATGAACGACTGCACCGCAGCCCGCAACCGCTTCAGGCCTTCGGCAATCTCTTCATCGCTGATGTTCAACGCCGGCACGAACCGCAGCACATCCGGCCCCGCCTGCAGCGTCAACAGCCCATGCTCGGCAGCATGATCCAGGATCGCCCCGGCCTGCCCGGCGAAATCCTTGTCCAGCACCGCGCCCAGCATCAGGCCGCGGCCGCGCACCTGGCTGAACACCTTGAACTCGTCATTGATTTTCCCCAGCCCATCGCGCAGCGCCTGCGACTGGCGGCTCACGTTGCGCGCGATCTCCGGCGACGACAATTTACGCAGCGCCACGCGCGCCACCGCCGCCGCCAGCGGGTTGCCGCCGAAAGTGGTGCCGTGCGCACCGAACTGCATGGTCTCCGCCACCTTTGGCCCCGCCAGCATCGCGCCGATCGGGAAGCCGCCACCCAGCGCCTTGGCCAGGGTCACGATGTCCGGTTTGATCTCGTCCTGCCAGTGCGCGAACAGGGTGCCGGTGCGGCCCATGCCGACCTGGATCTCATCGAGCACCATCAGCGCGTTGTGCTGGTCGCACAGCTCGCGGATGCGCTTCATGAAGCCCGGCTTGGCCGGCATCACCCCGCCTTCGCCCTGGATCGGCTCCAGCATCACCGCAGCGACGTCGCCGGCGGCCATCGCCGTTTCCAGCTGCACTTCATCGTTGAAGTCCACATAGCGGAAGCCACCGGGCAGCGGCTCGTAGCCTTCCTGGTACTTCGGCTGTGCGGTGGCGGTCACCGCCGCCAGGGTGCGGCCATGGAAGCTGCCACGGAAGGTCACGATGACGCGCTGGTGGGCCGGACGGCCCTGCGAGGAGGCCCACTTGCGCACCAATTTGATCGCCACTTCGTTGGCTTCGGCGCCGGAATTGCACAGGAACACGCGCTCGGCGAAGCGCGAGGCGGTGACCAGCTCCTCGGCCAGGCGCAACGGCGGTTCGCTGTAGAACACGTTGCTGGTGTGCCACAGCTTGCCGGCCTGCTCGATCAGCGCGGCCTTCAGGTCCGGATCGTTGTGGCCCAGGCCGCACACGGCAATGCCGGCGGCCAGGTCGATGAACTCACGGCCCTGGTTGTCCCAGACGCGGGCGCCCTGGCCGCGTTCGAGCACCACCTGGCGCGGCTTGTACACCGGCAGGTAGTAATGCGACAGGGACAGGAGCGGATCGGGGGCAGCAGCGGTCATGGCGGTCAGGGGTCCGAGGGGTCCGGGAAGGGGGTCCATTCTCCCCCTCCACCGGCTGGGGCACAATGCGGCCCATGCACCCCCTGCGCGCCCCCCAGCTGAACCCCGCCACCGACTCCGGCTGGCGCCGGACCTGGTTCGACATCATCTACCGCCACGACACCCGGCCGTCGCGCAATTTCGACCTGCTGCTGGTCTACGCCATCATCGCCAGCGTGCTGGTGGTCATGTTCGACAGCGTGCAGCGTTTCCACATCGAGCACGCCAGCTGGCTGTACGTGGTCGAGTGGGGGTTCACGATCCTGTTCACCGCCGAATACCTGCTGCGGCTGGTGGTGGTGAAGCGGCCGCTGCGCTATGCCTTCAGCATCTGGGGCATCATCGACCTGGCCTCGATCCTGCCCACCTACCTGTCGCTGTTCATCCCCGGCGCGCAGAGCCTGCTGGTGGTGCGTGCGCTGCGCATCCTGCGCGTGTTCCGCATCCTCAAACTGACCCGCTACATCGAAGAAAGCGGCGTGCTGATGGAATCGCTGTGGCGCAGCCGGCGCAAGATCCTGTTGTTCCTGTTCACGGTGATCACCATCACGATCATCGCCGGCACCCTGATGTACGTGATCGAGGGGCCGAACCATGGCTTCACCAGCATTCCCAGCGCGATGTACTGGGCGGTGGTGACGATGGCGACGGTGGGCTTTGGCGACATCGTGCCGCAGACGGTACTGGGCCGCTTCGTGACCTCGGTGCTGATCCTGATCGGCTACAGCATCATCGCCGTGCCCACCGGCATCTACACCGCGGAGCTGGCCAATACCATGCGCGATGCCGAGCGCGCGTCCAAGCGCGATGCGCGCGGGTGCCCGGCATGCGGGCTGGAAGGGCATGAGCCGGATGCGAAGCATTGCCGCCAGTGCGGTGAGAGCCTGCCGGAGCCGATGAACACGTAGAGCCACGCCCTGCGTGGCTGCTCTTCGTATTGGGGTCATGACGTCGGGCAGGCGGCTGCGTCCTGGGTAGGCGGCGGAGGCGCGTTGGCAACTGAAATCCTGCGTCTGCGGACGCTTTGCCGCGCTGCGTGCGATTGCCACGCATGGCGTGGCACTACGAATACCAAGGTGTGCCAAAAGAGTGTGCGAAGGTAAAAGCTCAACATGCCTTGCCCCGGCCCGGGACACGACTTGATTCAAAATGATCAGAATCTGGAAGGCTATTGCCACTCTCCAGCGGACACTATGCGCCCGTTGATACGTGCCCGCCGAAGTCATGCAAGCTGCCCATCCTTCCACTCAGTCCCCCCTGTACTCGTCGAGCACCCTGGCCAGTTCACGCGTCGAATCGACCTCGGCCGCCTTGGCTCCCTCTGCGGCTGCGCCGATCACGGTGAACAATTCGGCCGTGATTGAGGCGCGGACCACGGTGATTGACGCGCGGGCCGCGCTCGACCGCACGAATCAATGGGAGCGTGATGTGCTTGAAGCCGTCCCACCTGGTGAATCGCGCGATGAGATGCTGCACGTGGCGACCGTGGCCAAAGAGCGGGCGATGAACGGACTGATCGCCGCCGAGAACAATCTTCGTGTTCTCGAGAATGTGGCTGAACGTCGCAGGGAAATGGTCATGACGTTTGTCAACAGTCTGTGACCGGCGTCGTGCCCCAAGCTGACGCGGATTTTCCCTGGCGCATGGCAAGGCGCTCATCAAAGTGACGCCCATCCGTCATGGGGCGCGGCGTGGCTCCACGCATTTTTCGTGCGCAGGACGATGGCGACAGCCAAAACGGAGCACGCCGTGACGCGCGATCAATCCAGGAACAGATCGGGCATCAGCGGGCGCGTCGGATCTACGGCATAGCCGGTCAAGTCCGTGATGCCGGCTTCGGCCAGTACCTCATCATCCAGCAGGAACTTTCCGCTGAAACCTGCCGCCTCGCGGGTCAGGACCGCATGCGCGGCGTCGGCCAGGATCTCCGGTGTGCGGCAGCCGCCCACGTCCACGCCGGGAATCATGTTGATTGCGTCAGTTGCGATCACCGTGCGCGGCCACAGCGCGTTGACGGCCACGCCCTGCGGCCCGAACTCTGCCGCCAGGCCCAGCGTGACGAAGCTCATGCCCATCTTGGCCAGCGTGTAACCGGTATGCGGGGCCCACCACTTCGGGTCCAGGCTCGGCGGCGGCGCCAGGGTGAGGATGTGCGGGTTGGGCGCCTGCAGCAGGTGCGGCAGGCAGGCCTGCGCGCACAGGAAGCTGCCGCGCGAATTGACCTGCTGCATCAGGTCGAACCGCTTCATCGGCGTATCCAGCGTGCCGCGCAGCCAGATCGCGCTGGCGTTGTTGACCAGGATGTCGATGCCACCAAAGGTATCCACGGCGGCGGCCACCGCCGCGCGCACCTGGTCTTCATCGCGGATGTCGCATTTCAGTGCCAGGCCCTGCCCCCCCGCAGCGGTGACCGCTTCGGCGGCGCTATGAATGGTGCCCGGCAGTTTCGGATTGGGGACCGCAGACTTGGCGGCGATCGCCACGTTGGCGCCATCGCGCGCAGCGCGCAACGCAATTGCTAGGCCGATACCGCGCGATGCGCCGGTGATGAATAGGGTCTTCCCTTGCAGACTGGCCACGTCGATCAACTCCTGCGGTCTCATGATCGGCCAAGTATGCCGCGCCCACGCGCAATTAACCGCCCCTTGACGATAGTTACTGCCCCGGTTACTGCTGCGAGGTATTCACCATGCGCCGTTCCCGCTGTTTGTTCATTGCCCTCGGCGTGGTCCTGGTCGCCACCGCCTGCCAACGCGAGCCGACCGCCGCCGCGCCCGATGCAGCACCTGCTGGCACCGCCAACACCCCCACCGCTCAATCACCCGCCAACGGCACCCTGCGCTGGAGCAACGCGGTGGTCTGGAGTGGCGACCTCAATGCCTGCCGCCAGGGCGAAGCCGCGGCCACCCGCGAGTGCTTGATGAAGGCGATGCTGGCCGGGGGTGCGAGTGACGATGCCGTCACCGCCGCCGAGCAGCTGAGCAGTGCCGGCGAGCTGGCCCATGTGGTCGCCTGGCATGACCAGGATGGTGTCGGCGTGGCGACCGTCAACTACCCGTTCCGCGCCAACACCAACGAAGGCACGCGGCTGATCGATGCCAGCGGCAAGCGCATTGACGTGGACAATGTGCAGCTGGACGACACGCTGCGCGCCGACCCGGCCGTACAGGCGCTGCTGGCCACCGATCCGCAGGCGACACCTTTCGCCCCGGCGCAGGCGGCGGGCACCGCCCCACTGGACGGCGGCGGCGTTCGCCTGCTGTACCGCACGCCACTTCGCGAGTGCCACGCCTGCCCCGACCTGGGAAGCATCCAGATGGGCTATGACTTCGACGCCAAGCGTAATTTCATCGCGCAGCAGCTGGTGCCCGTGGCACCGTAAGCATATTGGTGCATCAGAGTCCGTAGAGGGAATCGAAGAATTCCCTCCACAGCCGTGCAACCCGTTGCCGTGCCCCGCGACCCAGCGCGGCAACGACGGTTGCGACTGCTGCGCATACCAAGAGAACACCACACACCATCAGCCCCATCCAGCCGGGCATGGCGTAATACGCCCAGATGCCGAGCGCGAGCGCTGCCAGTGCGAGGGCTATGTGGACCGTCTTGTGCATGGTTAATTTCCTTATCCCAGGATGCCTGCGCCGCTCCATGTCCGGTACCTGCCACGCCAGGTCACGGCTTCGGCCCCTGCCCTTCATTGTCTTCCCAGTGGAGGATCTTCCGGGTCACGAACCGGTACACCGGCTTGCCGGTGCGGAACCACAGGTCGCGCACCCACGAGTGGCGCTTGAGTACGCGCTTTTCCACCGGGGTCAGTGACTCGCGGCAGTACATGCGCTTGTGCTTGAGCAGGTGGCGCAGGTCTTCGCGGGCCAGCAGGCGCATCCAGCGCGAGCGCGGGTTGCCGATCACGGCCAGCTGGAAGTCGATCAGCGCTGGGCTGCCGTCTTCGCGCACCAGCCAGTTCGCTTCCTTGGCCAGGTCGTTGTGGGCGATGCCGTGGCGGTGCACCCGCTGCAGCAACCGACGTGCGGCGCGGAAGTAGGCTACGTCGCCACGCGGCGGGCGCTGGTACATGGCGTCGCCGGCCATGAAGCTGCGGTCCAGCCAGCGGCCGTTCCAGGCCAGCAGCGCCGGGGTGTCGGGCATGCCATTCAGATGCGCCAGCGCGCGGGCTTCACGCCGGGCCAGCCACCAGGCCGGCAGCCGCAGCCACCACGGGGTGGCGCCCAGGTCGCGGCGGACGAAGCGCGTGCCGCCCTCCTCCATCAGCAGGATGCGGCCAAAACTGTCGGCCTTGAGGGCGTGTGCGGCAGGCGGGAGCGGGCGATTCATGCCGGCCATTCTAGCTGGCCGGGAGTCAGTCACTTTGGCCCCTCTATAATCCCCCGATGGACTCGTCATGGATCGATGCCACGCTTGCGTGGATCTCAGCTCACCCCGTGCTTGCCGGTGCGGTCATCTTCCTCATCGCCTTCTGCGATGCCGTCATCGTGCTTGGCGCCATCGTGCCCGCGCTGCCGCTGCTGTTCGCAGTGGGCGTGTTCATCGGCCTGGGCCAGATCTCCGGACCGTACGCCGTGGCGTGCGCGGCGCTGGGTGCGTTCGCCGGCGATGGCATCAGCTACTGGATCGGCCGGCGCTGGGGTGACCGGCTGCGCGGCTTCTGGCCGTTCAGCCGCTACCCGCAGCTGCTCGACCGTGGCGAGACGATGTTCCGCCGCAATGCCTTCAAGAGCATCCTGGTGGCGCGCTATGTGGGCGCGATCCGTCCGTTCGTGCCGGCCATCGCCGGCATGATGAACATGCCGGCCATGCGTTATGTGCAGGCCAGCGGCATCGCCAGCCTGTCCTGGGCGGTGCTGTTCCTGGCCCCGGGCTGGGTGCTGGGCGAGGCCTACGACGCGGTGGCCGCCGTGGCCGGGCGGCTGGTGATGGTGCTGGCATTGGTCGGCGTGGTGATGGGCGTGGTCTGGGCGATCGTGCTGTACGGCTACCGCTGGTCGGCCGCGCGCATGGACAACTGGCTGGCCGGCCTGCTGCGCTGGTCGCAGCGCCACCCCACGCTGGGTCGCTACTCGGTGTCGGTGTTCGACCCCCAGCGCCGTGAATCGGTACCGCTGGCGATGCTGGCATTGATGCTGCTGTTGCTGGGCTGGTGCTGGTTCGCCTTGCTGATGGCGGTGGTGGCCCACGGCGAACCGCTCAGCCTGGACCTGGCCGTGCACCAGGCGATGCTGGCGCTGCGCAATCCGCTGGCTGATTACCCGATGGCGGCACTGGCCTCGCTGGGCGCCTGGCCGGTATTGCTGCCTGCCACGGCAGTCACCATGGGCTACCTGATCTGGCGCCGGCGCTGGATGGCGGCCGCGCACTGGCTGGCCGCACTGGCCTTCGGGCTGGCGCTGACCAAGCTGCTGGGCGCCACGGTGACCGTGGTGCGTCCGCCGGGGGCGAGCAGCGGCTTCGGCTTCCCGTCGGTGTCGGTGACCATGGCCACTATCACCTTCGGTTTCTTTGCGGTACTGATCGCGCGCGAGCTGCCCGGCCGCACCCGTGTGTGGCCGTACCTGCTGTCGGGCATCATCGTCAGCCTGATCGGCTTCTCGCGGCTGTACCTGGGCGCGCACTGGCTGAGCGACGTGGTCGGCGGGATGCTGTTCGGCATCTTCTGGCTGCTGGTGCTGGGCATCGCCTACCGCCGCCGCTTCAACCGCTCGTTCTGGGTCAAGCCGGTGTCGTGGCTGTTCTACGGTACTTTCGCGGTGGCCGCGTTGTGGTATGCGCCGCGCAATACCGAGGCGAAGCTGGAGCGTTTCGAGCCGGCCCAGCCGGCGCCGGCCAATGTGGCCGCGCAGGACTGGTGGGGCAGCCAGTGGCGCGCCCAGCCTTCGCGCCGCAATGAATTCGATGATGACCAGCGCTGGCCGCTGGACGTGCAGGTGGCCGGGCCGCTGGCGCCGCTGCGCGAGCGCCTGGAAAGCCAGGGCTGGCGCGTGCAGCCGCAGGCCGGTTGGGAACAGGCGCTGCTGATGCTGGACAAGTCGGCCACCCCGGACGAAGTGCCGGTGCTGCCGGCCACGCTGGATACGCAGGTTGAATCGCTGCTGCTGCTGCGCCCGGGCAATGCGCCCAACGAGATCTTCGCGCTGCGCCTGTGGCCGGCCGCTACCCAGCTGCAGCCAGGCGACCAGCCGCTGTGGCTGGGCAGCGCGCAGACGCTGCACTACCAGCACTTCCACCTGATCGGGATGTGGCGGCCGATGCGCGGCATCGATCCGTCGCTGAAGGCGGTGCGCGAGGCGCTGGAAGGGTTGCCGCAGGAGGTCGGAACGCATCCTGAGACCGGCATGCCGGTGTTGCGCGTGCGGACGTATTGAGAGCGATCACGACCAACGGTCGTGATCTACCGGTCGGGGTCACCCGGTTCGGGTTACCAGTTCTCGTCGATCGGCGTTGAGTTGGCCGGCATCCAGCGCAGCAGCGCGTCAAGGCGCTGGTGCGGGTCGTCGTGCTGCAGCAGCTGCAGGCGCTGCGATTCCTCCAGCGGCAGCAGTTCGGCCAGCCGCCAGCCGACCCAGGCGGCCTGGTCCAGCAGCGCCGGATGCGCGGGCGCGAACGCGGTGCCGGCCTGTTCGATGATGTGGCCCAGCACGGTGGACAGCAGCGCATGTTCCGGGCGCAGTTCGTCGTCGTGGTCGGGCGTGCTCCATTCCACCTCGGCCATGATCAGGCCGTTGTCGCGCACCCGCACCTGGCGCACATGGAACCGGCGATGGCCACGCAGGCGCAGCACCAGCACGCCGTCGTCGCCCATGTCGAAATCCTCAATGCGCGCTTCCACCCCGTGCGCGGCCGGGGTGGCCGGGGCCCCGACTTCATCACCGTCCAGGATCAGGCAGACCCCGAAGTGGGTGTTGTTGCGGCTGCACTCGCGCAGCATGTCCAGGTAGCGGCGCTCGAACACGCGCAGGCCCAGCGTGGCGCCGGGCAGCAGCACCGCGTGCAGCGGGAACAGCGGCAGCGTGGCAACGGAATCGGTCATGGCCAACCCGATCACCGCGCCTGCAGCTGGGCCAGGAAGCGGCGCGGCGCGCCGTCGAAGCCGCCATTGGACATGAACACCACATGGTCGCCCGGCTGCACGGTGGCACCCAGTCGTGCCAGCAGTGCGTCGGTATCGGGCACGGCGTGCGCGTCGCCGCGCACGGCGGCGATCACGCTGGCCGCATCCCAAGCCAGTTCCGGCCGGTGCAGGAACACCACCGCGTCGGCCAGCGCCAGCGAAGGGGCCAGCGCATCAGCGTGTGCGCCCAGCCGCATCGAGTTGCTGCGCGGTTCCATCGCAACCACGATGCGGCGCGCGCCGACCTTGGCGCGCAGGCCTTCCAGCGTGGTGCGGATGGCGGTGGGATGATGGGCGAAGTCGTCGTAGACCGTGATGTCGTCGGCCACGCCGATCACTTCCATGCGCCGCTTGACGCTGCGGAACTGCGCCAATGCCGGGATCACGCTGGCCGGCGCAACGCCTACCGCGTGCGCGGCCGCCAACGCGGCCAGGCCGTTGAGCACGTTGTGGCGGCCCAGCAGCGACCAGCGCACTTCGCCCAGCGCCACGCCACGGTGGTGCACGATGAAGGCGCTGCCGTCGGCATTGACCAGTTCGGCATGCCATTCCAACCCGGGATCGAAACCGAAGCGTTCCACCGGCGTCCAGCAACCCATCGCCAGCACTTCGGCCAGGTAGGTGTCTTCGCCGTTGACGATCAGCCGTCCGCGCGCGGGCACGGTGCGCACCAGGTGGTGGAACTGGCGCTGGATCGCGGCCACGTCCGGGAAGATGTCGGCGTGGTCGTATTCGAGGTTGTTGAGGATCGCCACCAGCGGGCGGTAGTGCACGAACTTGCTGCGCTTGTCGAAGAACGCCGTGTCGTACTCGTCGGCCTCGACCACGAACTCGCGGCCCTGCCCCACCCGTGCGGACACGCCGAAATCCTCGGCCACGCCGCCGATCAGGAAGCCCGGCTCACGGCCAGCGGCCTGCAGCAGCCAGGTCAGGATGGTGGTGGTGGTGGTCTTGCCGTGGGTACCGGCCACGGCCAGCGTGTCGCGGCCCGGCAGCACCTGTTCGGACAGCCACTGCGCTCCGGAGATGTAGCGCTGCCCGGCATCCAGCACCGCCTCCACGGCCGGGTTGCCACGCGACAACGCGTTGCCGACCACGACTTCATCGCAATCGCGGGCCACGCTGTCGGCGCGATAGCCCGGGTCCAGGGCGATGCCCAGCTGTTCCAGCTGGGTGGACATCGGCGGATAGATCGCCTGGTCGCTGCCACGGACCGTATGGCCCAGTTCCCGCGCCAGGGCGGCCACGCCGCCCATGAAGGTGCCGGCAATTCCAAGAATGTGGATCGTGCTCATCACCCGATTGTCGCCTATCGCCAACAGCAGCGGGTAGAGCCAGGTCCTGCCTGGCTGCGAACAACGATCGAAAAGGATGTCGGGGTGTCAGGGAATTCCCGATAGCGGCGTACTGTGAACACGTACACAATTCAGCGCGCCAGCCGCACTACCCCCGATGGTCCTACTCCCCAAGAGGCCGTCCCCAGGGGGGGCTCATGGTGTGGGGCCCTGAGCAGGCCCGATCGCTGGCGCTCTACACCGCACGCCCGGTTCCGATAGGACCGGGCGTGCGCGTGTAGGTTGTCAGCGCTTGAGCGCTGCCTGGATGCGCGCTTCCACGTCGGCAAGCTCGCCAACGCCATCAACGCGCGCCAGGGTGCCGCGGCCCGCATAGAAATCCACCACCGGCGCGGTCTGGTCGGTGTAGACCTGCAGGCGCTTGCGCACCGATTCGGGATTGTCATCGGCGCGGCCCTGTTCCTGGGCGCGGCCGGCAATGCGCTCGACCAGCAGTTCGCTAGGCACATCCAGCTGCACCACCGCATCCAGCGGCTGGCCGATCTTGGCCAGCACGGCGTCCAGCGCGTTGGCCTGCGCCACGTTGCGCGGGTAACCGTCCAGGATGAAGCCATTGGCCACGTCTGCCTGGCCCAGGCGCGATTCCAGCATGCCCAGCAGGATGTCATCGGACACCAGGTTGCCGGCATCCATCACGGCCTTGGCCTGCTTGCCCAGCTCGGTGCCGGCAGCCACTTCGGCGCGCAGCAGGTCACCGGTGGAAATGTGCGCAATGTTCAGGTGTTCCTTCAGGCGCGTCGCCTGCGTCCCCTTGCCCGAACCGGGCGGTCCCAACAGAACCAATCGCATCAACCTGACTCCAACTTGGTAAAAAACGGAAGGGCGCGCGCCCGGGATTGTCCACAATCACGCTGCACCGCAATACGCGCACTTTACCTCATACCGGTAATGTCCCTGCAATGTCCTTCCCCCCGACAAAGGTCCCACCATGTCCAAAGGTACCCTGCTGTACGCCCAGTCAGGCGGCGTCACCGCCGTCATCAATGCCACCGCCTCGGCGGTGATCAGCACCGCCAGGGCCAAGGGAATCAAGGTCTTGGCCGCGCGCAACGGCATCCTGGGCGCGCTGCGCGAGGAGCTGATCGACACCTCGAAGGAGTCGGCGGCGGCGATTGCGGCGCTGGCCCATACCCCCGGCGGCGCCTTCGGCTCCTGCCGCTACAAGCTCAAATCGCTGGAGGCCGACCGGGCCCGCTACGAGCGGCTGCTGGCGGTGCTGCGCGCCCACGACGTGCGCTGGTTCCTCTACAACGGCGGCAACGATTCGGCCGATACCGCCTGGAAGGTGTCCCAGCTGGCCAAGGCCTTCGATTACGACCTCACCTGCATCGGCGTGCCCAAGACCATCGACAACGACCTGGCGGTGACCGACACCTGCCCGGGCTTCGGTTCGGCGGCCAAGTACACCGCCGTGTCGGTGCGCGAGGCGGCGCTGGACGTGGCGGCCATGGCCGAAACCTCCACCAAGGTGTTCGTGTACGAGGCCATGGGCCGGCATGCGGGCTGGCTGGCGGCTGCGGCCGGGCTGGCCGGAAACGGACCGGACGAAGCCCCGCATATCATCCTGCTGCCCGAGCGCGCCTACGACGAAGCCGCGTTCCTGGCCAAGGTGAAGCAGGTGGTGGAACGCGTGGGCCACTGCGTGGTGGTGGCCTCCGAAGGCATCCAGACCGCCGATGGCCGGTTCGTGGCAGATGCCGGCGGCGGCAAGGATTCGTTCGGGCACACCCAGCTGGGCGGGGTGGCCTCGCAGTTGGCCGCGCGGGTCAAGGACACGCTGGGCTACAAGGTGCACTGGACCCTGCCCGACTACCTGCAGCGCTCGGCCCGGCACATTGCCTCGAAGACCGACTGGGAACAGGCGCAGGCGGTGGGCAAGGCGGCGGTGCAGTACGCGCTGAAGGGCCAGAACGCGGTGATGCCGGTGATCGTGCGCAGCAGCGACGCCCCGTACCGCTGGAAGATCGAGCCGGCGCCGCTGCACAAGGTGGCCAACCACGAGAAGAAGATGCCGGCCGGCTTCATCCGCCGCGATGGCTTCGGCATCACCGACAAGGCCCGCGCGTACCTGTCGCCGCTGATCAAGGGCGAGGCACCGCTGCCCTACGGCACCGATGGACTGCCGAAGTACGTGACCCTGAAGAATGTGGCGGTGAAGAAAAAGCTGCCGGCATTTGAGGCGTAACGGGCCTGCGGGCACTGTGCAGCCACGCAGTGCGTGGCTCTACGGGCTTTTTGTTGCGCGCGTTACGGGCAGGCCTTGCCTTCCACGGTCATCTTCGCCGCGAACATCGGAATCTCCGCGATCTGGCCGGCAGCGGCCTGCTTCTTGGCCTCTTCCAGGTAGATGCGCGACTGGCCCTGGCCATCGAGCTGCAGCTTCTGTTCCATCGGCAGGCGCCAGACCCTCACTACTGCCTGCTGGGTGGGACAGGCCGCGCTGGGCACGCGGATCACGTCGTTGAGCTTCCAGCCTTTGGCTTCGCTGGGCTGCGCTTTGTCGAAGTCGACGAACTTCGCGCGTGGCTGGCACTGCTCGCTGGTGCGGGCGACCACGAACCGGTAGGGCTGCGCTGCGTCGCCGGTGAAGGTGCCTTCCAGGCGGGCGCAGGCTTCGGGGATCTGGCGCAGGGTGTGGGTGACGTTCACTGCCTGAGCTGCGCCGACCGGACGCTGGCGTTCGGGGGTTTCGGCGGCAGTAGCCGCAAGGGCAGGAAGCAGGGCCAGCAGGATGAGGTGGCGGGGGGACATGCGGGAAGCCTCCGTTGGGGTGGAGTGAGGGTGGCTTGGGGGGGATGAACGGTGTGGCAAGGGGGCGCACGCGGACTGATGGGATTGCGCCAACCGCGGAGCCGACCAACGATCGGCGCTACAACCTCGTGCGCCTTGGATCAGGGCTTCGTTGGGCTGTTCGGCGCAAGCGCTGGGCAGAGGCGATGATTTCACTGCATACTCGGGGGCACCAGGGATTGCTGAACAAAGCCACACGCTTGATGACCGGGTACGGTCTGAACGGGTTGGTCCATCGTTGCAGCCCGTTGTGCCCCGCGTGGTGAGGTTCGTCCGTCAACTGGATGCCATCCATCACCCGGGAGGGGACATGCTGGAACGTTATGGGCTTTCTCTGGCGCTGTTCTGCGCCATTCTCGCGATTCTCTACGGCATCGTGTCGGCACGCTGGATCCTCCGGCAACCGGCGGGCAATGCCCGGATGCAGGAAATCGCCGCCGCCATCCAGGAAGGCGCGCGCGCCTACCTCAACCGCCAATACCTCACCATCGGCATCGCCGGCGCGGTGCTGTTCGTGCTGGTCGGCATTTTCCTCAGCTGGTACACCGCAATCGGGTTCGCGATCGGTGCGGTGCTGTCCGGTGCGGCCGGCTACATCGGCATGAACGTGTCGGTGCGGGCCAACGTACGCACCGCCGAAGCGGCACGCCATGGCCTCAGTGCCGCCATGGACGTGGCGTTCCGTGGCGGTGCGATCACCGGCATGCTGGTGGTCGGGCTGGGCCTGCTCGGCGTGGCCGGCTATTACGCACTGCTGCTGCGGATGGGGCTGGACACTGCCGCAGCGCTGCATGCGCTGGTTGGATTGGCATTCGGCTCCTCGCTGATTTCGATCTTCGCCCGGCTGGGCGGCGGCATCTTCACCAAGGGTGCCGACGTGGGCGCGGACCTGGTCGGCAAGGTCGAAGCCGGCATTCCCGAGGACGACCCGCGCAACCCGGCGGTGATTGCCGACAACGTGGGCGACAACGTCGGCGACTGCGCCGGCATGGCTGCCGACCTGTTCGAAACCTACGCGGTGACGGTGATCGCCACCATGCTGCTGGGCAGCCTGATGATCGCCGAAGCCGGTCGCAACGCGATCCTGTATCCACTGGTACTGGGCGGGGTGTCGATCATCGCGTCGATCATCGGCGCGCTATTCGTCAAGGTGAAGCCGGGCGGCTCGATCATGGGCGCGCTGTACAAGGGCGTGATCGTGTCGGGCGTGCTGGCCGCCATCGCCTTCTACCCGATCACCCTGCAGCTGATGCCGGACAACGCCCACGGGGCAACGAACCTGTACATCTGCGCGCTGATCGGGCTGGTGCTGACCGGGCTGATCGTGTGGATCACCGAGTACTACACCGGCACCCAGTACAAGCCGGTGCAGCATGTGGCACAGGCCTCCACCACCGGGCACGGCACCAACATCATCGCTGGCCTGGGCGTGTCGATGAAGTCCACCGCGCTGCCGGTGATCGCGGTGTGCCTGGCGATCTGGCTGGCGCACCTGCACGGCGGGTTGTACGGCATCGCCATCGCGGCCACCGCGATGCTGTCGATGGCCGGCATGATCGTGGCGCTGGATGCGTACGGGCCGATCACCGACAACGCCGGCGGCATCGCCGAAATGGCCGAGCTGCCACCGGAGATCCGCAACATCACCGATCCGCTCGATGCGGTGGGCAACACCACCAAGGCGGTGACCAAGGGCTATGCGATCGGTTCGGCGGCACTGGCCGCGCTGGTGCTGTTCGCCGATTACACCCACAACCTGCAGGCCGCGCACCCGGGTGAAGTGTTCGCCTTCGACCTGTCCGACCACACGGTGATCATCGGCCTGCTGATCGGCGGGTTGATCCCCTACCTGTTCGGCGCGATGGCGATGGAAGCGGTTGGCCGCGCCGCCGGTGCGGTGGTGGAAGAGGTGCGCCGGCAGTTCCGCGAGATTCCCGGGATCATGGAAGGCACCGGCAAGCCGCAGTACGACCGCGCAGTGGACATGCTGACCCGCTCGGCGATCCGCGAAATGATCGTGCCTTCGCTGTTGCCGGTCGCGGTGCCGGTGGTGGTGGGCCTGCTGCTGGGGCCGCGTGCGCTGGGCGGGCTGTTGATCGGCACCATCGTGACCGGCCTGTTCGTGGCGATCTCGATGACCACCGGCGGCGGTGCCTGGGACAACGCCAAGAAGTACATCGAAGACGGCCACTTCGGCGGCAAGGGCAGCGAGGCGCACAAGGCCGCGGTGACCGGCGATACCGTGGGTGATCCCTACAAGGACACCGCCGGCCCGGCGATCAATCCGCTGATCAAGATCATCAACATCGTGGCGCTGCTGCTGGTGCCGTTGTTGTAACGCCTATCGGGTCCCCGACCAAGGTCGGGGACCCCAGACCAGGCGACCACGGATATGATCCTGCGCACGCAACCCGCCGTGCGTGTCCCATGGGGTGTCGCCTGGCCCGCACCATCACGGCAACGGCGTCGGCCGCGACAACACGTAGGCCGCGCTTGCGGCGAAGAACAGCCCGACGCCAAGCAGCAACGGCCACGACGGCCTCGCGCCCCAGCAGAACATCGCAAACCCGAATGCCATGCCGCCGGCGGCAAATGCCTTGCCCTTGCGACTTACCGCGCCCTGCTCGCGCCAGGCGCGCAGCGACGGGCCGTAGCGCGGATGCTCCAGCAGTTTGCGCTCGAAGCGCGGTGAGCTGCGCGCGAAGCAACCCACTGCCAGGATCAGGAAGATGGTAGTGGGCATCACCGGCAACAGCGCGCCGATCACCCCCAGCGCCACCATCACCCAGCCCAGGCAGAACCAGAGCCAGCGCATCAGCGCGCCCCGTCGCGCACGGCCCTGCTCATGCGAATTCCAGCTCCACGTGATCGTGCACGCTGCGGAACGCGGCATCGGCCGCATCGATCATCTGCTGCTCTTCGACGTCGGTGAGTACGACGCGGTCCAGCGCGGCGGTGAACTCGCGCCAGTGGCGTGCGGCACCATCGGGATGCGCGGCCAGGTGGCGGGCGCCGAAGTCCGCATCCAGGCCCAGCTGCGCGGCCATCTTGTACAGGATGGTGCCGCCCAGGTTGGAGCCTTCAGCCACGTACAACCAGCCCAGTGCGGCAGCCAGTGGCAGGTCCGGGTCCAGCCGCAGCGGCACCGGGGCCGGCAGGGTCTGTTCCAGATCGCGCAGGTCGCGGGTGACCTGCGGCAGCCGCCGGCGTTCGGCCAGGTCGGGCAGCAGCGCATCCAGCGCGGCGTTGGCGTACAGGCCATCGATATCGCGGTGGAAGCGGTACTGGACCCGCAGGAAGCGCGCGAACCGCCCACGGTCGGCGAAGATCTCGCCGGCCATGATGCGCTTGTCCAGCGCGCCGTGGCTGTCTCGGGTGGCGGCCTTCAGGCGCTGGCTGCGGGTCGCTTCAAGGGTATCGGTGGCGTTCATGGCGTTCTGGCAGAAAGAAGGTGGCAGCGCCGGGCAAGGTCCGGCACAGGGATAAGACGCCTGTCGCGCAGACTACCCCAACCCGGATTGCCGGTGCTGCCCTCCCCCCCATTCCGGCGATGCCATCCTCACCTTGGGGTGTTGATAATGGAGCATTCTTCCGCCCACAAGGATTGCCATGATGGACACCACCGAATCGCGCATGACCAACCTGTTCGAGCAGTTGGGGTTGGACTCCAGCCCGGAGGCCATTGCGGCGTTCATCCGGGCGCACCAGCTGCCCGGCGACGTGACCTTGGCCGAAGCCACTTACTGGAGCGATGCGCAGCGTCAGTTCCTGCGCGAAGAGCTGAAGGAAGATGCGGATTGGGCGATCGTGGTAGATGAGTTGAACGAGGCGCTGCACGCGGATGCGACCGCCCGTTAGCGTACGCGCGAGCCGGGCAGAGCCCGGCTCGCGGGTTTTCTCAATACCGCCAAGTGACCGCCAGGCGCATGATCCGGCCAGGGGCCGGCATCACGCCCAGTGCGAGCGGGTCGAGGTAGTAGCGGTCGGTCAGGTTGTCCACGTTGAAGTCGACCGCCAGCTGCTCGCTGGCCTGCCAGCTGGCGAACACGTCCACGATGGTCGCCGGCTGGTACAGCTGCTGGATCGCCGACAGGCCCACGTTCCATTCCTTGTCCAGTTTGCTGATCGGACCGCTGTTGTGGATCACGCGGGTGCCGAAGCTCAGCCGCTGGTCCAGCAGCCGTGAGCCCAGCGTCAGGTTGACCGTGTAGCGCGGCGGATTCTGGGTGTTGCTGTAGGACCCCTCGAACCCACCGTCGACGCAGTCCGGTGTGTTGGCCAGTTCCTCGTTCTTTCGCTGCACGCCGTATGCGCGGCGCTCGGCGGCGATGTCCGGGGCGCAGGTCTTGGCTTCGAAGTAGTAATGCGCCGACAGATCGGCGAACACCTTGCCGGCGTCATAGCTGGACTGGAACTCCAGCCCGGAGACCTTGAAGCGGTCGATGTTGCGGATATAGCCGGCCGACAACGTGCGGTAGTCGCGCGTGATCAGGTCGTCGATGCGGGTGTTGAAATAGGCCAGCTTGAACGCAGCCTGGTCGCCTTCGGCAAACAGATCATGGCGCACGGTGCTGGCGCCCACTTCCCAGGTGCCCGCGCGCTCGGGCTTGAGTTCGCCGCCCACCGGCTTGGCCGCGGTGAACAGGCCCAGGGTGCTTTCGAACAGGCTGGGCAGCTTCACGCCTTCGGCGTACTTGAGGTAGACCAGGCTGTCTTCATCGGCGTGCCAGGTGACGCTGGCGGTGGGCATGAACGCGTTGTCGGTACGGCGGATCGGCTGCGACCAGGTCCAGCTGGTGGGCACGACCAGGTCTTCGGTGGCGGTGACATCGTGGAAATTCCAGCCGGTGATGTCGGCCACCGTGCCCTTCTTGTACGGCGAAGCCAGCAGCGAGGCCTCGGTGAACTGGCCGTTCGCATCCGGGTACCAGTTGAGCATGGCGATCCGCTGCGCGCGCCAGGCCGGCAGCGCCGGGTTGCCGTTGAGCAGCTGGGTATAGCGGTACTGGCCGATCACTTCCTCGGTTTCCGGCGTGGCCAGGCGGTTGCGGTCGTGGATGCTGACGCGGTTGAAGCGGCCACCCACCAGGATGTCCCAGCGCTCGCCCGGCTGCCATTTCATCGAGGCCACCGCGCTGTATTCCCTGCGCGTGGCATTGCGCAGGAAGCGGTTGTTGACCAGGTCGTCGTGCATGATCGGCGCGCTCTCGCCCGGGCCCACGTCTTCATCGCTGAAGGACAGCCCGTAGTCGAAGGTGAACAAGCCGGCGCTGTCGGTAGTCATCACCGTGGTGTTGGACACGTCCAGGCCGAACCGCGTCTGGCTCATGTCGTTGCGGTAGGCATCCTTGTAACCGGGGTCGGTGTTGAAGGTCGGGCCGTCATACCATTCGGTGCGGCGGTCGAAGTACCACGGGGTGATGCCGGTCAGGCCGTTGTACATCAGGCTGTCGGCCTCGGTGTACCAGAGGTTGGCCTTCAGGTCGACGATGTCGTTGCCCGGGTTGAAGCGGTAGCGCAGGTTGTAGGCATCCAGGTCCACGCTGCCCGGCTCCCACTGCGGCACGCGGTCGCGGTCCACGCGGATGATCTGCGAGGCCATGATTTCACCCTGGCGGCCGCTGTAGTGGCGGTAGCCGGCCTCCAGCGTCTGCACGTCATCGATCCGCCAGGTGCCCTTGAGCAGCACCGAGTTGGACTTGGAGGAGGTGTTGAACACTTCGGTGTTGGGCGGGTTCAACGGTGCCAGGGTGCGCCGGGTCTGCGGGAAATCGTCGTAGCCATGCTTGCCCGAATAGTAGTTGCCGGTATCGCGCCACGCGTAGGCCGCCACCAGGTCAAAACTTTCCCAGTGCTTGCCGCCGGCGATGTTGAAGAACTGCCCGCCGAGGCTGCTGCGGTCGGTACCGGGGGTGCCGTTGTAGGCGGGAAGGTCACGCGCGCTGCCGTTGGAGATGCCGCTGCGCACGCGCAGGCCGGCGTCCTGGCCGTCGCGCAGCACGTCGCCGATGTTCAGCGTTTCCATTTCCACCACGCCGCCGATGCCGCCCGACGCATTGGCGCCCAGGCTGGGGCCCTTGGTCACGGTGAGGCTGGAAATCAGATCCGGGTCGAGGTAGGTGCGCTGCGACTGGCCGGCATAGCCGCGGTAGGTGTCCATGGTGGACTGCCCGCCGTCGATGATCACCGGGATGCGGCTCTGGCCCTGGATGCCACGGATGTTGAGATCCAACGCGTTGGCCGTGCGCGGATCACCGGCGGTCACGCCGACCACGCCCTTGACGATGTCGGCGGTGGAGGTGCCACGGAAGCGCTCGAGGGTGGTCCGTGGCACATACACGCTCGAACCGCTGCTGCGGTACTGCTCGAGCGCACGCTCGGCGGTGCCTTCGGCGCTGGCCTGGTCACCGGCCACGCGCAGGGGCGCGGTGTGGATCACGCCATCCTGGCCCTGGCCGCGCGGCGCGCGTTCCAGGGTGACCGCGCCCGGCCCCAGCGCGCGCGGTGCCAAGCCACTGCCCTGCAGCAGCTGCGCCAGTGCGGCCTGCGCATCCAGCGCGCCGTATACCGCGGTGGAGCTGGCACCGTTGACGAGTGCGGCCGGGTAGGCCATCTGCACACCGGACTGGCGCATGTAACTGCGCAGCGCATCGGCCAGCGGTTGGGCGGGGATATCGAAGGGGCGGGTGGCGGCCAGTGGGGCGGTGTCGCCGGACTGGCCCAGTGCCGGCAACGCGGTGGCCGAGGCCAGGCCGGCGGCCAACAACGCGGTGCACAGGCGGGACGGGCGCAGCATCGGCGCCGGTCGGGAAATGGGAAGCATGTTGAAACCTGTTCAGAGGCGATGCCGCGAAAGCACGGCTTCCCCGCACGGGGTGCGGGCGCTGCGACGTACGTGGCGGCGGCGGGTACGTTCGGGGGTAAGACGTGCGGGGCGATCCCTTCCCCAAGGCGCATTCAGCGCGCGGGGGTGGCGCTCACGATCGCCACGCCCATCGGCAGGCGGGTGATGCGCAGCCCGGCCGACATCGCCAGCGCATCCAGCGCCTGCTCGGGCTGGTCCACGCGCAGTGCGGCGTTGACGGCGGGCAGCGACGACAGGTCGCCGCGCACGAACGTGGGGCCCTGGCGATAGGGGGCAATCTGCGCGACCGCGTCGGCCACGCCGCTGGCATCGAGCAGCAGCTCGCCGTCGCGCCATGCGGCAATGCGGTCGGGGGCCAGGTCGTCATGGCGCACCACCCGGCCGCCGGGCGCAAAGCCGGCGCGCTGGCCAGCCAGCAGGTAGGTCCAGCCGCCGTTGGGCGAGGCCGCGACGCGGACCTGGCCCTGCGAGACTTCCGCTTCCACTCCCCGCGGGGTGCTGGCCACCGCGAACGCCGTGGCGATGTCCTCCACCACACCGTCCTGTGCGGTCACCTGGAACGGCTGCGCGCGCCCGGGCGCAACTTCGAACCAGGCGCGCCCGCGCAGCAGGCGGATGCTGCGGCGCTGGTCGTCATAGTCCACGGCAATCGCCGAATCGGCATCGAGCACCGCGCGGCTGCCATCGGGCAGCGCGAGCGTGACCACTTCGTGGCTGCTGCGGTAATCGGCACGCAGGCGCAACCAGGCTTCGGGTGACACCCACACCAGCGCCAGCGCGGCGGCAGCGGCCAGCACCAGACGGGGAACGCGACGACGGCGGACATGCGAACGCTTCGCCGCCGCCGGCGGCTGCGCCACGGCCTGCCACAGCTGGCGCTCGTATTCGAACGCGCGGCGGTGCCCGGGCAGGCTGAGCCAGTGTTCGAAGGCCTGCATTCGCGGCGCGTCCACGGCGCCGGAGGCCAGCCAGGTGATCCACGCCTGCGCCTGTTCGGCAAGCAGGTCGGGCGAGGTGGGCGCGGTCGGGTCGGTAGGCAGGTCGTGCGGGCTCATGGCTGGCAAGGGTGCGAAGGGCAGCGCCGATACCATCAAGACGTGTGGGAACGGCACTTCCCCAAGCCCCCGCGCCTCACCGCCCGCTGCGCGCCCATGCCAGCCGCTGCAACGCAGCGCGTACATGGTTTTCCACGGTCGTGACCGACACGCTACGGCGCCGGGCAATTTCCGCCTGGGTCAGCCCCTGCAACCGGTTGAGGCGGAAGATCGTGCGGGTCGGTTCGGGAAGGTGGTCGGCGGCGGCGAGCACGCGCTGCAGCTCGTCCTGGGCCATGGCCTGTTCTTCCGTGGACAGCACTTCATCCGGCCCCCACAGGTAGTGGTCGGCCAACAGCCGCGTCTGGCGGCTGCGTTCCCGGCCCTGGTCGGTGGCCAGGTTGGTGGCCAGACGGTACAGATAGGCCCGCGGGTTGTCGATGGTCACCCCGGCATCCACCCCGCGCGCCTTGAACCAGATGGCCTGGATCACGTCTTCGGCACTGCCGTCGCTGCCCAGTATCCGCTGCACCCGACGCAGCAGCGCCGGGCGTTCGCGGATCAACAGGTCGGTCAGGGTGGATGCGTTGGAGGACATGCAGAGGGGGCCCGGTGCGGCGGCATCTTACCCCTCAAATGAGAATGCGTCACGTTAAGTGCGCGGCCGGCGCACCGCCCGCACCTTGCCGCTGCGCCCGCCGCCGGCGTAGAACAGGCCCGCGCCATCGGCCTCCAGACCGCTGACATGCATGCCCTCGGGCATGCGCAGCTGCTCCAGCACCTGCCCGCTCTGGGCATCCACGCGGCGGATGTCGCTGCGCTCGCCATCGTCGGTACCATGCCAGAGCTGGCCATCGACCCAGGTGACGCCGGTGACGAAGCGGTCCGATTCAATCGTGCGCAGCACCTCGCCCGTGGCCGGATCCACCTGGTGGATGCGGCGTTCGCGGTATTGCCCCACCCACAGGCTGCCTTCGGCCCAGGCCATGCCCGAATCGGTGCCGCCGCCAGGCGCGGGAATCGAGGCCAGCACGTTGCCGGTCTGCGGGTCGATCCTGTCGATGCGCGCTTCGGCGATCTGGTAGAGGTGGGTACCGTCGAACGCGGTGCCCGCATCGCAGGGCACGGCCAGCGTGCGTACCGGGGCGCCGCTGTCCGGATCGAAGGCCAGCAGCGCCGGGCCGGTGGCGGCCCAGACATGGCGGCCATCGAAGCTGACGCCGTGGATGCAGTCGGCGCTGTCAAAGGGACCATATTCGCGGGCCACCTCGGCGTCGTGCACGTGCGGGGCAGCGGTGGGGTTCAGCGTTCCAGTGTTCATTGCAGCATCTCCTGGCACATCGGTAGGGGTGCCTGGCAACCACCCTAGTCGCCCGGCAGCGCGGCCGGGAGTAACAAGATCGTCGTGAATCCGGACAGCGGCGTGGCCCACCAGCGCTGCGTGCGCCCGCGCCCGGTCGCGCGTGCCTGGCCGGTGCTTTCCAGTGCCGCCAACGCGCGCTGCACCGTGCGCTGGCTGGTGCCCAGCGCCAAGGCCAGTGCCGAACTGGACCAGGCCGCCCCATCGGCCAGCAATGCGGCAACGGCGCCCTGCTCGCCTTCGATCGGAGGCGCCAGCACCACCACCGCGATGCCGGGCGCGGCTACCAGGCGGTAGCCGTTGGCGGTCGCTTCCACCGACAGCAGTCCCTTCACCGCAGCGCGGACGCGCCCCATTTCCACCCGGAGCCGCGCGCGGTGGCTGTCGTCGCCATCACGCGTGCGGAATACCTCGGCAATCAACACGTCGCGGTCGACATCCCCCGGCCACGCCTGGCCGAGGGCACGCAGCAGCGCAAACAGCAGCGGCCGGCGTGCCAGTGACCGCCAGCGCCCTCCCATCCACACACCGCGGCGGCAGCCATCGACCACACAAACCGGTGAGGCCAACAGGTCCTGCACGGCCTGTAGACA
>NZ_JBNBBE010000022.1:0-41724 GCF_050031795.1 Stenotrophomonas sp. SrG
TTGTTGGTGGCCATGGAAGATCAAATGCCAGATCCCAGAACGAAGACGCAGTCGATGTTGGCTGCGGCCGTTGCTTTCCCCTGGCCTCCGGCCAACTGTCGAAGGCGGGTCGGGGCGGGTTTGCGGGGGTGTGAGCCGCATGGATGCGGCGACCAAGCCCCCATGGATGGGTTCACGGCGTCCCCCGCAAACCCGCACCGTCCCGCCAAGCCTCGGAGCCGCTGCCCCAAGGCTGTTCGCCTGAAGCCACCAGCAGCCGGGCAACGCCCGGCGATCCGCAAACCCGGCTACTGAAGGCGTTAACAGCACCGGTTTAACAACCAGCACGCCGCACACACCCATCCGCGATAAACTGCGTTTTTCCCCCTGCAGGACCCGCCCCGGATGAGCTCACGCCACACCCTTTCCGTCGCCCTGATCCAGGAGCGCAACCACGGTGACGCGGCCGCCAACCTGGCCGTGATCGAAACGCGCGTGGCTGAAGCGGCTGCCCAGGGTGCCAAGCTGGTCCTGCTGCAGGAACTGCACAACGGTGCGTACTTCTGCCAGCACGAATCGGTGGATGAGTTCGACCTGGCCGAACCGATCCCCGGGCCGAGCACCGAGCGCCTTGGCGCGCTTGCGAAGAAGCATGGCGTGGTGATCGTCGGCTCGCTGTTCGAGCGCCGCGCCGCCGGCCTGTACCACAACACCGCCGTGGTCTTCGAGAAGGACGGCACCCTGCTGGGCAAGTATCGCAAGATGCACATCCCGGACGATCCCGGCTTCTATGAGAAGTTCTACTTCACCCCCGGCGACATCGGCTTCAAGCCGATCGATACCTCGGTGGGTCGCCTTGGCGTACTCGTCTGCTGGGACCAGTGGTACCCCGAAGCCGCGCGCCTGATGGCGCTGGCCGGTGCCGAACTGCTGCTCTACCCCACCGCCATCGGCTGGGATCCGGATGACCAGAAGGACGAACAGGGCCGCCAGCGCGATGCCTGGGTGCTCAGCCATCGCGGCCATGCCGTGGCCAACGGCGTGCCCGTGCTGAGCTGCAACCGCGTCGGCCATGAGCCGTCGCCGCTGGGCGCCTCCGGCATCCAGTTCTGGGGCAACAGCCACGTGCTGGGCCCGCAGGGTGAGTTCATCGCCGAAGCCGGTGGCGAACCGACCGTACTGGTCTGCGATGTCGACCTGCAGCGCAGCGAACACGTGCGCCGCATCTGGCCGTTCCTGCGCGACCGCCGCATCGACGCCTATGGCGACCTGCTCAAGCGCTACATCGACTGACCTTCCCACAGGAACCCTGCCCCGTGACCGTGCTGCTGCGCGACGCCACCGATGCCGACATTGCGGCCATCACCGCCATCTATGCGGTGGAAGTAACCGACTTCGTCAACACCTATGAGTACGACGTTCCGGATGCGGCCGAGATGCAGCGGCGCATGCACGACATCGTCGCACGCGGTTTCCCGTACATCGTGGCCGAGGTTGATGGCCACGTGGCCGGCTACGCCTATGCCAACACCTACCGAGGGCGTATCGCCTACCAGTGGACGGTCGAAAACTCCGTCTACGTCGATGCCGCGTTCCAGGGCAAGGGCGTTGGCACCGCGCTGATGCAGGGCCTGATCGACGCCTGCGTCGCGCGTGGCTACCGGCAGATGGTGGCGGTGATCGGCGAACCGACCAACACCGCATCGATCAAGCTGCACGAACGCTTCGGCTTCCACCTGGTCGGCATTTTCCCTGGCCTGGGCCGCAAGCATGGGCGCTGGCTGGATACGGTGCAGATGCAGCGCGCGCTCGGCGACGGTGTCGACAGCGCCCCTTCGAATGAATGATGAAATGACTGAAAACCTGATGGACGACAACGGCGACACCCTGTTCGCCGGCCAGCCCGTGCGCGTGGTCGAGCGCGACGGCGTGCGCTACACCCTGCTGGGCACCGCGCACGTCTCGCAGGCCAGCGTGGAGGTGGTGGAACGGGCCATCAACAGCGGCCGCTTCGATGCGGTCGCGGTGGAGCTGGATCCGCAGCGCCTGCAGGCGCTGACCAATCCCGATGCGTTGGCCAAACTGGACCTGGTCGAAGTGATCCGCAAGGGCCGCGTGGCGCTGTTCGCCGCGAACCTCGCCCTGGCCGCCTACCAGCGGCGGCTGGCCGAGCAGCTGGGCATCGAGCCCGGTGCCGAGCTCAAGCGCGCAGTCGGCCTGGCCAACGCGCACAACCTGCCGGTGCACCTGATCGACCGCGAAGTGGGCCTGACCTTCAAGCGCGCCTCGCAGCGGCTGGGCTTCTTCGGCAAGATCAAACTGGTCATGGGCCTGGGCGCCGGCCTGTTCGCCTCCGACGACGTCGGCGAAGACGAGATCGAGAAGCTCAAGCAGGGTGACATGCTCGAAGCGAGCTTCGGCGAGTTCGCCAGCGAAAGCCCGGCCCTGTACGAAACCATCATCGGCGAGCGCGACCGCTACATGGCCACCCGCCTGCGCGAAGTGCACGATCCGGCCCAGCGCGAAGTGCTGGCCGTGGTCGGTGCCGGCCACCTGGCCGGGCTGGCGAAGTACCTGGAATCGGACACCGAAGCGCCCGGCCCGCTGCGCGCGTCGCTGGAAGACGTGCCGAAGAAGCGCAACATTCCGTGGATCACGCTGACCATCCTGGCGGTGGTGTTGGCCGGTATTGCCGTCGGGTTCTATCGCGGTGGACTGGGCGTGGGCACCGAGCTGCTGGCGGTGTGGGCGATGTACACCGGCGGCCTGGCGGGGTTGGGCTGCCTGCTGGCCGGCAGCCACCCGCTGAGCATCCTCACCGCGATCGTGGTGGCACCGTTCAAGCCATTCCGCCTGAGCATCCCGACCGGCGCCTTTGCCGCGCTGGTCGAGGCGCGCCTGCGCAAGCCGGCGTACGAGGATTTCCTCAAGCTGCGCGATGACGCGCAGAGCGTGCGCGGCTGGTACCGCAACCGCGTCACCCGGGTGGTGCTGACCTTCATGCTGACCAACCTTGGCAGCATGCTGGGCTTGTGGCTCACTGGCTTCCAGGTCTGGAACAAGGTCGGCGGCTGACGGCGCCGTACCGACCAACGGTCGGTACCTACCAGTGCGCAACAACGTTGTTCGACCTCGGTAGGTATCGACCGTTGGTCGATACGAAAAGGGCCACGCATTGCGTGGCCCTTTTCATTCATGCCGGTTCGATCACCGCATCGCTGCCCTTGGGCGGCAATCCCCTCGCCCTCCGCACGATGCGGGCCACGTTGATGCTCATGTCGTCGAGCATGGCGTAGATGGTCGGCAGGAACAGCAGGCTGACCACGGTGGAGAACGCCAGGCCGCCGGCAATGGCACGCGCCATCGGGTAGTACGGCGGGCCATCGCCCAGCAGCTGGGTGTCGGTGAGCGAAATCGGAACCATCGCCAGGATCGCCGTGCCCATCGTCATCATGATCGGGCGCAGGCGCTCGCGCGAGCCTTCCACCAGCGCCTGGGTGCGCGCCAGGCCGCGCCGGCGCAGGTTGTTGATGTGCTCGATCATCACGATGCCGTTGTTCACCACCACCCCCATCAGCACCAGGATGCCGATGAAGGACATGATGCCGAACGAGGTACCGGTGAGCCAGAACAACCAGAACACCCCGAAGATCGAGAACAGCACCCCGCTCATGATGGCGGCCGGGAACAGCAGCGATTCGAACACCGCCGCCATCACCACGTAGATCATCACCAGCGCGATGACCAGGTTGAACAGCATCTGCTGCATGGCCTCGTTGTCGTCACCGAAGTCGCCGCCGTCGAAGGTGAAGTTGTAGCCGGCCGGGAAGCTCATCGGCTTGAGCGTCTCCTCCATTGCCTTGCGGCCTTCCGGCGCAGTCACCTTCTCGGCCAAGTTGGCCTTGATGGTCAACGTGGTCTGGCGGTTGGTACGACCCACGCGGGTGGCGGACGGCTTGATGCTGACATCGACCAGGCTCAGCAGCGGTACCGAGCGACCGTCGCCGGTGCGCACGGTGAAGCTGGCCAGGTCTTCCGGGCTGCTCTGTTCGGCACCGGCGAAGCGCACCCACACCGGCACTTCGCTGTCACCGCGACGGAACTCGCGCAGCGGTGCACCGCGCAGCGCCAGGCCGACGAAGCTGGCAACCTGCTCGGCATTGAAGCCGAACGCAGCGGCACGCTCGCGGTCCACATGGATGGACAGCTCGCTACCCTTCTCGCCATTGTCGATGCGCACATCGCGCAGTTCCTTGCGCTGGGCCAGCAACGGCACCACGTCTTCGCCGATCTCCTGCAGCATCTGGGTCGAATCACCGACCAGCTGCACTTCCACGCCCTTGCTGCCACCGCCACCGCCGCCATCGCCGCCCTGGTTGCCGATGATGTAATCGGCCCGCGCCGAGCGCGGCAGTCCCTTGCGCAGTGACTCCTGCACGGCGGCCATGTTGCCCGCGTGCTTCTGGTCCAGAGTGACAATCGTGCTGCTGCCTTCCTGTTCGCTGTACCAGGAATACACCTGGGTGATGTGCAGCTTCTCGCGGTTCTGGTCCAGGTACTGCTCCACCCGCATGATCTCGTCGGACATCTGCGCGCGGGTGAAGGCCCCCTTCCAGTTGTAGCCGATGAAGACATCAGTGCCACCTTCGCCACCGAACATGTCGATCTTGGTCAGCTTCATCGGCACCAGGCTGACCAGCACCACCATGATGATCCCGAACACGCTCCAGCCGCGGTGTTCCAGCGTCCATTGCAGCAGCTGGGCATAGCGGCGCTGCAGGCGGGCGATCACGCCGGTCTGCGAATGCACCAGCTTGGGCGTCTGCATGCGCGCGGACAGCATCGGGATCAGGCTCACCGCCACCAGCCACGAGGCCATCAGCGAGACCGAGATGGTGATCGCGATCTGCGCCATGAAGATGCTGATGTTGTTGGTTTCGCCAAACAGGTTGGGCACGAATACGATGCAGTGGCACAGGGTGCCGGCGCTGAGCGCGATGGCCACGTTGCGGGTGCCGATGATCGAGGCCTGCACCGGCTGGTCGGGCATGCGCTCGCGTTCCTGGTAGATGCTTTCCACCACCACCACGGCGTTGTCCACCAGCATGCCGACCGCCAGCAGCAGGCCCATCATGGTCAGGATGTTGAGGGTCACCCCGACGAAGTACATGAAGCCCAGGGTGATCACGAAACAGATCGGGATCGCCAGGGTCACCATCAGCGTCGACGGCCAATGGCGCAGGAAGAAGAACAGCACCGTCACCGACAGCAGCAGGCCGACCGCGCCAGCTTCGGCCAGCTCCAGCAGCGAGGACGTCACCGTCTTGCCCTGGTTGTCGATCACCTTGATGTTCACATCGCGCATCGACGGCTGCCGGCGGATGGCTTCCACCTCGGCCAGCGCGCCTCGCGAGACTTCCACCAGGTTGGCGCTGCGCTCCTTGTAGATGTCCAGGCCCACCGCCGGATTGCCATCCAGGCGGCGGCCATAGTTCATGCGCGCCGCCTTGAGCCGCACGTCGGCAATGTCGCCCAGGCGCAGGCCCTTGGTATCGATGACCAGGTCGCGCAGTTCCTGCAGGTCGGTGATCTCGCCGACCGGCTGGATCCGGACCCGCTGGCCGTTGTCGTCGATCTGCCCGGCCGAGATGGAGAAGTTGAGCGTGCGCAGGCGGTCGCTGAGTTCGTTGATGCTCAGGTTGTGCGCGGTCAGACGATCAGCATCGATCGCGATTTCCACCTCATTCGGTGGCGCGCCGGAAATCTCCACCCGGGCCACGCCGGGAATGCGCTCGATCCGCCGCTTGAACTCGCGGTCGAGCATGTCGTAGGCACCGGTCAGGTCCGATGCACTGGCCAGGCGCACCTTGAGTACCGGCTCGTCGCTGCTGGACCACTTGAACACGTTGTAGCGCTGCAGGTCATCGGGCAGGTCGCTGCGGATCGCGTCGATGCGCTCGCGTGCGTCGGAGGCGGCGATGGCGATGTCGCGGTCCCAGTCGGTGAACTCGATGAAGATGCTGGCGCCTTCGGCGGTCGCCTGGGAGCGCATGCGCTTGATCCCGGTCATCGTGGCCAGCGCTTCCTCGGTCGGCCGGATGATGGTGCGCTCCACTTCTTCCGGTGTCGAGCCGGTGTAGGGCACCTGCACGAACAGGAACGGCGCGGAGATGTCCGGCAGCGCCTCCAGTGGCAACCGGAACGAGGCGATCAGGCCCACCACCACCAGTGAGACGAAGCACATGATGGTGGTGATGGGGCGGCGGATGGAGAACTCGGCGATGCTCATGCCGGCTCCTGGGCCGCACTACCGGCGCTGCCGGCATCGGGCGTACCGCGGTGGTGATGGCGGCCACGTTCGCGGTAATAGGCATCGCCACGGCGATCAAGCAGGTCGTACACCACCGGGATCACCAGCAGGGTGAGCAGCGTGGACACCAGCAGGCCGCCGATCACGGTGATCGCCATCGGGGCGCGTACCTCGGCACCCTCGCCCATCGCCACCGCCAGCGGCAGGAAGCCGAACAGCGTGCACAGGGTGGTCATGATGATCGGGCGCAGGCGCGAGCGTGCGCCTTCCACGAGCGCTTCATGCTTGGCCACGCCGGCCTCGCGCAGCTGGTTGACCTTGTCGATCAGGATGATCGCGTTCTTGGTCACCAGCCCCACCAGCAGGATCAGGCCGATGAACACCACCACCGAGATCGGCTTGCCGGTGAGCATCAGCGCCAGGATCGCACCGACCAGCGCCAGCGGGATGGTGAACAGGATGACGAACGGGTGCAGCAGCGATTCGAACTGCGAGGCCATCACCAGGTAGACCAGGAAGATCGCCAAACCGAAGGCGAAGATCAGCGAGCGCGCCGATTCGGCCAGCTCCTCGCCCTGCCCACCGATGTGCATGCTGACGCCGGCACCCAGCGGGTCGTTGGCGACCATGTCCTGTACTTCGCGCACCGCGCCGCCCAGGTCGATGTCGCGCAGGTTGGCCGACACCACTGCCACGCGGGTCTGGTCGGCCCGGTGGATCTCGCTGGGGCCGTTGGTGGCCACCACGTCGGCCACCGCGTCCAGCGTCACCGGGCGCGTGCTGCCCGGGTTGACGATCAACCGGCGGATGCTCTCCACGCTGGCGCGGTCGCCTTCCTGGGCGCGCACCAGCACGTCGATCTTGCGGTCACGGAAGCTGTAGCGCGTGGCCACGTCGCCGCGCACCTTCTTGACCACCACGTCGGCGATCTGCCGCGTGGTCAGGCCCAGCGCACCGGCGCGCTCCTGGTCGAAGCGGATCTGGATCTCCGGGAAGCCCTCTTCCACGGTCGATTTCACGTCGGCGTAGTGCGGGTTGCTGCGCAACCGCGCGGCCAGCGCCTGCCCGGCACGTTCCAGGGTGGCCATGTCCTGCCCGCGCAGCTCCACTTCCAGCGGCGTGGAGAAGCTGAACAGTGCGGGCCGCGCGAAGTCGACCTGCACGCCCGGGTGGCCCTGCATCGAAGTGCGCAGGCGCTCGGTGATGGCCGCCTCGGTGCGGGCACTGCCGCCGTCGGCCATCACCACGGTGAGCTTGCCGATGTTCTCCCCGCTCTCGGTCGGGCTGGCATCCAGCCGTGTGCCGCTGCCGCTCACGCCGTACAGCGAGGTGATGCTGTCGTCCTTGGCGTGGGCCAGCTGCAGCTCGCGCACCAGCGCATCAGTCTGCTTCAGCGGCGTGCCGGCCGGCAGCTTTGCGGTCAT
Organism: Stenotrophomonas sp. SrG; assembly: GCF_050031795.1. Taxonomy (NCBI): domain Bacteria; kingdom Pseudomonadati; phylum Pseudomonadota; class Gammaproteobacteria; order Lysobacterales; family Lysobacteraceae; genus Stenotrophomonas; species Stenotrophomonas sp. SrG. The sequence continues at coordinate 7,714 of NZ_JBNBBE010000022.1, forward strand.
TTCAAAGCGATCCTGGGCCAGCTGCGGAATCAAGTCCGCGCCCAGCATAGGCACCAGTGCCAGCGTGGCCACGAAGGCCAGCGCCGCCATGCCCAGTACCTTGCCCGGGTGGGCCAGTGCGTTCGGCAGCAGGCGCAGGTAACCGCGCTCGGCACCGGCGTACGGCTTCATGGCCAGGTCGCTGGCCTTGCGCATCACCGGGCCGATCACCGCCACCAGCAGGCGCCACACGCGCACGATGGCCCACGCGATGCCGAACACGGTCCAGCGGACCAGCGCGCCGAAACCGCGGCGGCTCCCAGCGACCGGCTTGAGCCAGCGACGCTGCGGCTGCCATGCGGCATGCGCGGGCTCTTCCGGGAACGCCAGCGGCGGGCGGCCCTTGAGCGAGCTCAGCATCGGGATCAGGGTCATCGCCACCAGCAGCGAGATCGCGATGGCGATCGCCACGGTCAGCGCCTGGTCGCGGAACAGCTGGCCGGCGATGCCGTCGACGAACACCAGCGGCAGGAACACCGCGATGGTGGTCAGGGTGGAGGCGACCACGGCCATGCTGACTTCGCGGGTACCGGTGATGGCCGCCTGCAGGATGCCCAGGCCTCGCTCGCGCGCCTTGGCGATGCTTTCCAGCACCACGATGGAATCGTCCACCACCAGGCCGGTGGCCAGCGCCAGCCCGCCCAGCGACATCACGTTCAAGCTCAGCCCAAGCTGGCCCATGAAGAAGAACGTGGTGATGATCGAGACCGGCAGCGACAGGCTGATCACGAACGTGCTCCAGCCATCGCGCAGGAACAGGAAGATGATCAGGATGGCCAGCAGGCCGCCGATCACCGCGTCCTTCTTGACGTCGCTGATGGCGTGCTCGATGAAGCGCGACTGGTCCTCGATGGTGGTCAGTTCGGCATCACCGGGAATCTGCGCCTTGATCTGCTCAAGCTTGGCGCGCAGTGCTTCGGCGGTGGCCACCGTGTTGGCATCGCCTTCCTTGTAGATGGCCAGTTCCACCGCTTCGCGGCCGCCCAGGCGGATGATCGCTTCGCGTTCCTTGAAGCCCTGGCGCACCGTGGCCACGTCCTTCAGCCGCACCGGCACGCCGTTGGCCACCGTGGTGGAGCTGCTGCTGGAAGCGCTCTGCGCGGCGGAGGCGGCGGCGACCGCAGCATCCGAACCGGTCGAGGCGGCGATGGCGAACATCTGCTGCATGGCCGCGTCGGCGGCACTGCCGTTGCTGCCCTGGGTAGTCACCAGCAGGTTGCGGATGTCTTCCAGGTCGGCGAACTGGTTGACGGTACGCACCAGGAAGCGCTGCGACCCTTCTTCCAGGCGGCCGCCGGAAATGTTGATGTTTTCTTCCTTCAGCCGCTTGATGACGGTATCGATCGGCAGGTTGAGCTGGGCCAGCTTCTGCTGGTCGATGTCGACCTGGATTTCATCTTCCAGGCCGCCGCCCACCTTCACCGCCGCCACGCCGGCCACCGGTTCGAGCTTCTTCTTCAGGTCTTCATCGGCATAGCGGCGCAGCGCGGTGAGCTGGCGCACGGCGTCGGCATCGCTGGCCGGGTCGTCCTTGGCCGCGATCACCAGGCGCATGATCGGCGCGGTGGAGGGATTGAAGCGCAGCAGCACCGGGGCCTTGGCCTCCAGTGGCAGGTTCAGCGCTTCCATCTTGTCGCGCACCTCCAGGCTGGCCTGGTCCATGTTGGTGCCCCAGGCGAACTCCAGCACCACATCGCTCTGCCCGGTGCGCGAGATCGACTTCAGCTTGCGCAGGTTCTTGACCACGCCCACGGCTTCTTCGACCGGTTCGGTGATCAGCGTTTCGATCTCGGTCGGCGCAGCGCCAGTGTATTCGGTGCGCACTGTGAGCGTGGGGTAGCTCAGGTCCGGCAGCAGGTTGACCTTGAGGTTGCCCAGCGCGATCAGGCCGAACAGCACCAGGGTGATCATGAACATGAAGATGGTGACGCGGCGGCGGGTGGCGAATTCCACCAGGCCGCCACCAGGCGCCGCCGGGCCTTCGCCCGGCTGCGGTTCGTTGCCGTGGTCGTGCCCGGCCGAACTCATTGGCGGGTCTCCGCCTTGGCCGGGGCGGCCTTGCTGGCCACCGCGGTGGCCGGCTTGTCGCCGATCACCTGCACGGCGGTGCCGTCGCGCAGGGCGACCTTGCCGGCCGTCACCACCTTGTCTCCCTCGGCCAGGCCCTCGCGGATCTCCACCCACGGGCCTTCGGCGTAGCCCAGCTTGACCGGCACGCGGGCAACCTTGCCCGCGCGCACGCGGAACACCGCCGGGTCGCCGTCGTCGAGCAGCGCCAGGCGCGGCACCACCAGCGCGTCGGCGCGCTGGTCGTAGTCGATGCGGATGCGCCCGAACATGCCCGGCTGCAGGCCGGCGGCATCTTCGCCGAAGCCGCTGACCACGCGGAAGGTGCCGCTGCCGGCGTCGACCACCGGGGAAATACGGTCCACGGTGCCGGGGAAGGATTTGCCCGGCAACGCATCGGCCACCAGGGTCACCGGCTGCCCGGCACGCAGCGTGGCCAGTTCGCGCTCGGGCACGTTGAGCGTGGCTTCCAGCCGCGAGTTGTCGACGATGCGGAAGATCGGCGTATTGATCTGCACGAAGTTGCCGGTCTTGATCGAGCGCGATGCGATCACGCCGGAGATCGGCGCCACCACCGTGGTGTAAGACAGCTCAAGGGTCGCCAGGCGGTACTGCGCGCGCGCGTTTTCCAGGTCGTAGCGCAGCTGGTCGACATCGGCGGCGCTGACCATCTGCTGGCCCACCAGTTTCTGGGCGCGCTGGTAGCTGTTCTCCAGCTTGCGCATCTGCGCTTCGCTCTGGGCCACGGCCAGGCGCGCCCGGTCCGGGTCCAGCCGCACCAGCGGCTGCCCGGCGCGGACCTGCTGGCCTTCCTCGACCATCACGGCCAGGGCCACGCCCGACGTTTTTGCCACCACCTGCGATTCGGCGCGCGCTTCCAGCGCGGCGGTGCCGGTGTAGCTGGCGGCGACCGCACGGCGGCTGGCCGCTACCGCCTCCACCGGGACGGCGTCGGGGGCTTTTTCGGCCTTGGGATCCTTCTCGGCCGCCGCGGCATCGCCGGCGGGGCCACCGGCGCCGCAACCGCCCAGCAGCAGAGTCGTAGTGATCAGCAGCGCCGCGGCGCAGGTTCCGGTGCGGCCGGGCAGAAGAGAGATTCGCAACATCGTCGTGTCCCTGAAGGATGCGTGAGCAGGTGTGGTAGCAAAGTAATGCACCACGTCACGACAACACCATATCCCAAAGGTCATGGTGACCTGCGACCACCCGTCGGCATTGCCCGGTTTCAGCTAGATGAAAACGCAGGCTATACTCGGGTCAGTTCCGTACCCCACGCCGGAACGACCAGAACCCGTATACCGGAAACGACATCATGCGCCCGCAGCCGCTCGCCGCTTGTCTTGCTCTGGCCGTCCTCCTGCCCTTCGGGGTTGCCGTCCAGGCCGCACCTGCTCCTGCCGTACCCGCGCCACCCGCCGCTGCCCCGGCAGCCGCGCCCGCCGCCCCGCCTGCCCTGACCGGCAGCTTCGACAATGGCCGCGTGCTGGCCTACACCTGCCAGGGGTGCCACGGCATCACCGGCTACAAGAACGCGTACCCCAGCTACCGGGTGCCCAAGATCGGTGGGCAGACCCAGCAGTACCTCAGCCAGGCGCTGAGCGAGTACCGCCAGGGCAAACGCCGGCATCCCACGATGCAGGCGCAGTCCATGAGTTTCTCTGAACAGGAGATCGCCGATCTCGCTGTTTACCTGTCCACCGTCAAATAAGCGCGCTCATGACGAAAGCCACGCCCTTCAAGCGTCACGCCATCGCCCTGTCCGTTGCCCTGCTGCTGGCTGCCTGTTCGCAGTCGCAGGTGGAAAACAGCGCAGATTCCGCCGCCGACCCGGGCCACGCCAGTGGTGAGCACGGGTCAGGCTCCTCCGCCGGCCTCCCGGCAGGCCGCATCGCCGCCGGTGAAGCGCGGGCCAAGGTCAAGGGCAAGGCGACCGGGCAGAGCTGCATCGACTGCCACGGCGCCGACGGCAACCAGCCGATCGATCCGACCTACCCGAAGCTGGGGGGGCAGTACGGCGATTACCTGGCCCACGCCCTGCAGGCCTACCGCGCCGGGGACCGCCAGCATCCGCTGATGACCGGTCAGGCGACCGACCTGAGCGACCAGGACATTGCCGACCTGGCCGCGTATTTCGGTTCGCGGCCGAGCCAGTTGCGGGATCTGCACGGGCTGAAGTAGAGCCACGCCCTGCGTGGCTGCTCTCCTTTCCGGGGTCATGAACGCCGGACGGAGGGTTTCGGTCGGGTTTGAACGCCGGCAGGATATTGAGCGCGTGTCGATCACGCGCCGGGATGGTTTGCCGCGCTGCGCGCGGTCGCCGACTGACAGTCGGCGCTACGAATTGCTGGCGATCGCATGACGATTCGGATACGTCCGGAACGAACGCACGACGATCCGGATACGTCCGGAGCAAACGCACGACGATCCGGATGCGTCCGGAACGAACGCATGACGATCCGGATACGCCAGCCCCGGTAGAGCCGACTGTTAGTCGGCTGCCTTTACCCGGGGACGCGCGTCAGGAATCCAGCTCTTCCCACCGCTTGTACGCCGCATCCAGCTCAGCCTGCACCGCCCCCAGCTTCTGGGTATGCGCCGCCATGTCCGGCGCGCTGCGCTGGTAGAACGCGGGATCGTTCATCGCGGCGGTCAGGCCTTCGACATCCTTTTCCAGCGTTTCGATTTTCAACGGCAGCTGCTCCAGCTCGCGCTGGTCCTTGAAGCTGAGCTTGCGCTTGGGTGCCGCCGATGCCGCCGGTGCCGCCGCTGCCGGCGCGGCAGCCGGCCTGGTCGCAGGCACCGGCGCCGCGGCCGTTGCCGCTTCCACGCGTGCCGCATGCCGTTGCCAGTCGGTGTAGCCACCCACGTACTCGCCGACCACGCCATCGCCTTCCATCACCATCGTGGAGGTCACCACGTTGTCGAGGAAGTCGCGGTCATGGCTGACCAGCAGCAGCGTGCCGGTGTAATCGCCGAGCAGCTCTTCGAGCAGCTCCAGCGTTTCCACGTCGAGATCGTTGGTCGGTTCGTCCATCACCAGCAGGTTGGACGGCTGCGCGAACAGCTTGGCCAGCAGCAGCCGGTTGCGCTCGCCACCGGACAGGCGGGTGATCGGTGCGCGCGCACGCTCGGGCGTGAACAGGAAATCCTGCAGGTACGCATGCACGTGCTTGCGCTTGCCGTTGACCTCGAGGAAATCGCGGCCTTCGGCCACGTTCTCGATCGCGGTCCAGTCCTCGCGCAGCACCGAACGGTACTGGTCGAAGTAGGCGATCTGCAGGTTGGTGCCGGCGCGCACTTCGCCGCTGTCCGGCGCCAGGTCGCCCAGCAGCAGCTTGAGCAGCGTGGTCTTGCCGCTGCCGTTGGGACCGATCAGGCCGATCCGGTCGCCGCGCAGGATGGTGGTGCTGAAATCCTTGACCATCACCCGCTCGCCGAACGCGAACGAAATGTCCTTGACGTCGATCACCTTCTTGCCGGAATTCTCCGCCTGCGACGCTTCCATGCGCACGTTGCCGCCGAGTTCACGGCGCTGCGAACGCTCGCTGCGCATCGCCTTCAGGCGGCGCACGCGGCCTTCGTCGCGGGTGCGGCGGGCCTTGATGCCCTGGCGGATCCAGACTTCTTCCTGCGCCAGCATCTTGTCGAAGCGCGCGTTTTCCTGTGCCTGCGCGTTCAAGCGTTCTTCGCGGCGGCGTTCGTAGTTGGCCCAGTCGCCCGGCCAACTGGTGACCTGGCCGCGATCGATCTCGACGATGCGGGTGGCCAGCGCACGCAGGAAGCGGCGGTCATGGGTGACGAACACCACGCTGCCGTTCCAGTTCTTGAGGAACATTTCCAGCCAGTCGATGGCTTCGATGTCCAGGTGGTTGGTCGGTTCGTCCAGCAGCAGCAGGTCCGGCGCGGACACCAGCGCGCGGCCGAGCAGCACGCGGCGCTTCATGCCGCCGGACAGGCGCGCGAATTCGGCATCGCCGTCCAGGTCGAGCTTGGTCAGCGTTTCGCTCACACGCTGGTCCAGTCCCCAGCCGTTGGCGGCATCGATCTTGGCCTGCACCGCCGACAGCGCATCGCCATCGAACTCGTCGGCCACGCTGAGGTGGTGGAATTCGGCCAGCCACTGGCCCAGCTCGCCCAGGCCGTCGGCGACGACGTCGAACACGCTGCCGGCCGCGCCGTGCGGCACTTCCTGCTCCAGCCGGGTGATGCGCACCCCCTGCTGCACGCGCACTTCTCCGTCGTCGGGCTTGTGGTCGCCGGACAGCAGCTTGAGCAGGGTGGATTTGCCGGCGCCGTTGCGGCCGATCAGGGCGATGCGTTCGCCCGGCTCGATCGACAGTTCGGCTTTTTCCAGCAACAGCGGGCCGCCGACGCTGAAGTCGACGTTTTGCAGAGTAATCAGAGGCATCCCGCCATTGTACGGGCTGGCGGCCTGCGGCGTCGCTCAGCCGTACGCAAAAGCGGATGCCGGCAGTCCCAGCAGCGTGGCCAGTTCCGCCGGCACCCGCTTGCCCGGGTGGCGCACCACCCACAGCTGACGCGACAGGGGCGGCAGCGGGGTCTGCAGGACCCGCAGGCTGCCCAGCGCGACCAGGTCGGCCACCGCGTGCCGCGACAGGCAGGCCAGGCCCAGTCCCGCAGCCGCCGCCTGCTTTATCGCCTCGGTGCTGCCCAGCTGCATGGCGCGCCCGAAGTGGTGCAGGTGCGGCAGCAGGGCCTGTTCAACCGCCTCGCGGGTGCCCGAACCGGGCTCGCGCAGCAGCCAGCGCGCCGCGGCCAGTGACGCGACATCCACCGCATCCGGCAACGGCGAGGCGGCCGCCGCCACGATGACCAGGGCATCGCGCTGCCAGGGCAGCACCTCCAGGCCGCTTTCGTGGCACGGTCCTTCGATCACACCCAGGTCGACCTCCAACCGCTGCACCGCCGCCACCACGTCGGCGCTGTTGCCGATCCGCAGGTCCACCTGGGCCTGCGGATTGGCCGCCAGCAACGAAGCCACCCGGGTCGGCAGCAGGTAATTGCCGATGGTGGTGCTCGCGCCTATCCGCAACTGCAGGGCCAGCGTGCCGGCCGCGTGCGACTGCCCTGCCCCCGCCTGCTGTTCCAGCTCCCTCGCCGCCACCAGCAGCGCGCGGGCCGGGTCCAGCAGCGCGCGCCCGGTGGCATTGAGCACCAGCCGGCGCCCGATCCGGTCAAACAGCGGTGCGGGAAGCTGCCCCTCCAGTTCGTTGAGGGCGGCGCTGGTGGCCGACTGCGACAGCTGGAGCTGGGCGCCGGCCGCAGCGGTGGATCCGGCATCGGCCACGCTCACGAAAACCTGCCATTGGCGCAGCGTCAGACGCATCGTGGATTAACCTTCTTTATCGGTTGATTCGACACAAACAATGCGTTTTACCAGTTGAATGGTCAAGCGCACGCTGTAGCCCTGTTTCGACGAGAGCGAACCGTGAGCATTTCAATGGCGAGCGCCCCCACCCCGGGTGCATTCCAACGCTGGCGCAGCCGGCTGCCCGGCCTGCTGCTGACCGCCATCCTGGCGGCGGCGGGCATCGGCCTGTCCTCCGTGCCATGGCTGGAGGCGCACGGCATCAGTGCACTCACCCTGGCCATCGTGCTGGGCATCGCACTGGGCAACACCGTGTACCCGCACCTGGCGGCATCGTCGGCAGACGGTGTGGGCTTCGCCAAGCACTGGCTGCTGCGCGCCGGCATCGTCCTGTACGGCATGCGCCTGACCTTCCAGGACATCGGCCAGGTCGGCGCAGGCGGCGTGCTGATGGACGCACTGGTACTGACCAGCACCTTCGGGCTGGCGTGGTGGGCCGGCACCCGCTGGCTGGGGATCGACCGCGATACCGCGATGCTGATCGGCGCCGGCAGCGCCATCTGCGGAGCGGCCGCGGTGATGGCCGCGGCGCCGGTGGTACGCGGCCGCGCCGAACAGGCCACCGTGGCGGTGTCGACCGTGGTGGTGTTCGGCACGCTGGCAATGTTCCTGTATCCGGCGCTGTACCAGCTGAACCTGGAACACGCCTGGCTGGCGCTGGGTGAACAGGCCTATGGGGTGTTCACCGGCTCGACGGTGCATGAAGTGGCCCAGGTGGTGGCGGCCGGGCGCGCGGTCAGCGAAGGCGCCGCCGATACCGCCGTGATCGCCAAGATGGTGCGCGTGATGATGCTGGCCCCGTTCCTGGTGGCGCTGTCGCTGCTGCTGGCCCGCGGCCATGCGACGCAGCCCGGCGCGGCGCGGGCGAAGATCGTGGTGCCCTGGTTTGCGTTCGGTTTCGTGGCGGTGGCGGGCATCAACTCGCTGCACCTGCTGCCGCCCGCCGTGGTCGGCGCGGCCATCGACCTGGATACCGTGCTGCTGGCCATGGCGATGGCCGCGCTGGGCCTGACCACCCACGTGTCCGCCCTGCGCCGGGCGGGGCCGAAGCCACTGCTGCTGGCGCTGCTGCTGTTTGCATGGCTGCTCGTTGGTGGGTTGGGGATCAACCTGGCGGTTCACTGGCTGATCGGCTGAGCGGGTAGAATGTGGCATGAACGAATTCTCCGAACTGCCCCTGTCGGCCTCGCTGGCGGCGGGCATCGACGCGCTGGGCTATACCCAGATGACTCCCGTGCAGGCGCAGGCGCTGCCCGCCATCCTCGCCCGTCGCGACCTGATCGCCCAGGCGCCCACCGGCAGCGGCAAGACCGCGGCCTTCGGACTGGGGCTGCTGCAGGCGCTGGACCCGGCGGTGATCCGCGCGCAGGCGCTGGTGCTGTGCCCCACCCGCGAACTGGCCGACCAGGTCGGCAAGCAGATCCGCAAGCTGGCCACCGGCATTCCCAACCTCAAGCTGGTGGTGCTGACCGGCGGCATGCCGCTGGCGCCGCAGCTGGCGTCGCTGGAAGCGCACGACCCGCACGTGGTGGTCGGCACGCCCGGCCGCATCCAGGAACTGGGCCGCAAGCGCGCCCTGAAGCTGGGCGGGGTGACCACGCTGGTGCTGGACGAAGCCGACCGCATGCTCGACATGGGCTTTGAAGAACCGATCCGCGAAATCGCCGGACGCACCAGCAAGGACCGCCAGACGCTGCTGTTCTCGGCCACCTACCCCGACGAGATCCGCGAGATCGCGCGCGTGCTGCTGCGCGATCCGGTGGAGGTGACCGTGGAAGGCGCCGACCACGCCCCGGCGATCCGCCACCTGTTCTGCGAAGTGGACCTGGCCAGCAAGCAGAAGGCACTGGCCGGCCTGCTGCTGAAGTACACGCCGGAATCGACCGTGGTGTTCTGCAACACCCGCCGCGACGTGGATGACGTGGCCGTATCGCTGCAGCAGTTCGGCTTCTCCGCGTTGCCGCTGCATGGCGAAATGGAACAGCGCGACCGTGACGAAGTACTGGTGCGCTTCGCCAACCGCAGCTGCAACGTGCTGGTGGCCAGCGACGTGGCCGCGCGCGGGCTGGACGTGCAGGACCTGGCGGCGGTGATCAATTACGAGCTGCCCACCGACATTGAAACCTACGAACACCGCGTGGGCCGCACCGGCCGCGCCGGCGCCACCGGGCTGGCGATCAGCCTGGTGACCCACCGCGAACGCAACCGCGCCGATGCGCTGGAAGCGGCGCAGGGCAAGCCGCTGGACTGGCAGAAGACCCCGCTGGCCACCGCGCGCCCGGCGGTACTGCCGCAGGCGGCGATGGAAACGCTGCGCATCGACGGCGGCAAGACCGACAAGCTGCGTCCCGGCGACATCCTGGGTGCATTGACCGGCGATGCCGGGCTGTCGGCCAAGGTGATCGGCAAGATCGACATCTACGCCACCCGTTCCTACGTGGCGATCGCCCGCGAACACGTGGGCAAGGCCATCGCCCGCCTGGAAGCGGGCAAGATCAAGGGCCGGCGTTTCCGCGTGCGGAAGATGTAATCAGTACACCAGGTTCGCGACCAGCGGCACATCGCTGGTCCAGCGTTCGCGGCCGCCGAGGCCGGCCAGTTCGACCAGCACGGCGGCGCCGAGCACCTCGACCTGCAGCTGCCTGGCCAGCGACAGCGCGGCCAGCAGCGTGCCACCGGTGGCGAGCACATCGTCCACCACCAGCACGCGCGCGCCCGGCGGCAATGCATCGGCATGCACTTCGATGCTGTCGGTGCGGTATTCCAGCGTGTAGTCCTGCTTCAGCGTGCGACCGGGCAGCTTGCCCGGCTTGCGCACGGGCACGAAGCCCACGCCCAGTACGCGGGCCATCGCCGCGCCGAGGATGAAGCCGCGCGACTCGATCCCCATCACCGCATCCAGCCGTGCCTCGCGCCACGGCGCGACCATCGCATCGATGGCGGCGGCGAAATCATCGCCATCGGCCAGCAGCGGCATGATGTCCTTGAACAGGATGCCCGGCTTGGGGAAATCAGCGACGTCGCGCAGGCGGTGCGCCCAAGCGGGGGTGGAGGAAGAGTCGGTCATGGGAAGTGTGCAACCAGAGGGTGGCATAGGGTAAACGCTATGGCCCGGCGACGCGGCGTGCGGACCGCGCGCCGCAGCGTTTCACGCATGACGCTCCGGACCCTCCCGTAATTCGCACATCGGTGCGATAATCGCCCTCAACAGGCCGCTCTCCCACCTCCATTAAGGTTCGGGGCGCCCCGCAGCAGCAGCGCGGGACCGGGATATGCCGGCCACCGGTCCCCGCCACGCCTGGCGCGCGCGGGCCTGCCCTGCATTTTTCGCGGGGTTTTCCTGTAGAGGTTCATGCAACGTGGACAACAACGCAAAACACCCGGCCCTGGGCCGCTTCCTGGTGGTCCTGCTCGGCATCCTGGTTCTGCTGGTCGGCCTTGTCCTGCTGGTCGGCGGGTTCCGCTTGGCGCAACTGGGCGGCAGTTGGTACTTCCTCTTGATGGGCGCGGCCACCGGCGCGGCCGGCGCCCTGCTGTTGGCGCGGCGCGCGATGGGCGCGGTGCTGTACGGGGTGGCCTTCCTGGCTACGGTGGCATGGGCGCTGGTCGATGTCGGGCTCGAGTTCTGGCCGCTGGTGTCGCGACTGGTCATGCCCGCCGTGCTGGCGTTGCTGGTCGCGCTGGCCTGGCCGGTGCTGCGCCGTGGCCGCAGCCAACCTGCCGGCCGTGGCGCATACGGAGTGGCGGCCGTACTGTTGCTTGGACTGTTTGGCACTGCATTCGCGGCATTCCAACCACGCCCGGTAGTGGCCGCCAGTGGCCCGCGTCCGGCCGTGGTGCCGGTCGCCAAGGGCAGCGAACAGCGCGACTGGATGCATTGGGGCAATACCACCGCCGGCACCCGTTTCGCCGCGCTTGACCAGATCACCCCGGCCAATGTCGCACAGCTCCAGGTGGCCTGGACCGCTCATACCGGCGATGTGCCGCAGAGCGACGGCTTCGGTGCCGAAGACCAGAACACCCCTTTGCAGATCGGTGACACGCTGTACGTGTGCACCCCGCACAACCACGTGGTGGCGATCAACGCCGACACCGGCCAGCAGCGCTGGTCATTTGATCCCAAGGCCACCGCGCCGAACTGGCAGCGCTGCCGCGGCCTGGGCTACTTCGACGCCAGCCTGCCGCAGGTCGGCGTGCCGACCGTGGCTGCACCGACACCGGTTGATCCGGCCGCGGCCAGCGCCCCTGCCGCACCGGCGGTGTGCGCCCGGCGCCTGCTGATGACCTCCATCGATGCCCGCCTGTTTGCGCTCGATGCCGCCACCGGCGCGCCCTGCCCCGACTTCGGCGACAACGGCGTGGTCGACCTGAAGATCGGCATGGGCGAGATCAAGCCCGGCTTCTTCACTCTGACCGCTGCTCCACTGGTGGCCGGCGAGCTGGTGATCGTGGGCGGCCGCGTGGCCGACAACATCGAGGTGGACGAGCCCTCGGGCGTGGTGCGTGCCTACAACGTGCGCACCGGCGCGCTGACCTGGGTATGGGATCTGTCGAAGGAAACCCCGGACGTGCCGCTGGACGCGTCGGTCCACTACACCCGCGCCACGCCGAATGTGTGGACGTCGATGGCCTACGATGCGCAACTGGGCCTGGTCTACCTCCCCACCGGCAACACCACGCCGGACCAATGGGCGGGCCAGCGCACGCCGCAGGACGACAAATACAGCTCGGCGGTTGTTGCGCTGGACGTGGCCACCGGCAAGGAGCGCTGGGTCTATCAGACCGTTCACCACGACCTGTGGGACTACGACCTGCCGGCGCAGCCGACCCTCACCGATGTTCCGGACGGCAAGGGCGGCACCCTGCCTGCACTGCTGCAGGTGACCAAAGCCGGCCAGGTGTTCATGCTCAACCGCGTCACCGGCGTGCCGATCACCGAGGTGCGTGACATCGAGGCGCCGCGGGGCAGCGCGGAGGGCGAACGCTACTCGCCCACCCAGCGTCTGTCGGTGGGGCTGCCGCAGATTGGTGCGCAGACCCTGACCGAATCGGACATGTGGGGCGCGACGCCGATCGACCAGATGCTGTGCCGCATCCAGTTCAAGCAGATGCGCTACGACGGCATGTTCACGCCGCCGGGCGAGGATCTGGCGCTGCAGTGGCCCGGCTCGCTGGGCGGCATGAACTGGGGCAGCGCATCGCTCGATCCCACCACTGGCTATCTCTTCGTCAACGACATGCGCCTGGGCCTGTGGACGCGGCTGATTCCTCGCGCACAGATGACCGCTGGTGCCGGTGGCGTTGAAATGGGTGCCGCTTCGCAGACCGGTACGCCGTATGGCTCGCTGCGCGACCGCTTCCTGTCCAAGCTCGGCATTCCCTGCCAGAAACCACCGTTCGGCACGCTGTCGGCGATCAACCTGGCCACCCACCAGCTGGTCTGGCAGGTGCCGGTGGGCACGGTGAAGGACACCGGGCCGCTGGGCATCAAGATGGGCCTGCCGATTCCGATCGGCATGCCGACGCTGGGCGGTTCGCTGGCCACCCAGTCCGGCCTGCTGTTCTTCGCCGGCACCCAGGACTACTACCTGCGCGCCTACGACAGCCGCAGCGGCGAAGAAGTGTGGAAGGCACGCATGCCAGTGGGCAGCCAGGGCACCCCGATTACCTACGTCTCCCCCAACAGCGGTCGCCAGTACGTGGTGATCTCTGCCGGCGGTGCGCGCCAGTCGCCGGATCGTGGTGATTACGTGATCGCCTACGCGCTGCCGTCCGCGCACTGAGGCCTGACTGCGCCGCGGCCACCTGGCCGCGGCGCACCCGGCTTCGTTTCGCCGCGTGCAGCCCTTACCATGCACGGTCACCGAGTACGAAACATCGCCATGCCCGCCTCACCTCCCAGCCGACGCACCAAGCGTGCTCCTGCCCCACCGCAGGATCGCGGCCTCAGCCACGAGCTGATGCAGCTGATCCAGGACAACCAGGGCGACCCGGATTTCATGACCTCGCTCGGCCGTGGGCTGGTGGTGCTGAGTGTGTTCTCGCAGCATCCGCGCGAAGTCACGATGGCGCAGATCAGCAGCGAGACCGGGATCTCACGCGCGGCCGTGCGCCGCGTGCTCTACACGCTGGAGAAACTGGGCTACGTGGGCGAACAGGGTCGCGGCTTCGTGCTGCTGCCGCGCGTGCTCGGCATGGGCGGGGCGTACGTGGCATCATCGTCCATGACCGCCGCCGCACAACCGGTCCTCGATGCGCTGCGCGACGACCTGCACGAATCCTGCTCGCTGGGTGTGCTGGATGGCGACGACGTACTGTACGTGGCGCGTGCCGAAACCGTGCGGATCATGTCGATCGGCCTGCGCGCCGGCAGCCGTCTGCCCGCCTACTGCACCTCGATGGGACGCATCCTGCTCGCGGCGCTGCCGCACGACACCCTGGAGAACTACCTGGAACGCAACCCGCTGCGGCCGCGTACCCAGCGCACCATTACCCGCATGGATGAGTTCCAGGAAACACTTGAACGCGTGCGCCGGGACGAGGTGTCGCTGGTCGACCAGGAGCTGGAAATCGGCCTGCGCTCGATCGCGGTACCGGTGCGCGCGCGCAGTGGCGAGGTGATCGCGGCGCTGAATATCGGCACCCAGGCCGGGCGCATCAGCCTGGGCGCGATGCAGTCTCAATTGCTGCCCCGCCTGCGCGACGCAGCACAACGGCTGGGTACGCTGCTGCAGTGAGGGCGCGGCGCCGGGCCACGCCCGGCCTCACCCGCCCTGTTGTTCTTCGAGGATCGGCCGGGCCAGCGCGAAGGCGTGGTTGGCCGCGGGCACCCCACAGTAGATGGCGGCCTGCAGCAGTGCTTCCTTGATTTCCTGCGGAGTAACCCCGTTGTTGCGGGCCGCACGGATGTGCAGCTTGAACTCCTCATCGTGGCCCAGCGCCACCATCATCACGATGGTCAACAAAGAGCGCGTGTGGCGCGGCAGGCCATCGCGCGTCCATACCGTGCCCCAGGCGGTGCGGGTGATGAACTCCTGGAACTCGGCGGTGAACTCGGTGCGGGCCTGCAGCGAGCGCTCGACGTGGGCATCGCCCAGCACCTCGCGGCGGACCGACAGGCCGGCTTCGTAACGTTCTTTCTCGTCCATGCTCGGGGACTCCGGTGATCAGCGCAGGTGCGCGACAAGCGCGGCGGTGAACGCCGCAGGGGATTCGAGATTGCAGATGTGCCGGCCCGCAACGGCTACCGTACTGCCGTGCGAGACGCCCACGGCAATCTGCTGCAGGTCGGCCGGCGGGCATACCGGGTCGTCGGCACCGGCCACGGCCAGCGTAGGCACCGTGATGCGGTCGAGCTGGTCGCGGAAGTCCGCCGTACCCACGGCATTGCAGCAGCCCATGTAACCCGCCAGCGAGGTGGACTCGAAGCGTTGCAGGATGTCGTCGATGAGCACGCCGTGGGTCGCAGCAAACGAAGGCGTGAACCAGCGTTCGGCGGTGCCGGCCCGCAGGGGCGCCAGTCCACCCTGCTCGACCTGGGCGATGCGCGCCTGCCAGTTTTCGGGCGTGCCGATCTTCGCAGCGGTGGCGGCAACCGTCAGCGTCTGCAGGCGATCGCCCGCGTTGATCCCCAGCCATTGTCCGGTCAACCCGCCGATGGAAAGACCACAGAAGTGGCTGCGCTGCACGCCCAGATGGTCCCACAGCGCGATAACATCGGCGCCCAGTGCCGTCATATCGTAGGGTCCCGGCGGTGCAGTGGACAGACCATGGCCGCGGCAGTCGTAGCGCAGGATCCGGAAGTGTGCCGACAATGCCTCGACCTGCGGGTGCCACATGCTCAGGTCGGTGCCGAGCGAGTTGCAGAACGTCAGCCACGGCGCATCGCCTGGACCGTCGACGCGGTAATGAAGGCGATGCTGGTCAAGTGCGAGAAAGGCCATGCAGTGCTCCAGGTGAAAGGGTCAACGGCGCGCCAGCACGCGGTCGATCCAGGCATCGGTCATGCCGAGCCAGCTGTCCGGTGCGAACAAGGCCTGCAGTTGCGCGGCGGAAAGCTCCGCGGTGACCTCGGGCATTTCCTGCAGCACCTCGCGCAGATGCCGCGATCCGGCCAGCGCGCCGCGCGATGCGTCTTCCACCAGCGCATGCGCGGCGGACTTGCCCAGTGTCTCGGCCAGGGTCACGGCCACCGCCTCGGCGTAGAGCAGGCCGCCGTGGCTGTCCAGATGGGCCAGCATGCGCGCACGATCCAGCTGCAGCCCCTGCACCACCAAGCTGACCTGGGCCAGGCTGCCGGCACACAGGCGCACGATCTCCGGAACGGTTTCCCATTCGGCATGCCACTGTCCGGCCGCACGCTCATGGGGCTGCGGCATCGCCGCGAACAGAGTGGAGAGCAGCCCGGGAACACGCGTGGCCGCCGCGATGGCCGCCACGCAGCCAACCGGGTTGCGCTTGTGCGGCATCGCCGATGAGCCGCCCTTGCCTTCTGCAGTCGGCTCGAACGCCTCGGCCACTTCGGACTGCATCAACAGCACGATGTCGGTGGCGATCTTGCCCAGCGTGCCGGTCAGTAACGCGAAGGCACTGCCCAGTTCCGCAATACGGTCGCGCGAGGCGTGCCAAGGCAGCGCCGGCACCGGCAGCTGCAGCTCCGCAGCCAGCGCCTCAGCCACCTCCAGCCCGCGCGTCTGCAGCGAGGCCAGCGTTCCGGCAGCGCCGCCAAACTGCAGCACCAATGTGTCGCTCCGCAGCGCCTGCAGACGTCGCTGGCTGCGCTGCAGCGCGTCCAGCCAACCGGCCGCCTTAAGTCCGAAGGTTACCGGCACCGCCTGCTGCAGCAACGTGCGCCCAGGCAACCCGGTGCCGCGCTCGGCATCGGCCAGCCCGGCCAACGCGGCGCACAACACCTGCACACGTGCCTGCACATGGTCCAGCGCGGCGCGCAGCTGCAGGACCGCGCCGCTGTCGATGATGTCCTGGCTGGTCGCGCCCCAATGCACCCAACGCGCGGCATCGGCGTCGTGCTGCCTGACCGTCGCAGTGAGCGCCTTGACCAACGGAATGGCCGGATTGCCGCCCAGCGCCGTACCGGCGGCCAGTGCATCCATCGAGTACAGCTCGGCTTTGCAAGCGGCCTGGATCGGCGCCAGCGCCTCGGCCGGGATCACCCCGCAAAGCGCCTGCGCGCGCGCCAGCGCGGCTTCGACATCCAGCATCGCCTGCAGCCGCGCCGCATCGGTGAACAAGGCGTCCACCTCGGGATCGCCGAACAGGCTACCTAGCAGGGCATGGGAATCGCGCATCAACCAGCTTCCATCCAGAGTGGGAACAGCTTATCCGCACCCGGCAGAACCGGGCGTGGACGCAGTCCTCAATAGTCGAAGAACACCGTTTCCTGGTCACCCTGCATGTGCACGTCCCAGCGGTACTGGCCCATGCCGGTGGGGTGCGCAAGCAGCGTGTCGCGTCGCGCCGCCGGCACCTGCGCCAGGATCGGGTCGCTGACGTTGTCCGGCGAATCTCTGAAATACAGTCTCGCACTCGCCGCGCGCAGCAGGCCGCGCATGAACACCAGCACCATCAGATGCGGTGCCTGCGGTTCGCCACGTGGGCCTGGCACGCGGCCAGGCTTCACGGTGGTGAAGCAGAACCCGCCCTGTGCGTCGGTCGGCACCCGTCCCCAACCCTGGAATGCGGGGTCGTGCTGCGCATGCTGCGGGTCTTCGTGATGGGCGTAGATGCCCTGCGCGTCCGCCTGCCAGATCTCCAGCACGGCATCGGAGACCGGCACGCCAACGCCGTCGAACACCTGGCCGCGCACCTCGATGCGTTCGCCCAGAGCGGCGGCCGGTGCAATCTCGACCCGGTACAACGGTTCCAGGCCCAGCCGGTAATAAGGGCCCACGGTCTGCCACGGAGTGGATTGGAAACTCATCTGGTTACTCCCACACAGTCATCTTGCGACCGCGCAACACGATGTCGAAACGGTAGCCGAGCGCGAATTCGTTGGCGGTGTTTTCCCAGTCGAACGAGGACACCATGCGGGCGCGCGCCTTGGGGTCATCCACGCAGTTGTAGATGGGGTCGTACTCCAGCAGCGGATCGCCGGGGAAGTACATCTGCGTGACCAGGCGCTGGCCGATGCCGTCGCCATGCAGGGAAAAATGGATATGCGCCGGCCGCCACGCGTTGTAGTGGTTGCGCCATGGATAGGCGCCCGGCTTGATGGTGGTGAAGCGGTAGCGGCCTTCCTGGTCGGTAAGGACCTGGCCGGTACCCTTGAAGTTCGGGTCCAGCGGTGCATCGTGCTGGTCGCCCTTGTGCAGATAACGGCCGGCGGCATTGCACTGCCACACCTCGACGATGCTGTTGCGGACCGGGCGTCCGTTCTCGTCAAGCACCCGGCCGCTGACCACGATGCGCTCGCCCAGCGGCTGGCCCGGGAAGCCCGCGGTGAGGTCGGCCGCATGTGGACCCAGCGTCAGCCGGTCCAGGGTCGGTCCGGTTACTTCCGACAACGTAGCAGGAATGTGGATCGGATCGCGGCTGGGACCACGCAGGCGGGTGGACGCATACGGCAGGTGGATGCGCGCCGGCTGGCTGCCGGGGTAGGGCCTGCGGTAACCGCGCAGGTCGGTGGGATCGCTCATGGCGTACTCCAGATGGCGGGCGACCCTGCGGCCGCGGCTGACGTGCACCGGCACGCTGCCACGCGGGCGTGGCAGCCGCCGTGAATGGAAAGAAGGCGGGGGCGGCTCACACGCGCTCGATGGCCAGGGCCACGCCCTGCCCTACCCCGATGCACATGGTCGCCAGGCCACGGCGACCGCCACTGGCCTCCAGCTGGCGCAGCAGCGTGAGCGCAATGCGCGCGCCACTCATGCCCAAGGGGTGCCCGAGGGCGATGGCGCCGCCATTGACGTTGACGTGCGCCGCATCGTCGGCCAGGCCGAGTTGGCGCAGGCACGCCAGTCCCTGCGATGCGAACGCCTCGTTGAGTTCGATCGCGTCGAAGTCGTTGATCGACAGCCCCAGCCGCGCCATCAGTTTGCGGGTGGCCGGCACCGGGCCCATGCCCATCAGCCCCGGCTCGACCCCTGCGCTGGCAAAGCCCAGAATGCGAGCACGCGGGGTAAGTCCCAGTGCCTGCACCTGCGCGCCGGACGCCAGCATCAGGGCTGCCGCGCCGTCATTGATGCCCGACGCGTTGCCTGCCGTCACGGTACCCGGATCGCGGAACAACGGCTTCAACCGGCCCAACGCCTCCAGCGTGGTGTCCGCGCGCGGATGTTCATCGCGGTCCACTGTCAGGGTCTCGCCGCGTTTGCGGCCGGGCACGTCGACCGCGACGATCTCGCCTTCGAAGAAACCGCGTGCCTGCGCGGCGGCGGCGCGCTGCTGGCTGCGCAGCGCAAAGGCATCCTGGTCGGCTCGGGAGATCTCATGGCGTTCGGCCACGTTTTCCGCCGTCTGGCCCATCGTTTCCACGCCGTGCAGCTCACGCAGCCGTGGGTTGATGAAACGCCAGCCCATGGTCGTATCTTCCAGCAACTGGTCGCGCGCGAACGGCGTGGCCGCCTTGCCCATGACCAGCGGCGCGCGCGACATCGACTCGACGCCACCTGCAATGGCCAGGCCAAGCTCGCCGGCGGCAATACCACGGGCCACCGTACCGATGGCGTCCAAGCCCGAGCCGCACAGGCGGTTGACGGTACTGCCAGGCACCGTCACCGGCAGGCCGGCCAGCAGCAGGCTCATGCGGGCCACATTGCGGTTGTCTTCGCCGGCCTGGTTGGCGCAGCCCAGGTACACCTCGTCAATCCGCGCCGGATCGAGCTGCGGGTGTCGCGCGAGCAGCGCCTTGAGCGGAATCGCACCGAGGTCGTCGGCGCGGACGCCCGACAGCGCGCCGCCGTAACGGCCGATCGGCGTGCGGATGCCGTCGATGAGGTACGTCTCGTGCAGGTGCATGTCAGGTTTCCTCAAGCAACTGAAGCGGCAGGCCGGTCAGTTCGCGCAGCTGGTCCAGGGTGACCCCTTCGACCATCTCGCGCACGCGTGCGCCGTCCTTGCCCAGGTCGAACACCGCCACGTCGGTATACACGCGCGAGACGCAGCGCAGGCCGGTCAAGGGGTAGCTGCATTCGGCCACCAGTTTGCTTTCGCCCTGCCGGGTCAGCAGGTCCATCATCACGAACACCTGCTTGGCCCCGATGGCCAGGTCCATCGCCCCGCCTACGGCCGGAATCGCGTCGGCGGCGCCGGTGCTCCAGTTGGCCAGGTCGCCCTGCGCCGAGACCTGGAAGGCTCCGAGCACGCAGATGTCCAAATGGCCGCCGCGCATCATCGCGAACGAATCGGCGTGGTGGAAATAGCAGCCGCCGGTGAGCAGCGTCACCGGCTGCTTGCCGGCATTGATCAGGTCGGGGTCCTCGGCGTCCGGCGCCGGTGCCGGCCCCATCCCGAGCAGACCATTCTCCGATTGCAGGAAGATCTCCTTGTCGGCGGGCAGGAAGTTGGCAACCGTCGTCGGCAGGCCGATGCCCAGGTTCACGTAGGCGCCCTCGGGGATATCGCGCGCGACGCGCGCGGCAAGCTGTTCACGACTCAGGCGGTTCATGCGTGCGCTCCAGCAGCGGCACCATCGGCACGTTCGACCACGCGCTGCACGAAGATGCCGGGGGTCACCACCGCTTCGGGATCAAGCTCTCCCAGCGCCACCACCTCGCGCACCTGCACGATCGCGCAGCGCGCGGCCATCGCCATCAGCGGGCCGAAGTTGCGGGCGGTCTTGCGATACACCAGGTTGCCCCAGCGGTCGCCCCGATCGGCCTTGATCAGCGCGAAATCAGCATGCAGCGGATACTCGAGCACATAATGGCGGCCGTCGATCTCGCGCGTTTCCTTGCCGTGCGCCAACTCGGTGCCGTAGCCGGTGGGAGTGAAGATCGCGCCGAGTCCCGAGCCGGCCGCGTGGATGCGCGCGGCAAGGTTGCCCTGCGGCACCAGTTCCAGCTCGATCTCACCGGCGCGGTAGGCCGCGTCGAAATGCTGCGAATCGGCCTGGCGCGGGAACGAACAGACGATGCGGCGGACCCGGCCGTGGCGGATCAGCGCGGCCAGCCCAGCATCGCCGTTGCCGGCATTGTTGTTGATCACGGTCAGCCCGCTCGCGCCCTGCGCGATGAGGGCATCGATCAGTTCATCGGGCATGCCGGCGGTACCGAACCCGCCGATCATCACCGTTGCCCCGTCGTGGATGTCGGCTACCGCTGCTTCAGCGCTGGCCACGATCTTGTCGATCACTGCATTGCTCCTTGCCGGGCCCGGACGGCCCGGCGACGCACATTGGAAATCCGGACCCGACCATGGTGGGCACCGGGCCCTCCAACGTCAATCCGATAATCGGATACATGGTTCGATAATCGCACGTCTCGTCGAACCTCCTACGTTCGCGCCTGACCAATGCCGACCCGCAGGCCCATGCACGCCCATGCCGCCAGTGCCAGCGGCAATGCACACAGCACGTACAGCCCTGCAGCGGACCAGCCGGCGTCCACCAGCAGACCCACGCTGAGCGGCGACAGGATGGCGCCGACCCGGCCGATACCGATCGCCCAACCCAGCCCGGTCGTGCGTACGTCGGCGGCAAAGACCACCGGCGCCGCCGCGTACAGCCCTGCCATCCCCCCGAACAACGCCGCGCCGATCACGAAGGCAACGGGGAACGCGATGCCCAGGTCGGTGTTGAAGCCAGCGAAGACCAGCATCGCCAGCATCGCCAGCAGCAGGCTGGCACCGGTCAACCGCGACAGCGCCCAGCGCGAGGCGAACCAACCGAACAGGCTGCCGCCGACAATTCCACCCAGGTTGAGCAGCACGCCACCGGTGATGCCCTGCTGGGCCGATACGCCGGCCGACACCAGCAGCTTCGGCGTCCAGCTCAGCACGAAGTAGAACGCGAACATGTGCAGGAAGAACGCCACCGCGATCAGGATCGAGACGCGCCGCAGGTCGCCGACGAACAGCGCCGCATAGCCGCTGCGCCGGCGATCGCGCGGTGCCGCGATGGGCAGCGCCTGCAGTGTCGGCATGTGCATGCGCTGGAGCAGCGCGTTCAGCCGTGGCAACGCATTGCGCGGGCGCCGCGCGACCAGGAAATCCAGCGATTCAGGCAGGCACGCGAGCACCAGCGGGATGCACAGCAGCGATGCCCCGGCACCGACCAGGAACACGCTATGCCAGCTGAAGTGCTTCAGCATCCATGCCGCCAGCAGGCCACCCAGCGTGGCGCCGATCGGGTAGCCGGTGGCCTGCAGCGCCACGGCGGTGCTGCGCCATTTCGCATTGGCGTACTCGGCAGAGATCACCCCTACCCCGGCCAGCATGCCGCCGATGCCGATGCCGGTGAACACCCGCAGTACCCCCAGCTGCCAGGCATTGGCCGCAAGTGCGGACAGCGACATGCCCAGCGTCAGGATCACCAGGCAGCACATGATCATGGGCCGCCGGCCCCAGCGATCGGCCAGCGGAGCCAGCAGGAACGATCCCATTGCCATGCCCACCAGCCCGGCGCTCAGCATGATCCCCAGCACCTTGCCCGACAGCGCCCATGCGGTTGACACGTGCGGGGCCGTGAACGCCATCACCATCACGTCGAAACCGTCGAGCATGTTCAGCAGCACGCAGACGGCAATGGCGGTCCACTGGAAGGGACTCATGCGTTCAAGCACGAGCGGCGAGGCGGCGGCGGAAGCGTGGGTCATGACAGGTCCTGCGACGAGGTGGTGCGGAAAAGCCGCGGGGGTTTCAACGGCCGACTTGGCTGGAGGCGTGGATGACCCCGAGTACCGACTGCAGCTGTTCGACCTCGACCTGACCCGGCGCGGACGGCGTGCCGATCATGCCGAAGGTCATCGCCTGGCCGAAGGTCTCGCCGGCCAGGCGCGAGACCACGCCGGTTCCGCCCATCGACATGGTCAGCAGCGGCTTGCTGCTGCGCTGGCGCACCTGCCAAGTGGCATCGAGCAGCGTCAGTACGTCGCCGGCGTCGTGCGGCATCACCGCGATCTTCAGTACGTCGGCCCCGAGCGCCTCCTGGCGCAGCAGCCGCGCAACGATTTCCTCGCGCGCCGGGGTGGCGTGGAAATCATGGCTGGACATCACCACCTTGACCCCGGCCTGGTGCGCCTGTGCAACCAGCGCTGCCACCACCGCCGGGTCGCGGAACATTTCCACGTCCACCAGCTGCGCGAAGCCGCCGCGCAGCAGCGCCGCATTCAATGCGCCGTAGTCGGCATCGCTGATTGCCTTGCTGCCACCCTCTGCCTTGGTGCGGAACGTGACGATCATCGGCTTGCCACCCAGCGTGCGTTCGATGCGCTGGCCCAGCGCGACCAGTGCCTTGGCGTCGGTGGCGATGTCCAGGTAGTCGATGCGCCACTCGGCCAGGTCCGTGGCGTGGCTGGCGGCGATGGCGGTAGCCTGCTGCAGGGCCTGCTCGGCGATGGCGCCGGTGATCGGCACGATGGTGCGCGGAGCACCCTCGCCAATGCGCAGCGCGCCGACCTGCAACGGGGTCACCGCAACAGTGGGCGCGGCCTGTGCCACGGCGGCGGCACTGCCGAGGACGGCGGCGATCATGAAGGGAGTCAGCACGCGCATGCGGGTCACCACGGTTGAGAGAAGAAGACGGTGAATCAGAAGATCACCTTGGCCTGCACACCGAACGCCCACGCGTTGTCGGTGCGGGTGTAGGCGAACGTGCCGGGATTGACGATGTACTGCAGGTCGGGGCGGATCATCAGCCACGGATTGACCTGGACGCTGTAGGAGAGTTCGAACAGCTCCTCGGCCTGGCTGAGGTTGTACAGCGGCGAATCGGCAGGCACGCCCATCCCGGCAAGATCTGCGCGGCGCGCATCGATCAGTCGGCGGTTGATGTCCGCGCCGACGTAGCCCAGCGCAATGCTGTCCTGCGGGCGCGGACCAATGCCCTGGTAAACACCGCCCAGCGCATACCAGCGGCGGATCTGCGCGGTGTCGGTGTCGGAGACCATGTACTGCGCGAAGCCGGTGAGGCCGCGCTGAGGGTCGCCGGTCTCGCGGGTGAGGCGCTGCTCGGCAAGCAGGTACACGCCGTGGCGGCCGGTGGTGGGCGAGGTATCGAGCCCACGCTGGTTCACCCGCGACGTGTCGTAGTAGCCGCCGAACTTGTACACCCCTGGGCGGGCGCCGCCCTTGTCCGGTGTCCAGGTCATCTCGAGGGGAATCAGCGAACCGGTGGTGCCCGAGACGAACGGACGGAACGCATTGCGTTCGATGTTGCCGCCGAGGTTTGGATTGACCTGGAACCAGCCAGTGCGCACGTTCAGCGCCGGACTCACCTGCTGGGCCACTTCACCGCCCCAGCGCGCAGTCGGATAGTTGTACCAGCCACTGTTGCCGGACATCGCCAGCGGGTGCGCGCAGAACGCCGCGTTGACGAAATGGGTCAGCAGGCTGTGCAGGCCGAACTGGTTGCCCATCGCGTAGAAGCCCAGCTTGAAATAGGACTGCCCGGCGTTGAACGTCTGGTCATAGCTCAGCTCGGTAAGCCGGGTGTACTGGCCACCGTACGCTTCCTGGATGGGGAAGCGGTTGCCCACCAGATCAGCCGAGGTGCTGTTGCCGCGCCGGTCGTTGAGAGTGAAATGGAACATGCCGCCCTCCCAGCCAGCCAACCGCCCCATGTCCAGGTCCATGCCCACGCGCAGCTGCTGTGCGTAGCGCGCGCCGGTCTCGCCATAGCCCCCGTCGAGTACGCCCATTGCCTCACCCACGTAATCGCCACGGAAGGTCACGCCGCGGTCGGCAAGATCGGTGCGCGTGCCGCTCCAGTCACCGGTCAGGGTGTTGCCGGTGTAACGGTTGGCGGCCTGCGCGCACGCCACGGCAGGAAGCAGCATCGTGCCGGCAATGATCGCGGCCAGGGAAGTGCGGTGTGGAATACCCATCGGTTCTCTCGTGATCGGAAAGTCAGCGCAGCGGCAGCGGCGCGCTCAGCGGCGACGTGGCGCCCTGGGCAGAGGTCGCCGTGGCAGTCAGCGTGGTGATGTCGGCGGTGTCTGGAAGCTCAAGGGTGAAGCTGCCCTGCCCGTTCGCATCGGTGACGGCGGCCAGCGTCCCGAGCAGGCGCTCAGCCTCGTTGCCGCGCGCGGCACGGTTGCCGAAGACCTCCAGCAGGTAGCGCTGTGCGGGCACGCCGCTGAAGGTCCCGCTGACGGTCCGCGCCGCGCCGTGACCCTGCACGGCCTGCAGGCGGGGTGCGGCTTGGCCGAGGTTGGGGACAGGTTGGCAATCAGTGGCGTCCGCACCGCCGCAGATGCGTGCGCGCTTGGCCGGATCGGCGTCGACCCCGCGACCGCGCGAGCCGACGAAACCGGCGTGCTCCAGGCCGGGAACGCCGAACACAATGGCACCTCGCGGCTGCCCGTCGGCGCAGGCACCACCCGCTTCGCAACGGGTGATCGGCAGGACATTGCCGCTGATCTGGTTGGCGCTGAACCGGTTCGGCGCGCTGATCGGCTGCGGCCGCACGGCGATGCCGATGCCATTGCCCTGGATGATGTTGCCATCGACGACGTTGCCGCTGCCGGTGACGCTCACGCCGATCGAGTTGCCGCTGAACGTGTTGGCCCCGATGTAGTTGCGATTGCCCCAGTTGATCTGAAGGCCATCGGAATAGTCGAGGAAGCGGTTGCGCACCACCGTGTTGTCGTTGCCCCACAGGATCTCGATCCCCTGAGACGGCTCCGGGTTGGCCGGGGTCGACTGGAACACGTTGTCGGCCACCAGGTTCCATGCCGCGCCACGCGTCAGTTCCAGGCCGTCGCCATTGTCCAGGAACACATTGCGGACGATGCGGTTGTGGACGGTGGTGGTGGCGGTGGACTGGCCCTTGCCATCGTCGCCGGTGAGCATGATGCCGGCGCCGCCCTTGTTGGCGACGATGCGGTTGTCGTGGATCTCACTGTCGCGGGTGCGATTGAGCAGGACTCCGATGCAGAAGTTGCGGATCTCAAGCCCGACCAGTTCCACGCCCCGGGTATCGCGCAGGACCAGGCCCGGCAGCGTGGTGGTGCGGACATTGGTACCGGACTGTCCCGGTTCTGCACCCGGGCAGGCATCGGTGCCGGTGCTGGGCACGTAGCCGGCGCCATCGATCGCCACGAAATTTCCTTCGCTGGCCCAGGGCGCACCCACGAGCTGCACCGGCCCGATGATTTCCGGCAACGGCGAGGACGGGCGGATCACATAAGGCGCATCGCCCACAGCGGCGATCTCGATGCGGTAGCGGCCCGGCGCCTGGTTGGCGGTGGTGATCGCCCAGCGAAGCGAGCCGGGATTGGCGTCGTCGGCGTAGCGGTCCACGCGCAGCAGCTGCAGCGCCTCGCGCGGCGGCTCGGCCTGATACGCAAGCGCCAGCGACGGGAACACGGCAAACAGGGACAGGGAAAGATCGTACAGACGACAGCGCATGCCAGCACTCCGCGCAGGGGAAGGGAAATCCGGCGGTCTCCCCTGCACCTGACTTCAGCACCGTGTTGGCGCTGCCCTCGCCCGTCAGGGGTGGATCGCGTGGAACAGGAACGAAAGTAGGTTTATCGCACCGCACCATTCAAGTGCGGTTATCGACTACGCGTGCGATTATCGAACTTTCAGCGTACTACCATGGTAGTAAGCGCCGCGCGCGCGCGGCCCTGTCAGACGCGCCCCACCGGACAGCCGCCACTGCGGCGGTGCCATGTCCGGGCTGCTCTGCGGCGCGTAGGTGCCCCTCAGGAACTGCAGGACAGCATCGAGCAGCCGGCCTTGTTGCGCGCCCACTCCGGCCGCTTGGCCGCATAGTGTTCACGCCCGGGCTGGACCTCATACGGACGACGCAGCACTTCCTGCAGGGTGTGCACGCCACTGAGGTCGCCCTGCCCCGCCAGCTCGATGGCTTCCTGCGCCAGCCAGTTGCGCAGCACGTACAGCGGATTGGCCGCGGCCATGCGCTCCCGGCGCTGCACTGGGTCGAGGGCGTCCGCCTGCAGCCTGGCCGCATACCGATGCAACCACTGCTGGAGCGCAGGCAGCACGGCCTCACGTCGCGCATCGCTGTAGAACGCTTCTTCCAGTACGGCGAGCCGGGGCGCCTGCGGATCGAGGTCGATCAGGCCACGGAACGCGAGCGTCATGTCCATCTCGCCGTCGTGCAGGAGCGTCAGCCAGTCGGCCATCAATGCCAGGTCCGCATCCTGGCACTCGGCGAGGCCGAGCTTGGCGGCAATGTCGTCACGCTCGCAGCGCGCATGCACGGCCTGGAACCGCGCCAGACCTTCGTGCAGCGGGGCCACGTCCTCGAACAGCGGCGACAGCGCCTGCGCCAGCCGGGTCAGGTTCCAGTACGCCACCTGCGGCTGGGTGCCGAAGCGGTAACGGCGGCCCTGCGCATCGGTGGTGTTGGGGGTCCAGTCGGGATCGTAGTCGTCCACCCAGCCATATGGGCCGTAATCGATGGTGAGGCCGAGGATGGACAGGTTGTCGGTGTTCATCACCCCATGCACGAAGCCGACCCGCATCCAGTGCGCCACCAGCACCGCCGTGCGCTCGCAGACCTGCGCGAACCAGGCGGCGTACCGTTGTTCGCCGGCATCGTCCAGTTCGGGAAAATCGCGCGCGATGCACAGGTCTACAAGCTGCCGCAGCAACGTCACGTCACCGCGCGACGCGGGCAGCTCGAAGCTGCCAAAGCGCAGGAACGAGGGCGCCACCCGGCACACCACCGCACCCGGTTCCGCTTCGGGATGGCCGTCGTAGAACATGTCGCGCACCACGCTGTCACCCGTGGCCACCAGGCTGAGCGCGCGCGTGGTCGGCACGCCCAGGTGATGCATCGCTTCGCTGCAGAGGAATTCGCGGATCGACGAGCGCAGCACGGCACGGCCGTCGGCGCCGCGCGAATAGGGCGTGCGCCCCGCCCCCTTCAACTGCAGCTCCCAGCGCGCACCCTCCGGCGCGACCAGCTCGCCCAGTGAAATGGCGCGACCGTCGCCGAGCTGGCCGGCCCAGTGCCCAAACTGGTGCCCGCCATAGTTGGCGGCCCAGGGCTGCATGCCGTCATACAGGGCGTTGCCGCCGAACACGCGGGCAAAATCGGGGCTGTCCAGCAGATCCTGGTCCAGACCCAACTGCTCCGCGAGTCCAGGCGAGTACGCCAGCAGCCTGGGCGCGGCTACCGGCGTGGGCATCACTGCCGACCACGCCGCGCCGCGCACCTCGCGCACGCGGGGGCCGGTTTCGTCGTCGCCGGGCAGATCCCGGATGAATCGGTTGTCGAAGCGCAGCGGTTCAGTGCTCATCACGACAAGGTGGGGGCGTCGGAACGCCCCCGCAAGCTCAGGCCGCGCCCGCGCCCAGGTCGAGCGGGCCACCGCGCTCCACGGCACGCTGGAACGCGGGGCGCTGTGCGATCCGGGCCAGGTATGCCTGTAGCTTGGGGTAGCGCTCCATGCTGCCGGCGCGCGCGGCCGCAGCCTGGATCGGGAAGCTCATCTGGATGTCGGCGGCGGTGAAGCGCTCACCCGCGAACCAGGGCGAGCTGGCCAGTTCGCGCTCCATCCAGTCCAGGTGCAGCTTCAGCTGCGGGCCTACGAAACCCTTCATCACCTTGTCGGCGATTCCGCGCGCGATCGGTTTGGCGAAGAACGGCATCGGTGCCTTGCGTACCCGCGCGAACACCAGGCTCATCAGCAATGGCGGCATCGCCGAACCTTCGGCGTAATGCATCCAGTAGCGATAGCGCACGCGCTCGGCGGCCTGCGCCGGCATCGGCTCGGGCGACAGCTGGCGGCCACTATCGTAGCGGTCAGCCAGGTATTCCAGGATCGCGCCGGATTCGGCCAGGACCAGGGCATCGTCCTGCAGCACGGGCGATTTGCCCAGCGGATGGATGTCGCGCAGCGCCTGCGGGGCCAGCCAGGTTTTCGGGTCACGCTGGTAGGTAACCAGCTGGTACGGCAGGTTCAGCTCTTCAAGCATCCACAGCACGCGCTGTGAGCGCGAGTGGTCCAGATGGTGCACCTTGATCATCGGCAGGTCCGCAGGGGGGCAAACGCCCATGCTACCCGCAATAAAAAACGCCGGAAGCTTTCGCTTCCGGCGTTTATTGGCACCTTGCGGTGGCAGGAGCCTATTAGGCGGCCTGCACCTGGTCAGCCTGCATGCCCTTCTGGCCCTGCACGGCGACGAAGGTCACCTTCTGGCCTTCCTGCAGCGACTTGAAGCCGGTGCCCTGGATGGCACGGAAGTGCACGAACAGGTCCGGGCCGCTTTCCGGGGTGATGAAGCCGAAGCCCTTGGCATCGTTGAACCACTTGACGGTACCGCTCTGACGATCAGACATGTAACTAACTCCTGAAACATAAGTTGAAATAATCGCGACCACCGGATTTCCGGAGCCGAGACTGAGTTGCAGGCGTTGGTAAAGCGGATCGATGAGCGGATCGTGAGATCAACCGCATCAGGCCACGATTCACGGTGACCCTAGCAAACACAGTGTGGGGGACGATACGCGTCTTTTACCGAAAAAGCGATAGCTGGGTTATTCAGCCACCTCCCCCCTCCCGCCTGACAGGACAAGGGATTGGGGAATGCTACACGAATTCGGACACCCTATTCATGTATTTTCCGCCTTAATTGAAGCCAAACGGCAGGCCCAGCGGCCCTAAAGGTTCAGCCCGCTGCTGAACTGTCTTGACTCGCCGGTCAGCGGGTCCTCGAACGCGAGGGCGTTCGCCAGCAGCTGAAGCACAGGTGCAGCAGCGCCCTGCCCGGCCGGGTTCAGTTCCGGATACAGGTCATCCCCGCAGATCGGCGCCCCCAGCGCGGCCATATGCACGCGCAGCTGGTGCTTGCGGCCGGTCTCCGGATGCAGGCGATAGCGCCAGAACGGGCCCGCCGCGTCGATCACCTCGACCCGCGTCCGCGCATTCGGCTCGCCCGGGGCCTCGCTCATCCGGAAGAACGGCTCGCCCGGCACCAGCCGGCTGTGCCGCTCCAGCGGGAACGCCCGCCCGGGCAGTCCCGGCGCAATGGCCTCATAGGTCTTTACGATGCGCCGCTCCCGGAACAGCCGCTGGTATGCATCGCGCGTCTCAGGGCATGTAGAGAAAAGCACCAGACCGGCCGTCAATCGGTCCAATCGATGCAATGGCACCAGGTCGGAATTGCCGGTCCGCGCCACCAGCCGCGCCAGCAGGGTCTGCTGCACGTACCCGCCGGCCGGGGTCACCGGCAGGAAATGCGGCTTGTCGGCCACCAGCAGGTGCGCGTCGACATGCACGATGGCCTCCTGGTGCGGAATCACCGGCTCGTCCGCCACCTCACGGAAGTAGTGGATCTCCAGCCCCACCTGCCAGGGGTGGTCGGCCGCCAGCGCCCTGCCCTGCGCATCGCGCACCCGGCCCCGCGCGAACCGGTCCTGCCATTGGGTACGGTCGATGCGCGGGAACCGCGCACACAGCCCATCCAGCAGGCAGCGCCAGTCGCCCGGGGGCAACTGCAGGCGGCTGGCGGCAACGTGGCCGGTAATCGGATCGGACGGGTGCATACCCCACGCATTATCATGGTGCTCTTTGTTTACGGTACCCCCATGGCCCTCACCGCCACCATCCGCAAGGCCCAACTGCAGATCAGCGACATGGATCGCGGCTACTACGCCACCCATAACCTGACCCTGGCCCAGCACCCGTCGGAAACCGATGAGCGCCTGATGGTGCGCATGCTGACCTTTGCCCTGAACGCCGACGAACGGCTGGAATTCGGCCGCGGACTGAGCGTGGACGACGAGCCGGACCTGTGGCGCCGGGACTACACCGGCGACATCGAGCTGTGGATCGACCTGGGTCAACCGGACGAATCCCGCCTGCGCAAGGCCAGTGGGCGTGCCCGCGCGGTGCAGCTGGTGATGTACGGCAGCAGCAACCTCACCGACACCTGGTGGAAGCGCAACAGCGCGGCGTTGAACAAGCTGTCGTCGCTGGAGGTCATGGACCTGCCGGGCGACCTCGTCACCGAGCTTGGCGAGCAGATCGAGCGCACCATGCGCTGGGACGTGATGATCCAGGACGGCGAAGTGCGGCTGATCTCGGACACGAAGGAACTGACCTTCACCCCGACCTGGCGCAAGCAGAAGCCGCAGGCCTGATCCAGCGCCGATGAGTACGATCCGCTGCGATGTCCTGGTGATCGGTGCCGGCGCTGCCGGGCTGATGTGCGCGCTCACCGCCGGCCGGCGCGGGCGCATGGTGCAGGTGATCGACCATGCCAACAAGGTCGGCAAGAAGATCCTGATGTCCGGCGGTGGCCGCTGCAACTTCACCAACACCGGCACCACCCCGGCCAACTTCCTGTCGGCCAACCCGCACTTCTGCAAGTCCGCGCTGGCGCGCTACACGCCGTGGGACTTCATCGACATGGTCGAGCGGCACGGCATCGCTTACCACGAGAAGGAGCTGGGCCAGCTGTTCTGCGACATCTCGTCCAAGCAGATCGTGCGCATGCTGGTGGACGAATGCACCGCCGCCGGCGCGCAGATCCGGACCGACTGCGCGGTGGAGAAGGTCGAGAGCGGTGCGGACGGCTTCCACGTGCAGACCGCGCAGGGCCGCTTCCATGCCGCCTCGCTGGTGGTCGCCACCGGCGGCCTGTCCATCCCCAGCCTGGGGGCCACCGGCTTCGGCTACGAGCTGGCCCGCCAGTTCGGCCACGACGTGCTGCCGACCCGCGCCGGGCTGGTGCCACTGACCCTGAGCGGCAAGCACCAGGAGCGCTTCCATGACCTGAGCGGGGTCGCGCTGCCGATCGCGGCGCGCTGCAACGACATGGAGTTCCGCAACTCGATGCTGATCACCCATCGCGGCATCAGCGGCCCGGCGATCCTGCAGATCTCCTCGTTCTGGCAACCGGGCGACGACCTGCGCCTGGACCTGCTGCCCGGACAGGATGCCGAAGACTGGCTGCGCACCATGAAACGCGACCGGGGCGCGGCCGAGCTGCGCACGGTATTGTCCGAGGTGCTGCCGCGCCGGTTGGCGCTGCGCCTGTGCGAACACTGGCTGCCGGACCGCCCGGTGCGCCAGATCGACGAGCGCGAACTGCGCCAGGCCGCCGCCCTGCTGCAGGATTTCCCACTGGTGGCCAGCGGCACCGAAGGGTACCGTACCGCGGAGGTCACGCTGGGGGGCGTGGACACCCGCAAGGTGTCGTCCAGCACGTTCGAGTCGCAGCTGGTGCCGGGGCTCCATTTCGTCGGCGAAGTATTGGATGTCACCGGCTGGCTGGGGGGATACAACTTCCAGTGGGCCTGGGCCAGCGGCCATGCCGCCGGCCAGGTCGTGTAGCGGCCCTTTCATTCCGTGATCGGCGCCCGCCGCCGGCATGGACGAAGTCACATGCATCGTGTATCAAGTTTGCAGTCCGGGGAGTAGTGAATGCAGAACGCGAATGACATTACCGTCCGCCTGCTGATCGTGGATGACAGCGGCGAGAACGCCGAAACCATCGTCAGCATGCTGCGCAACAGCGGCATTGCCGTGCGCCCGGCGCGCCCGCAGAACGTCGAGGAGCTGGGCCAGATCATCGGCGGCCAGCCGATCGACCTGGTGCTGGCCGCGCCCGCGCAGAGCATCCCGCTGCTGCAGGTCACCCAGCAGATCGCGGCCAGCGGCAAGGACATTCCGATGATCCTGCTGGCCGAGACCATCAACGAAACCGAATGGGTGGAAGCCAGTGCCAACGGCATCCGCGCGGTGGCCCTGCGCAGCCGCCCCGAGCACCTGCTGGCGGTGGTGCGCAACGAGTGGACCGACCTGCACGCGCGCCGTGGCCTGCGCCGCATCGAGGCGCAGATGCGCGAGACCGAGCGCCGCTGCGACGCGCTGATCTCCTCCTCGCGTGACCCGATCGCCTACGTCCATGAAGGCATGCACATCCGCGCCAACGAGGCGTACCTGGAGATGTTCGGGTTCGAATCGTTTGACGACGTGGAAGGCATCTCGCTGCTGGACATGGTCGCCCCGCAGCACGTGGACGGCTTCAAGCAGCTGCTCAAGTCGCTGAGCAAGGGCGAAGCGCCGCCGCCGCAGTACCAGGTGGACGCGCGCAACCAGGACGGGGCGGTGTTCGCCGCCACGATGGAATTCACCCCGGCCACCTATGAAGGCGAAAGCTGCCTGCAGGTGGTGTTCCGCCGCCGCATGGAATTCGACCCGGAGCTGGCCCGCGAGGTGGAGGACCTGCGCCAGCGCGACCAGGTCACCGGCCTGCTCAACCGCCAGACCTTCATGCTGCACGTGGAAAACGCGGTGGCCCAGGCCGGCCGCAGCGAGGGCCGGTTCGGGCTGCTGCTGATCGAACCGGACCACTACGCGCGCCTGCTGCCGGACATCGGGCTGGACTCGGCCGATGCCCTGATCGCAGCGCTGGCGCGGGTGCTGGCCGACACCGTCGGCGACACCGCGCAGCTGGCCCGCTTCGGCGAGCACAGCCTGGCGGTGCTGACCGAAGGTGCGTTCGCCCAGACCGAGGCACTGGCGGACCGGATCCGCGAGGCGTTCGCGGCGCAGGTGTTCAGCATCGGCGAGCGTTCGGCCACGGTCACGGTCAGCATTGGCGGTGTGCAGGTCGGCGAGAAGATCGCGAGCATCGGCCAGGTGCTGGCGCGCGCCACCGAATGCCAGCAGGCCGCATCGGAGCTGGGCAACACCAGCCGGATCTTCGATCCGGCGGCAGTGGACCGCGTGGAAGAAGAACGCATCCAGCGCTGGGTGGCCCGGATCAACGAGGCGCTGGCCGGCGACGGCTTCCAGCTGCATTACCAGCCGGTGCTCAACCTGGGCGGCGAACCGCTGGAGCTGTACGAGGCGTACCTGCGCCTGGACAACAACGGCGAGCTGCTCAGCCCGACCGCTTTCCTGGGCATTGCCGAGGAACACGGGCTGCTGGCGGACATCAACCGTTGGGTGGTGGCGCATGCGATCAGCGTGCTGGGCGAGCGCGAGCGCGCAGGCCATGCCACGCACATGATGGTGAAGATCACGCCGGAGTCGTTCAACGACCCGCAGATGGTGGCCACCATCCGCCGCGAGCTGCAGGCGCACGGCGTACCGGGCGAGCGGCTGTGGCTGCATGCACCGGAAGCGAAGGTGTTCACCCACCTGCGCAACGCGCAGCAGTTCCTGGCCGACGTGGCACCGCTGGGCTGCCGGATCGGCTTGGAGCAGTTCGGCTCGGGCCTGGATTCGTTCCAGCTGCTGGCGCACTTCCAGCCGCAGTTCCTCAAGCTCGACCGCGACTTCACCAGCGATTTCGCCCGCACCCGCGAGAACAGCGAGAAGATCGCCGAAATCACCACGCGCGCGCAGGAAGCCAACATCCGCACGATCGCCGAGTTCGTCGCCGACAATGGCTCGATGAGTCTGTTGTTA
>NZ_JBNBBE010000022.1:41829-55315 GCF_050031795.1 Stenotrophomonas sp. SrG
TGTGTAGAGCGACGCCCTGCGTCGCTACTGCTGATCTTGATCTTGATCTTCGATCCGCACCTGGCCATCTGTCGGGGTCGGTTGGCGGGCAGCCCTCGTAGGGACTGTCAAAAACATGGATGTTTTTGCCAAGCCCCCATGGATGGGTTTACGGCGTGTCCCGTAGAGGGCTGCCCGCCAGCCGACCCACTCGCAGGAATCGAGACGCTGCTCTACGCGGAAAATGCAAACAAAAATGCCGCCCAGACCGGGCGGCATTTCGCTTTTCAGCTTTTCAGCTTTTCAGCAGACCAGACTCAGGTCAGATCAACCAGGTTCGGAATGGCCACATCGGTAGCGACGTCCGCTTCGTAATCCACGCCGTCCACGCCGAAGCCGAACAGGCGCAGGAAGTCGGCCTTGTAGCCGGCCAGGTCGCTGATCTCGTACAGGTTCTCGTTGGTGACCTGCGGCCACAGCGCCACCACTTCGGCCTGCACGTGCGGCGCCATTTCCTTGTAGTCCGCACGCAGGCGTCCGGCTTCGTCGACCAGCTCCACCGTGCGGCCATCGGCCAGCAGCTGGTGGCGAAGGCGATCGGCCGCCGCGCCGCTTTCCTTGCCGCCGTAGATGATGTCGTAGAGGGTGTCGAGCTGCTCGATGCAGCCCTCGTGCGTGCCGCGCTCCTTCATCACCTTGAACAGCAGCGACAGGTACAGCGGCATGGTCGGGATCGCCGAGCTGGCCTGGGTCACCACCGCCTTGAGCACCGACACGCGCGCGTCGCCGTTGATCGGCGCCAGCTTGGCGCGGATGCCCTGCACCTTCTGGTCCAGGTCCTTCTTGGCCGCACCGATCGAACCGTTCCAGTAGATCGCCTGGGTGATCTCTTCGCCCACGTAGGTGAAGGCCGTGGTGGTGGCGCCGTCGGCCAGTACGCCGGCTTCCAGCAGCGCGTCGATCCACATCTGCCAGTCTTCGCCGCCCATCACCGCCACCGTGCCGGCGATCTCTTCCGGCGTGGCCGGCTCGATCGTGGTTTCGGTGATCACTTCCTTGTCCGTATCCAGCCCGCGCAGCGTGATCGGCGCGCCGATCGGCTTGAGCGTGGAACTGATTACTTCGCCGGTCTTCGGGTGCTTGCGGCGCGGCGCCGCCAGGCTGTACACCACCTGGTCGACCTGGCCCAGGTCCTGCTTGATCAGCTCGATGACCTTGGCCTTGACCTCGTCCGAGAACGCATCGCCGTTCACGCTGCGCGCGTACAGGCCCGCCTGCTCGGCGTACTTCTGGAACGCGGCCGAGTTGTACCAGCCTGCCGTGCCCGGCTTGGTTTCGGTGCCCGGACGCTCGAAGAACACGCCCAGCGTGGCCGCACCGCTGCCGAACGCGGCGGTGATGCGCGCGGCCAGGCCATAACCGGTGGACGCACCCAGCACCAGCACCCGCTTGGGACCATTCGGCACCTTCGGCTGGGCCTGGATGTAATCGATCTGCTGCTTGACGGCTGCGTCGCAGCCGACCGGATGGGTGGTGACGCAGATGAAGCCGCGCACACGCGGTTTGATGACCATGATGACCTCGATGGGAATGGTGGGCCTCGGGAACGGCCGCACGCAACCCGGGAATCGTAGTGCGCACGGCCAGACAGCACAACCGACGCCCCGGTACGGTAGACATGAAGAAACCGCGCAGCGCGCGGTTTCTTCAGGTACTACCGGAGTTGCCGGCCGGGGCCGGCAACCGTTACGGCCGGCGTTCCAGGGCTTCGATGTCCTTGGCCTTGGGCAGCAGGTCCTGCTTGCTCACCCGCAGGAAGCCGATGGTCAGCATCGGCACGGCCACCAGGATCGAGGACAGCACCACGATCACCGCACCCACCATGTGGGTTTCGGCCAGGCCTTCCAGCGAGGCGCCGCCGTACATGTACAGCGCGAGTGCCGACAGGAAGAACATCACCGCGGTGATCACCGTACGCGACAGCGTCTGGTTGATCGAGCGGTTGAGCACTTCCAGCGGGTCGGCACGCAGGCTGCGGAAGTTTTCGCGGACACGGTCGAACACCACGATGATGTCGTTGATCGCAAAGCCCATCACCGACAACAGGCCGGCCAGCAGGTTCAGGTCGAACTCGCGGCCCATCAGCGACATGTAGGCCAGCGTCACCAGCAGGTCGAACAGGGCCACGATGCTGGCAGTGACCGCGAACTTCCATTCGAAGCGGAAGCCGATGTAGATCAGGAAGCCGGCCAGCATGAAGATCGTCGCGTACAGACCGTTCAACGCCAGGTCCTTGCCGATCTGCGGGCCCACGAACTCGTTGCGCAGGATCGTGGCCGGGTTCTCGCTGGTGGTGATCGCCTTGAGGACCGCGTCGCCGGTGGCCTTGTCTTCGGCGCTGGCCGCACCGGTACCCGGTGCGTGTTCGCCGTGCGGGGCCAGGCGGATCAGCACGTCGGTGTTGCCACCGAAGCTCTGCACCTGGGTGCCCTCGAAGCCATTGGCTTCCAGGCGCGAGCGGACCTCCTCGACGTCCATCTGGCGATCGAAGCGCGCTTCGATCAGGGTGCCGCCGGTGAAGTCCAGTGCGAAGGTGAAGCCCTTGATGCCGATGATGGCAACCGAGGCCAGGAACAACGCGATCGTGACTGCCATGGCGACATGGCGCCAACGCATGAAGTCGATCTTGGTGTCGTTCGGGAGGATGTGCAGCGGAAACAGTTTCATTGTGCGTGTCGTCCCGTCAGATGGCCACGTTCTGGAGCTTCTTGCGACGGCCGTAGATCAGCGTCGCAAGTGCGCGCGATACGGTGATCGCGGTGAACATCGAGGCGAAGATACCGATGATCATCGTCAGGGCGAAGCCCTTCAGCGGACCGGTGCCGAAGGCGAACAGCGCCACACCGACGATCAGCCCGGTCAGGTTGGCGTCGAGGATGGTGCCGCTGGCGCGTTCATAACCGGTCACGATCGCGGTCTTGCCCGGCATGCCCGCACGCAGTTCCTCGCGGATGCGCTCGTTGATCAGCACGTTGGCGTCGACCGACAGGCCCACCGACAACGCCAGGCCGGCAAAGCCCGGCAGGGTCATGGTGGCACCGAACAGCGACATCACCGCCACCACGATCAGCAGGTTGAACAGCATCGCCACCGAGGTGATCAGGCCGAACATGCGGTAGTAGATGGTGAAGAAGACCAGGGTGAACATGAAGGCGTAGACCACCGCCGTGATGCCGCGCTCCACGTTCTCCGCACCCAGGCTCGGGCCGACCACGCGCTCTTCCACGAAGTCCATCGGCGCGGCAAGCGAGCCGGACTTCAGCAGCTTGGCGAGTTCTTCCGATTCCTTCTTCTCCAGGCCGGTGGTCTGGAAGTTCTTGCCGAACACGCCGTTGATGTTGGCCACCGAGATCACTTCCTCGTTGACGCGGAAGCTGCGCACTTCCTTGCCATCAACCATGGTCACGGTCGGCACGCGCTCGGTGTACACCACCGCCATCGGCTTGCCGACATTGGCACTGGTGAAATCGAACATGCGCTGGCCGCCGACGCTGTTGAGCGTCACGCTCACCGCCGGCGTGCCGGTGGTGGCGTCGTTGACCGCCTGCGCGGCCACCATCTGGTCACCGGTCACGATCACGCGCTTGTTCAGCAGGATCGGGACGCCGCTGTCGCGACGCTTGTAGACCTTGGCTTCCGGCGGAATGCGGCCGGTGTCGATGGCGTCCTGCGCGTTGCCATCGACCACCGCGCGGTATTCGAGCGTCGCGGTCGCGCCGATCATGCGCTTGGCTTCGGCGGTGTCCTGCACGCCCGGCAGCTGCACGACCACGCGGTCGGCACCCTGGCGCTGGATGATCGGTTCGGCCACGCCCAGCTGGTTGACGCGGTTGCGCAGCGTGTTGATGTTCTGCTCGATCGCACCGTTGGTGATCTGGCTCAGCTCGGCGTCCGGCACGGTCACCGTCAGGCGCTTGCCGGACACGTCATAACCGAGGGTCGGCTGTGCCTTTACCAGCGCCAGCCGTGCACGCTCGGCGGCGGCATCGTCGGTCGACGGGCTCAGCGTGGCGACGATCGAATTGTCAGGGCGTCGCTCCACTGACTGGAACGGAACGCGCGCCTCACGCAGCGTGCCGCGCACGTCTTCGGCGTAGGCATCCATGCGCTTGTCGATGGCCGCCTTCTGGTCCACCTGCAGCACGAAGTGCACGCCACCCTGCAGGTCCAGGCCCAGCACCATCGGGCGACCGCCCAGGCGCTGCAGCCAGTCCGGCACGGTCGAGGCCAGGTTCAGGGCCACCGTGTAGTTCTCGCCGACGCTGTCGCGCAGCCGGGCGCTGGCCGCCGCCTGCGCCTGCAGGTCCGGCAGGCGCACGATCAGGCTCTCGCCTTCCTTGTCCGCGCCGATGGTGTTGATCCCGGCCTGCTTCAGGTCGGCCAGCACGCGGGTGCGAAGGGCGTCATCGACCTGGCCGCCACGGTTGGCGGTGATCTGGACGGCGGGGTCCTTCTGGTAGATGTTGGGCAGCGCGTACAGCGCGCTGAGCGCCAGTACGATCAGGATGACGACGTACTTCCAGCGTGGAAATTCAAGCATTGCCAGGTTCCTGCGCGGCGCCAGTC
The DNA here is from genome assembly GCF_050031795.1 of Stenotrophomonas sp. SrG. Taxonomy (NCBI): domain Bacteria; kingdom Pseudomonadati; phylum Pseudomonadota; class Gammaproteobacteria; order Lysobacterales; family Lysobacteraceae; genus Stenotrophomonas; species Stenotrophomonas sp. SrG. The sequence continues at coordinate 46,435 of NZ_JBNBBE010000022.1, forward strand.
CCGGCGCCGCGGTTGTGCTTCGGAAAGGGAGTGGCTTAGTTGGCCGACTTCAGGGTGCCGGTCGGCAGCACGTTGCCCACGGCGCCCTTCTGCACGCGGATGTTCACGTTGTCGGACACTTCGATGGTGACGAAGTTGTCGCCGATGGCCTTGACGGTGCCGGCGATGCCGCCGTTGGTCAGCACTTCGTCGCCGATCTTGATCTTCTCCAGCATCGCCTTGTGTTCCTTCTGGCGCTTCATCTGCGGGCGGATCATCAGGAAGTACATGATCGCGATCAGGATGATCGGGAACAGCAGCGTGGTCAGGCCCATGCCCTGCGGCTGGCCACCAGCGGCTTGGGCGTGGGCGGCGGGAATCAGGAAGGCGATCAGGTTCATGGTGTGTCCTTGGGTTGGGAGGCGCCCTACCCCTTATGGGGTCGGGTGTCGCCGCGAAACAGGGGTCAGCCGCGAAGTATGCCACGGCCCCGGGAGTTCGTCCTTGGGCCGTTTGGCAGGGTCCGCGCGCCGGATCGGGGCCGGGCCGGCCGCTTACAGCGGCGGCGTGGCCATGCCCCGGGCCGCATAGAAGGACTCGCGGAAGACCTCGAAGGTTCCCGCCGCGATGGCCGCGCGCATGTCGGCCATCAGCTTCTCGTAGTAATACAGGTTGTGGAGGGTGCCCAGCATCGGCGCCAGCATTTCGTTGCAGCGGTCCAGGTGGCGCAGGTACGAGCGGGTGTAGCCACTGGTGCAGGCATGGCAGCCGCAGCCCGGCTCGATGGTGTCCATGTCGCGCTCATAGCGGGCGTTGCGGATGCGCACGGTGCCGAACGAGGTGAAATAGTGGCCGTTGCGTGCGTTGCGGGTCGGCATCACGCAATCGAACATGTCCACGCCGCGGGCGACGCCTTCGACCAGGTCTTCCGGCCGGCCCACACCCATCAGGTAACGCGGGCGGTCGGCGGGCAGGATCGGGTGCATGTGGTCGAGCATCGCGTTGCGCTCGTGCTCGGGCTCGCCCACGGCCAGGCCACCGATGGCGTAGCCGTCGAAGCCGATCTGCTGCAGACCTTCGGCCGAGCGGCTGCGCAGGTCGTGGTGGACCCCGCCCTGGACGATGCCGAACAGCGCCGCGTCATTGCCCAGTTCGTCGTGCGCGTTGCGGCTGCGCTGGGCCCAGCGCAGGCTCAGCTCCATCGAGGTGCGCGCCACCGGCTCGGTGGCCGGGTACGGGGTGCACTCGTCGAAGATCATCACGATGTCCGAATCGAGCACCTTCTGGATCTTCATGCTCTCTTCCGGGCCCAGGAACACCCGGGCACCGTCGGTCGGCGAGGCGAAGGTGACGCCCTGTTCGGTGATCTTGCGGCGGTGGGCCAGCGAAAACACCTGGAAACCACCGGAATCGGTCAGGATCGGCCCGTTCCAGCGCGCGAAGCCGTGGAGGCCGCCGTGGTCGGCGATCACGTCCAGGCCCGGGCGCAGGTACAGATGGAAGGTGTTGCCCAGGATGATCTCGGCGCCCAGGGCGCGGATCTGCTCCGGCAGGATGCCCTTGACCGTCCCATAGGTACCTACCGGCATGAAGGCCGGGGTTTCCACCATCCCGCGCGGGAAGGTCAGGCGGCCACGGCGGGCGCGCCCGTCGGTGGTCTGGAGCTGGAACTGGAGTCGGGACATGGAGCGGGCATTCGGGCAAATAATTGCCGATTATCGCCGAAAACCGCCGCCGACGCGCTCAATCCCCCTGCGGGAACAACAACATGGCGTCGCCATAGCTGAAGAAGCGGTACTTTTCCTCGATCGCGGCGCGGTAGGCCTCGAACACCCGCGCCTGCCCGGCGAAGGCGGAAATCATCATCAGCAGCGTGCTTTCGGGCAGGTGGAAATTGGTGACCATCGCGTCCACGCTGCGTATCCGGTAGCCCGGGGTGATGAAGATCTGGGTTTCGCCGGCATACGGCAGCAGCTCGCCGTCGCGCATGGCGCTTTCCAGCGCGCGCACCACGGTGGTACCCACGCCGATCACCCGGCCACCGGCGGCGCGCGTGCGGCGTACCTGCTGGACCAGTTCGGGCCCCACGTTCAGCCACTCGCGGTGCATCACGTGGTCCTTCAGGTCGTCGGCACGGACCGGCTGGAAGGTACCCGCGCCCACATGCAGGGTCACGTGGCCGAAGCCCACGCCCTGCGCGGCCAGCGCGGCCAGCAGGCCTTCGTCGAAGTGCAGGCCGGCCGTCGGTGCGGCCACCGCGCCCACTTCGCGCGCGAACACGGTCTGGTAGCGCTCGCGGTCGTCCAGCCCCGGCTCGCGCTGGATGTAGGGCGGCAATGGCAGCCTCCCCGCGTGGAGCAGCCACTGTTCCAGCGGCTCGGGCACGTGGAACCGCAGCACGTAGAACTCGCCATCGCGGCCCAGCACCTCGGCCTCGCCGCCGGCATCGAGCGCGATCCGGCTGCCTGGCTTCGGCGATTTGCTGGCGCCCACCTGGGCCCGGGCCTGCTGCCCGCCCAGCAGGCGTTCGATCAGGATTTCCACCCGGCCTCCGCTGGCCTTCTGGCCGAACAGCCGGGCCGGGATCACCCGGGTATCGTTGAAGACCAGCAGGTCGCCGGCCTGCAGCAGCGACGGCAGGTCGCGCACCTGGCGGTGTTCGAACGCGGCCGGGGCCTGCGGCACCACCATCAGGCGGCTGGCCGAGCGCTCGGCGAGCGGGGCCTGGGCGATCAGTTCAGCGGGAAGGTCGTAGTGGAAGTCGGACTTCTTCAAGGGAGCGCACGGCAACGTGTAGACAATGTCGGGCATTGTACGACTGGCCCCCGGTGGCAACGCGAGAAGCGTTGAACGTCGCGCAAAATGCTGCTTTGCAACAGTTTTTGGCGGGGTTATCGCGCGAAAAACCGCGTGATAGCATCGAACCGGAAGTCTGATGCATGAGCCGCATTGCCCCAGGCGCGCGCCCCCGGTCGCGCGTTTTGCATTTGCGCCATGCCGCCAATCGTTTCAGGAGATCTGCAATGAGCTTCATCGAACGCCTCGCCCCCCTCCGCGCCCAGCCCGGCACCCGCCTCACCGCCGGCCTGGATGACGCCACCCTTGAACGCCTGGCTGCCGGCCACCCGCAGCTGGTGGCAGCCGTAGAGGCCGCAGCCGCCGAATTCGAGCGCGTCCGCGCCGACCTGGACGAGGTGCTGGCGCTGGATGAGCGCGCCCAGATCGACGCGATGCAGGACGGCTTCGTCAATTTCTACGCCGATGACGCCGTGACCCCGTACGTCGCACTTGCTGCCCGCGGCGCCTGGGTGGTGACCCTCAAGGGTGCGGTGCTGTACGACGCCGGCGGCTACGGCATGCTCGGCTTCGGGCATACCCCGGAGGCGGTGCTGGAGGCGATGGCCGCCCCGCAGGTCATGGCCAACGTGATGACGCCGAACCTCTCGCAACAGCGCTTCATCAAGGCGCTGCGCGCCGAGATCGGGCACCGCCGTGGCGGCTGCCCGTATGCGCGGTTCATGTGCCTGAACTCCGGCTCCGAAGCGGTCGGCCTGGCCGCGCGCATCGCCGACGTCAACGCCAAGCTGCAGACCGACCCGGGTGCGCGCCACGCCGGCGCGAAGATCAAGCGGGTGGTGGTCAAGGGCAGCTTCCACGGCCGTACCGACCGCCCCGGCCTGTACTCCGATTCCAGCCGCAGGACCTACCTGCAGCACCTGGCCAGCTACCGCGGCGAGGACACGGTGATCGCGATCGCGCCGTACGACGAGGAGGCCCTGAAGCGGGTCTTCGCCGAGGCCGAGCAGAACCACTGGTTCATCGAAGCGATCTTCCTGGAACCGGTGATGGGCGAAGGCGACCCGGGGCGTGCGGTGCCGCCGTCGTTCTATGCGCTGGCGCGTGAACTGACCCGCCAGCACGGCAGCCTGCTGCTGCTGGATTCGATCCAGGCCGGCCTGCGCGCGCACGGCGTGCTGTCGATCGTGGATTACCCCGGCTTCGAAGGCCTGGACGTGCCGGACATGGAGACCTATTCCAAGGCCCTGAACGCCGCGCAGTTCCCGCTGTCGGTGCTGGCGGTGACCGAGCATGCCGCGCAGCTGTACCGCAAGGGCATCTATGGCAACACGATGACCAGCAACCCGCGTGCGCTGGACGTGGCCTGCGCGACGCTGTCGTTGCTGACCCCGCAGGTGCGCGACAACATCCGCCAGCGCGGCGAAGAGGCCGTGCGCAAGCTGGAGCAGCTCAAGGCCGAGCTGGGCGGGCTGATCACCAAGGTGCAGGGCACGGGCCTGCTGTTCTCCTGCGAGCTGGCCCCGCAGTTCAAGTGCTACGGCACCCATTCCACCGAGGAATGGCTGCGCAACCATGGCATCAACGTGATCCATGGCGGCGAGAACTCGCTGCGCTTCACCCCGCATTTCGGGATGGACAGCGACGAACTGGACCTGCTCGTGAACCTGGTCGGCCGCGCCCTGAAAGAGGGCCCGCGTCGGGAACAATCGCAGGCCGCCTGACGGCCGTGCGAGAATGGGAGGTTTCCAGCGGAAACCTCCCCATGAAATCCATCTGCGTCTACTGCGGCTCCAACGCCGGCAGCAAGCCCATCTACACCGAACGTGCCATCGCACTGGGCGACCGCATCGCCCGCGATGGCCTGCGCCTGGTCTACGGCGGCGGCAACGTCGGCCTGATGGGCACCGTCGCCAATGCGGTGCTGGCCGGCGGCGGCGAAGTCACCGGGGTGATCCCGCAGCAGCTGGCGGACTGGGAAGTAGCCCACCGCGGCCTGACCGAGCTGGAAATCGTCGGCTCCATGCATGAGCGCAAGTCGCGCATGTTCGAGCTGTCCGACGCGTTCGTGGCCCTGCCCGGCGGCTTCGGCACCATGGAAGAAATCTTCGAGATGCTCACCTGGCGCCAGCTCGGCATCGGCAACAAGCCGTGCGCCTTCCTGGACGTGGATGGCTTCTACGCGCCCCTGATCGGCATGATCGACCGCATGGTCGAAGAGCGCTTCCTGCACCCGGACCAGCGCGCGGACCTGTGGTACGGCTCGGACATCGACGCCATGCTGGACTGGATGCGCGCCTATGAGCCGGCGCAGGCCTCGAAGTGGATCGACGAGAAGCGCCGTACCGCGCTGATCAACCCGTAACGAAGGTATCCATCGGCGCGGGGCGACCCAGCAGGTAGCCCTGGCCGTAGTCACAGCCCAGCTGCAGCAGGGTCTGCCGCTGGGCCATGTTTTCGATGCCCTCGCCCACGGTTTCGATGCCCAGCGTGCGCGCCAGCGACAGCACGCCCTGCACCAGTGCGTAGGTGCTCTGCAGGTCCTGCCCATGCAGGCCGGCGATGAAGCTCTGGTCGATCTTGAGCGTGGAGATCGGGAAGCGGTGCAGGTAGGACAGCGCCGAGAAGCCGGTGCCGAAATCATCCAGCTGCACCAGCACGCCGCGTTCGCGCAGCGTCTGCAGGATCCGCAGGGTGCGCGGACCGTCGTCCAGCAGCGCCACCTCGGTGATTTCCAGCCGCAACCGGCGCGGGTCGGCACCCGCCGCTTCGATCAGCCCGAACAGGCGTGAGCTGAAATCGGCCGAACGGAAATGCCGCGGCGACACGTTCACCGACAGGTAGCCCTCGCCCCCGCGTGCGAGCTGGCCAATCACGTCTTCGTAGAGCAGCCAGTCGACCTGCTCGATCAGCCCGCTTTCCTCGCCCAGGTCGAGGAACGCGCTGGGCAGCAGCAGCCCGCGGCGTTCGTGGCGCCAGCGCAACAGTGCTTCATAGCCCACCACCTGGCCGTCGGCCAGGCGCACGATCGGCTGGTAATACGGCAGGAAATCGCGGTTGTTGATCGCCCGGCGCAGGTCCGCTTCCAGGTCCAGGCTGCGCAGCGCCTCTTCCCGCATGGCTTCGTCGAACACCGCGAAGCGGTCCTTGCCCTGGGCCTTGGCCCGGTACATCGCCGCGTCGGCGTCGCGTACCATTTCCTCGCCGTTGCGGTAGCGTGGGCTCCACATCGCGATGCCCAGGCTGCCGGAAGGGAACAGCTCGCGGCCCTGCACCCACATCGATTCTTCCAGGGCCATCAGCATCCGCTGCGAGAACTCGCGCGCCGAGGCCAGCCCCTGTTCGCATTCGAGCAGGATCGCGAATTCGTCGCCGCCCAGCCGCGCGACCACGTCATCGCTTCCCACCATCGAGACGATGCGCTTGGCCACTTCCACCAGCATCTGGTCGCCGGCGGCGTGGCCGATGCTGTCGTTGACCAGCTTGAATCGGTCCAGGTCCAGGAACAGCACGGCAAAGCGCAAGCCGTCGCGCGAACGTGCGCGGGCAATGGCATCTTCCAGCCGGTCCAGCAGGTGCGCGCGGTTCGGCAACCCGGTCAGCGCGTCATGCAGCGCCTGGTGGGTGAGCCGCTGTTCGGCGCGCAGGCGCTCGCCGATCTGGCCCAGCAGCTTGCCGTTGACGTCGGCCAGCTCGCGGGTGCGTTCCTCCACCCGTTTCTCCAGCTCGGCATGCGCGTTGCGCAGGCGCTCCTGGTCGCGCTGGCGGGCCAGCCCGTTGCCGATGTTCTGGGCCACGAAGGTGAGCAGGCGCTGGTCGTGGGCGGTGAAGCTGATCTCCGGCGAATAGCTCTGCACCACGATCACGCCGACCACGTCGTCATCGCTCAGCAGCGGCACCCCCAGCCAGCAGTGCGAACGTGCACCGAACTCGTTCACCGTGCCCGACGCGCGCAGTGCATCGATGTGCTCGCGCGAGGCCAGCAGCGGCTGCCGGTTGCGCACGATGTATTCGGTAAGGCCCTTGCTGAACGGTCGTGGCGCACGCGCCGGGTTGTACTCGTCCACCGAGTAGACGAACTCCAGGCCTTCGCCGGATTCATCGACCAGGGCGATGTAGAAATTGCGCGCATCGAGCAGCGTGCCCACCACCCCATGCACCTGCACGTAGAACTGGGCCAGGCTTTCAGCGCTCATCGCCATCTCGGCGATGTTGAACAGGGCCAGCTGCAGCTTCTCGGCGCGGCGGCGTTCGATCACCTCGTCCTGCAGGCTGTGGTTGGCCCGCTGCAGTTCCAGCGTGCGTCGCTCCACCTGGCGCTCCAGCTGCACCTGCGCCTGGCGCCGGTCCATCGCGGTGAGGATGTGCTGGGCCACATAGCCCAGCAGCGTGCGGTCGGCTTCGTTGTAGCGCACCCGGTGTTCGTAGCTCTGCACCACGATCGCACCGCACACGCGACCCTCGCGCAGCATCGGCACGCCCAGCCAGTCCAGGCTCTCCGGCCCGCGGCTGGGGTCGTATTCGTCGCTCATCGCCGCCAGCAGTTCGTTGGACGGCCCGCTCAGCGGCTGCCCATGGCGCAGCAGCGCGAAGGTCAGGCTGCGCGGCATTTCGTGTTCTTCGTAGCTGCGATCGGGATCGGCCACGAAACTGTCGCGCTGGTCGGCGAAGTACAGGAAGCGGATCCGCCGGCGTACATCGTCGTACTCGACGATGTAGCAGTTCTGCGCGTACATCAGGGTATTGAGCACGCGATGGAAGTGCCGCAGCATCTCGGCCATTTCCAGATCGGCACCGGCCAGGTCGGCGATCTCGTACAGCGCCTGCTGCAACCGCTTTGACGTTTCCAGCGAACGGATCTGCTCACGTTGCCGGGCCAGCGCCAAAGCGTCCTGCAGGCCGGTGCGGGCCGCCGCCCACCAGGCGCCATGCGGCGCGGCGCCGTCGGGCAGCGCCACGCGGATGGCGAGCTCGCCGCCCTGGTGCTGCCAGCGGTACAGCGCAGCGCTGTCCGGCGCTGGCGGCGTGCCCAGCAGCGCTTCCAGCAGCGCGTGCTCCGGTTGGGCCGACGGCGGGTGGCTGATGCAGCCCTCGCCCAGCGCGGCGTCGGACCAGCCCAAGGTGAGCTGCGCCCCCTCGGGCAGCAACGCGCACAGCGTCCGCGCAAGCGCGGTGGACACCACCGCGCCACGGTCCGGATGCCCCGAGGTCGTCACTACCTGGCTGGACAACATGTTCATCTCTTCTGGCACCGGAGAACCGGCACCTCCCCTGTACCCCGAGCATAACGCGCTCCCCGGGGGGCAATGGAAGCCCTTGACCCCATTGCCTGCCCTGGGCCGTTGTTCGCTGTGTCTTCCGGCCGGGTCCACCCTTGTGATTTCCGCTGCAGCCCCCGCTCCGCGACGCTATGCGCAGGCCCATTCAGCGCTTACTCTGTGCGCCGTGGATGCCGCTGCCCTGCCAACCGATGAATCGCTGATGCTGGCCTGGGCCGGCGGCGACCTGCCTGCGTTCGAGGCCTTGTACGCCCGCCACCGCAACCGCCTGTACAGCTTCCTGCTGCGCCAGCTGCGCGATGCGGCGCTGGCCGACGAAATGTTCCAGGACGTGTGGCAGCGGGTGATCGCGGCACGTGCCGGCTGGCAGCCCGAAGCGGCCTTCACCACCTGGCTGTTCCGCATTGCCCATAATCGGCTCAATGATCATTGGCGGGCGTCACGCCATCGCCCCACGGCGCCCGGCGATGCCGAGGAGCGTGTGGCGCGGATGAGCGACACCCGCACCCCGGAGAGCCAGCTCTCTGATTTCGAACAGCGGCGCCGGCTGCAGCTGGCCATGGAGCAGCTGCCCGATGACCAGCGAACGGTGCTGCAGCTGCGGCTGGAGCAGGAACTGAGCCTGGAGGAGATCGCGCAGATCACCGGTGTCGGCCGTGAAACGGTCAAATCGCGGCTGCGCTACGCGATGGACAAGCTGCGCGCGGAGTTGAGCCCATGAACCGCCCTGATCCACTGACGCCGGAAGAACGCGAGCTGGCCCGCCTGCTCGGTCGCCCTGCGCCGGCGGCGCCGCCTGCGGCCGTGGACGAGGCGGTGCTGGCCGA
>NZ_JBNBBE010000023.1:0-33275 GCF_050031795.1 Stenotrophomonas sp. SrG
TGTCTGCACCGGCTTGGCGGCATCGGCCTGCGGCTGGCGCGCGGGCTTGTCGCCCTCGTTCTGCTGGCGCGGCGGCTTCTGCTTCTGGTTCTGGTTCAGCTTCGGCTGCTGCTGCTCATTGCGCGGGGCCTTGGGCTGCTGCTGCTCGTTGCGCGGCTTGCCCTGCTGGGCCTGGCCGGCGGCCGGTGCGGACGCCTGTGCGGCCACGTCCTGGCGGCGGTCATCGCGGCGCTCGCCCTTGCCGGCGCGTTCGCCACGGTCGTCGCGACGGTCCTTGCCACGGGCCTGGCCCTGCTGGCCCTGACCCTGGCCACGTTCGCCACGCTCATCGCGGCGGCCGTTGCGGTCCTTGCCGTTGCGGTCCTTGTTACGGCCGTTGCGGTTGCCGTCCTGGGCCGGGCGCGCGTTGGTCTGCGGGGCGGCGGCCGGAGCCGGTTCGCCACCAAAGATGCGCTTGAGCCAGCCAACCACGCCGGTGGCGGCCGGTGCAGCGACCGGGGCCGGGGCGACCGGGGCCGGGGCAGCAGCCACCGGCTCGGCAACCTCGCGGACCGGCGCCGGGGAGCTGTGCTTGACGTTGGTGACCGCCGGGGCAACCGGGATGTTCAGCTGCGCCTTGGTCAGGGCATGCACCGGCAGCTTGCGCGGGGTGCCACGCTGGTAGCTCGGCTTGCCGCTTTCTTCGCCCAGCTCGTTTTCACGCAGGCGGGTCACTTCGTAATGCGGCGTGTGCAGCTGCTCGTCGGCCACGATCACGATCGGCGCGTCATGGCGCTGTTCGATCTCGCGCAGGGCGCTGCGCTTTTCGTTGAGCAGGTAGTTGGCAATCTCCACCGGGGCCTGGACCAGCACCTGCCCGGTGTTTTCCTTCATCGCATGCTCTTCGGCGACGCGGATGATCGACAGCGACAGCGATTCCACCGAGCGCATGCGGCCATGGCCGTCGCAACGCGGGCAGACGATCTGGCTGGATTCGCCCAGGCTCGGACGCAGGCGCTGGCGGCTCATTTCCATCAGGCCGAAGCGCGAAATGCGGCCCAGCTGCACGCGCGCACGGTCGTACTTGAGCGCGTTCTGCAGGCGGTTCTCGACTTCCCGCTGGTGCTTGTTGGAGGACATGTCGATGAAGTCGATCACCACCAGGCCGCCCAGGTCGCGCAGGCGCAGCTGGCGGGCCACTTCCTCGGCCGCTTCCAGGTTGGTCTGGAACGCGGTGTCCTCGATGTCACTGCCCTTGGTGGCGCGCGAGGAGTTCACGTCGATGGCGGTCAGCGCTTCGGTCTGGTCGACCACGATCGAGCCGCCCGACGGCAGGCGCACGTTGCGTTCATAGGCGCCTTCGATCTGCGATTCGATCTGGAAGCGGTTGAACAGCGGAATGTCGTCGGTGTAGTGCTTGAGCTTGCGCAGGGTCTGCGGCATCACCTGCTGCATGAATTCGCGGGCGGTGTCGTACAGCTCCTGGGTATCGACCAGGATCTCGCCCACGTCGGCGCGCAGGTAGTCGCGCAGGGCGCGCACGATCAGGCGCGATTCCTGGTAGATCAGGAACGGGGCCGGCTTGGTCAGCGCTGCTTCGGCGATCGACTTCCAGACCTGCAGCAGGTAGTCCAGGTCCCACTGAAGCTCTTCGGCATCGCGGCCGACGCCGGCGGTGCGGATGATCACGCCCATGTCGTCGGGGATGTTCAGCTTGTCCAGCGCTTCCTTCAGCGCGGCGCGGTCTTCGCCCTCGATGCGACGCGACACGCCACCGGCGGTGGGCGAGTTCGGCATCAGCACCATGTAGCGGCCGGCCAGGGAGATGAACGTGGTCAGGGCGGCGCCCTTGTTGCCACGCTCTTCCTTGTCGACCTGGACCACCACTTCCTGGCCTTCACGCAGCAGTTCGCGGATGCCGGCCTTGTTGTGGTCGACCCCGGCCTGGAAGTAATCGCGGGAGATTTCCTTCAGCGGCAGGAAGCCGTGGCGTTCGCCACCGTATTCCACGAAGGCCGCTTCCAGCGACGGCTCAAGGCGCGTGATGCGGCCCTTGTAGATGTTCGACTTCTTCTGTTCCTTGGACGGCTGTTCGATGTCGATGTCGTACAGCGTCTGGCCATCCACGATGGCTACCCGCAGCTCTTCAGCCTGCGTGGCGTTGATCAGCATTCGCTTCATATTGCGTTCCTCGCGCGCTGCTACCGCGCGGAACGCCATGGGGTTTCGCTTCTGGTCACGCTTGCACGCCCATCGCGCATGCGCGGGGAGGGCGGCTTGGGTTTCCAGCGCTACAACACCACGGCAGGCCGCGGGAGCGCTTCATTTTGTTTTGGTTTGGGTGTTGCGGGCCGGAGGCAGCTTTCAGCCAGGCTGGAGCGCCACAGGGACATTTTTTCAGCGCAGACGCGTGTCAGGCATCCGGCGATGGCCGGGACTGCCGGTGAGCCGCTAACATGGCCGCCCCGGGGGCGGTGGCTGCGCACTGTGCCGGAATCGAGGGAAGTCGGGCTTCTGGCCCAGAGCAACTTCCAACGAAATCAATCCCTTATCTCGCCCGCCGAGTGTAACAGAATAAAAGGCCAATGACTGATACCGTGCCGTCCCCCAAACCCGCTGAAGGCAAGACCAGCGTCCGTCTCCTGACTGTCCCGGCCGACCGTGCCGGGCAACGCCTGGACAACTTCCTGCTCGGCCAGCTGAAGGGTGCGCCACGCAGTCTGGTCTACAAACTCGTGCGCAGCGGCCAGGTGCGTGTGAACGGCGGCCGCGCCAAGGCCGAACGCAAGCTGGTGGAGGGCGACGAAGTGCGCGTCCCGCCGGTCCGTCTCACCGAAGAGGGAGACAAGGCCGGCCCGCCGGCGGCGTTCATGAAGCGGCTGGAAGACGCCATCGTCTACGAAGACGAGCGGCTTCTGGCCCTGAACAAGCCCTCCGGCGTGGCCAGCCACGGCGGCAGCGGGATCAGTTTCGGCGCCATCGAGACCCTGCGCGCACTCCGCCCCGGCAAGACCCTGGAGCTGGTGCACCGGCTGGATCGGGACACCTCGGGCCTGCTGATCGTGGCCAAGAAGCGCTCGGCGCTGAGCGAGCTGCAGGCACTGCTGCGGGAAGACCACGGCGCCGGCATCCGCAAGCGCTACCTGACCCTGCTGGTGGGGCGCATGCCCGACGGCACCATGACCGTGGATGCCCCGCTGCACGTGGGCCTGCGCCAGGGGGGCGAGCGCCATGTCCAGGTCAATGCGATCGGCAAGGAATCGATCAGCCACTTCAGCGTGCTGGAGCGCAAGGGAGGCCATTCGTTCTGCGAAGTCCGGATCGAAACCGGCCGTACCCACCAGATCCGCGTGCATGCCCAGCACCTCGGGCACCCGGTGGCCGGTGACGACAAATACGGCGATCCGGACGTCAACAAGCGGCTTCGTGAGCAGATCGGCCTGAAACGCCTGTTCCTGCACGCCGCCTCGCTGGAGTTCTCGCTGGACGCCGGCAAGACCCCTTACCTGCTCAATGCGCCATTGGCCGAAGAGCTGACCGAGGCGTTGAACCGGTTGGGTTGACGCGCGACGACCAACGGTCGCCGCCTACCCGCTGCGACCGTTGGTCGGTACACCGGATGCCATCGCCGCGGTAGGTACCGACCGTTGGTCGGTACATCGGACGTCACCGCCGCGGTAGGTACCGACCGTTGGTCGGTACGCTCTACCATTTGAACAACACCAGGCTGATGGCCAGGCTGGCCATGCCGGCCACCAGCCCGTACACCGTTTCATGGCCCTTGGCGTATCGCTTGGCCGCTGGCAGCAGTTCGTCCAGCGCCAGGAACACCATCACCCCGGAAATCAGCCCGAATACCCAGCCAAAGGTGGCGTGGTTGAGCACCCCGGACAGCAGTACGTACCCGATCGCCGCCCCGATCGGCTCGGCCAGGCCCGACAGCAGGCTGGCGCCGAACGCATAGAACTTGTTCTGGGTGGCGAAATACACCGGCACCGCGATCGCGATGCCCTCGGGGATGTTGTGGATCGCAATGGCGAACGCCAGCGGCATGCCCACTGAGGGGCTTTCCAGCGTCGCAAAGAACGTGGCCAGGCCTTCCGGGAAGTTGTGCGCGGTGATCGCCACCGCGGTCAGCAGGCCCACCCGCTTGATGTAGGCCTTGTTGTTCTCCCGGAACATCGGGTCCTGCTTGTCCAGGCTTTCGTGCGGGTTCGGAATCAGGTGATCGATCAGCACGATCAGCAGTACCCCGCACAGGAACGCCGCCGTGGCGTAGGCATAGCCCACGCGCGCGTCATACGCCTGGGTGAACGAATCGATCGCTTTGGTCAGGATCTCGGTCAGCGACACGAACACCATCGCACCGCCGGCGAAGGCCAGGCCGAAGGCCAGCAGGCGGGGATTGGGTCGGCGCGAGAACAACACCATCAGGCTGCCCAGGCCGGTGGCCAGCCCGGCAGCCAGGGTCACCAGCAGGGCGACCCATACGTTTTCACTCGAGATTTCCGGCATGCGCCACAGCGTCCTTTGATCAGCCCCCGCGACGCAGGCGCTCTTCCACCGCGAAGCACTCATCGGGTTTGGGCTGCGGCGGGTTGAAGCTCACCGGCACCTGGATGGTGGTGGGCACCGCCTGGCCGGCGCGGGTGGCCGCCTTGAACTGCCAGCCTTCCACCGCCTTCTGCGCCTGCTCATCAAGCTGCGCGTTGCCGCTGCCGCTCACCAGCTGCACCTGGCCGGGCTTGCCGTCGGTCCCCACCACCACCTTCAGCGTGGTGGTGCCGCCAATGGCCTGGCAGGCCAGCTCGATCGGGTACACCGGCGGCGGGGTCTTCACCGCAGCCACCTCGGTAGGCGCCGCCACCGGTGCGGCCGGCTCCGACGACCCGCCACACCCGGCAAGGGTCAGCACCGCTGCGGTCACCGCCACGCGTATCTGGATGTTCATCAAAATCACTCCGTCAGGCCCGAAGCCTTGGCTGCACAGATGAAGTCGTTCTCGCTCAACCCGCCCACGTCGTGGGTGGAAAAGCGCACCACGGCGCGGTCGTAATGCACCCCCAGGTCCGGGTGGTGGTCCTCGGCGTGGGCCACCCAGGCCAGGGCGTTCACGAACGCCATGGTCTTGTAGTAGTCGGCGAAGCGGAAGGTCCGGGTCAGGGCCTGCCCCTGTTCGGCCAGCTCCCAGCCGGGAACCTGCGGCAGCAGCTCGGCTATGCGGGCTTCGCCCAGCTTGTGGTCGCTGCCCTTGCGCGGTACGCAACGGGCCTGCGCCAGCGGAATCAGGTCGGCCATGAAATCCTCCACCTCGTGTATGCCTGAACAATGCGCCGGACAGTGTATAAACCGAATGAGCGCATAACATGTAAGCCGCTAGAATAGCCGCATGATCCAGATCTCCGACACTGCCCAGACCTATTTCCGCAAGCTCATCGAGCGCGAAGCCGTGCCCGGCATGGGCGTGCGCCTCAGCGCCGTCGATGCCGGCACCCCGCGTGCCGATGCCCGGCTGGAGTTCGCCGAACCGGCCGACCTGCTCGGCGACGAGTGGGCGGTGGACTGCGACGGCTTCACCCTGTACGTGGCCTCCGACAGCGTGGGCTGGATGGACGGCGCCGACATCGACATCGTCACCAATGCCACCGGCGGCCAGCAGCTCACCATCAAGGCCCCGAAGATCAAGGGCGAAGCCCCGGCCGATTCGGCCTCGCTGGTCGAACGCGTGCGCTGGGTGGTGGAAAACGAAGTCAACCCGCAGCTGGCCTCGCACGGCGGCAAGGTCGCGGTGCAGGAAGTGTCTGCCGATGGCGTGGTGCTGCTGCGCTTCGGCGGTGGCTGCCAGGGCTGCGGCATGGCCGACGTCACCCTCAAGCAGGGCATCGAGAAAACCTTGATGGGCCGCGTGCCCGGCATCACCGCCGTACGTGACGCGACCGACCACGACAGCGGTCACGCGCCGTATATTCCGCGCGGCACGGCTGCCTGACCGGCCTGCGTGACACTGCGCCGGGCTGACGACATCCTCGACTGGCTGCTTTCCCGCCAGCCGGACAAACGCATCGTTGAAAAAACCACGGGCCTGCCCTACGGGTGGGGCCTGTGGCTGCGCGCGCTGACGCCGCTGCCGCGCCCGTTCCGCTCGACCGAAGTGATTGCCGAGCTGATCCAGCGGCCGTTGCCGGGCTCCCCCGGCCGGCTGCCGGCGCTGGGCTTCGTGCAGTCGCTGCGGCGGCTGCTCTGGCAGACCTGGGACCCGGCCCCGCGCGACCAGCGCTGGATGCGCTGGACCTCGGCGGTCATCAGCGTGCTGCTGCACGTCATGTTCGCGCTGCTGCTGTTGTGGGTGGCGCTGATCCGCCCGCCGGTGCAGCCGGAGCAGGGCGGTGATGGCGGCCGCATCCAGGTGGAATTCCTGGGCAGCGGAACACCCCAGGAAAGTGGTGGCGGCGAGCCGGCGGCTGCAGGCAGCGCGGCAGCCGCCGCTGCTGCGAGCGCCCAGGCTGCGGCCGCCGCCTCGCAGCCCCGACCGGCGAGCTCGACCGCAGCCGCCGCGCCGCAGCCGCCGGCATCGGCGCCGGCGCAGACCGCCAGTACCGAACCCGCGCCGACACCGCCAGCCCCTGCGCCCACCGCTGTCGAACAGCCGGTTCAGGCCACCGATGTGGCCGAAGCCACCACCGATTTCGTGGTGCCGCCCACCAGCGTGCCGCGCACTGAAGTGCGGGTGATTCCGCGCGACGCGCCCGAGCCGCAGGTGCGCGAACGCACCGTGGAGGTGGCGGAGGCACCGACGCCGCCTTCGATCACCCCGTCCGTGCGCCCGGTGGAAACGCAGGTGCGCCCGCGCGACGTGGCGGTGCGCGAACGAGAGGTCACCGTGGTCACCGCGCCCACCGCACCGGTGCCCGTGCCGGGTCCGCGGGTTGAGGTCACCGTGCCGCAGCGTGATCTGCAGGTGCGCGAACGTGAAGTGACCCCGGCGCCGTCAGTGTCGGTCACGGTCGCGCCGGTGCCGCAGCGCGAGATCACTGTGCCCGGGCGCAGTCCGGAAGTGGCGGTGCGTGAGCGTGCGGTGCCGAATGCCGCGCCGCGCCCGGCCCCGGCCGCAGCGACCCCATCGCCGGCAGCGTCCGCACCTTCGCCCACGCCAGGGGCGAGTACGGCCAGCCAGGCCAGCCCAAGCCGCAGCACCGCCTCCAGTGCCGCGCCGGCCCGTGCGCCGGCCGCGCGTCCGTCGCCCACGCCGGGCAACTGGGCCACGCCTGCACGGGGCGATGACTGGGGCGCGGCCGACCGCAACCGGGCCGGCGAGCGCAGTGGCGCGCAGGCCAACCAGGGCGCCGGGCGTACCGGCGAGGGTCTGTTCAACGCCGACGGCAGCGTGCGCGTGCCAGGGCAGGCGGGAAGCGGCGACAGCGAGCGCGGCGCTCCCGGTGGCGAGAACGATGGCTGGAGCCGCGAACGCATCGCCCAGTCCGGGACGTGGCTCAAGCGCCCGCCGTACGACTACACGCCGACCTCGTTCGACAAGTACTGGGCACCGAACGAATCGCTGCTGGCCGAATGGGTGCGCAAGGGCATCAAGGCCGTGGAGATTCCGATTCCGGGTACCAGCTCGAAGATTTCCTGCGTGGTCTCGATCCTGCAGTTCGGCGGCGGCTGCGGCCTGTCCGACCCCAACATGCAGGACCAGCCGGCGGTGGCCCGTCCGCCGCCGGACATTCCGTTCAAGAAGGAACTACAGGACGACAACGGCAGCCGATGACGGCTCTACCCGTTCAACGCGACGAATGCCCAGAACGGCACGTCGTGTTCGAGCCACGTCTTGCTGGCGTCCTCCAGCACATCCAGGAACGTGTCGAAGTCCTTCTCCGCGTTTTCCTGCAACTCGTCCGCATCACTGAAGAACAACGCGTAGCCGTTGGCCTTCATCCACCCAAGGTCGCGCAGGCAATCCAGCAGCGCGTCCCAGTTGCCACCAAATGTCTGCGGGAAATCCAGCTGCGCGGCAACGCGTGCGATCAGGGTGCGCTTGTCGCGGCAGCCGCCCAGGTCGATCGTGGCCACGCGCAGGCCGGCATCGCGCATCGCGGCCGACAGCGGGCCGATGTCGGCGTTGGTGACCGAATACACGCCCGCATTGTTGATGTCGTCCAGACCCAGTTCGAATCCATCGTGGTTCATTGCCAGCTCCCGGCAGGTGGGACCTCGAAACTGCGGAAGGTTTCGTAATGGTCGTCGGTGTAGAACCAACCGGTCGGCGGACTGCCGCCGGTCACGATGCGGCGTGCGCCGCGGTTGCCGGCACCCGGCGTGTCCACGGTGTACTCGCGGTAATAGCCGCGCGGGCGATCCGGCAGGCGCTGTTCGCGGTTGCTGAAAACGCCGCCGTCCTGGCGGTGCGGGTAGGGACCGCCGCGCTGGATCAGGAGGATGGTCTGGCGCGCTTCTGCAGGCAGGAAGGCAGGCAGCGCGTCGTGGGTGCGCTGCGCGGCGGCGCCGGGATTGGCCGGGGCGTTGTCGATCGGCGCGGCATCGGCGCCTGGCTGGGTCAGCGACGGCGCGAACTGCGGCGCGGGCGCGCGCTGGGCTTCCTTGATGGCGAACAGACCGCCCACCAGCAGGACAATGGCAACGAGCAGCAGTAGAGGTTTGCGCATGTGAACATCGAGTGTGCGGGGGACGGGGTTAATGTAGCGTAGCCAAACGAAGTTTCCTTTACGTGGGGGTTGGTAAGCTTGGCGGCCATCCCCATCATCGACTTCGCAACGCCCGGTCTTCGCCGGGCGAGTGAGCTACCAGGAGAACCACATGGCCTACACCCTCCCCAAGCTGTCCTACGCCTACGACGCGCTTGAGCCGCACATTGATGCGGCCACGATGGAAATCCACCACACCAAGCACCACCAGACCTACATCAACAACGTCAACGCGGCACTGGAAGGCACCGAATACGCCGACCTGCCGGTTGAGGAGCTGGTCAAGAAGCTCAAGTCGCTGCCGGAAAACCTGCAGGGCCCGGTGCGCAACAACGGTGGCGGGCACGCCAACCACACCCTGTTCTGGACCGTGATGGCGCCCGACGCCGGCGGTACCCCGACTGGCGACGTCGGCAAGGCCATCGACGCCCAGCTGGGCGGTTTCGAGAAGTTCAAGGAAGCCTTCACCAAGGCGGCGCTGACCCGTTTCGGCAGCGGCTGGGCGTGGCTGAGCGTGACCCCGGACAAGAAGCTGGTAGTGGAAAGCACCGGCAACCAGGACAGCCCGTTGATGGAAGGCAACACGCCGATCCTGGGCCTGGACGTGTGGGAACACGCGTACTACCTGAAGTACCAGAACCGTCGCCCGGAATACATCGGCGCGTTCTTCAACGTGGTCGACTGGAAGGAAGTCGAGCGTCGTTACCAGGAAGCCATCGCCTGATTCCAGCGTTGAACTGGATACCGGAAAGGCCAGGCAGAAATGCCTGGCCTTTTCGTTTACCGGGCCTGGGCTTCGCCCTGAAGCCTCAGGGTCGCAATGATGCCCAGGCGCAGGGCGCCGATATCGGTGCCTTCCAGTGCGGGCAGCTTCAGCGGTTGCAGGCCTTGCCCGGCGAAGTGGCTCACCTGGAACAGCACATCCAGCCCATGGCCGCCCGCGATCCCGGCTGCCGACGGCGGGTCGACGCGCTCGCCGGGATTCTTGCGCGCCGGCTGGAAGCCGGGTGAGCTGCGCACCAGTTCATCGGTGTCAGCCGAGAAGTCGCCTGCAATCAACGATGGCAGGCCGTCCGAGGTGGCGCCGATCCAGGTCATCAGGTCGCTGGTCTGGTGCTTCCGCACCAGCGCTTCGTCCGGGTCCGGGCGCAGCCGTGCGACATAGATGTTGATCTGCTCGTCCTGCAGGTTCACCCGCAGCATGCCCGCCGCACTGAACCGGCCCGGCGGATGGAGCAGGGTGACCCCGTCTTCAGCCACCGGCAGCCGGCTGAGCATGGCACTGCCGTGGCGCAGCGGCTGGCTGGGCGGGTCGGCGGTGACGAAGTCGCAGCTGTAGCGCAGGCGGGTGGCCAGCCAGCAGGCGGGGTTGCCGCCCTTGGTCTGCAACACCCGCTGCACGGCGATCACGTCCGGCTGCAGGCCTTCCAGCACCTGCAGCAGCTGGTCGCGGCGCTGCTCCCATTGGGCCTCGTCGGCCGCCGGCAGTTCCAGTGTGGCGATCCTGAGCAGGCGTGGCGGCGCCTCGCTCTGCCGGGCATCGGCCGGGAGCGCGGGAGTGGTCAACAACAGGAGCAGGAACCAGCCGTGCCAGCGTCCTGCGACAACCGTGGGGAGGAGGCGCATAACGATAAGTTTACGCTTGGTCCGTCGACGTGCCGTGACTTCCGTCAACGGATTCCAGATGCCTGCCATTGCGCGGCGGCGTTGTCACGTTCGGCCGCAACGTGCGCCGCCGTGGCCCTTCCGGTAACCTTGCGCCCTTTGAACCCGCAGGACAGCCCCATAGAATGAGCACGACCGCAGCCGCCAGCGCTGGCAAGGGAAGCATGCCGCGCCAGATTCCGTACATCATCGGCAATGAGGCCTGCGAGCGGTTCAGCTTCTATGGGATGCGCAACATCCTGGTGCAGTTCCTGATCACCTCGCTGCTGCTGCAGGAGATCACGGCCGATGGCCGGGCCGGCGAGGCCAAGGACATCATGCACAGCTTCATGATCGGCGTGTACTTCTTCCCGCTGCTGGGCGGCTGGCTGGCCGACAAGTTCTTCGGCAAGTACCACACCATCCTCTGGTTCAGCCTGATCTATTGCGCCGGCCACGCGTGCCTGGCGCTGTTCGAGAACAGCCGCGAAGGCTTCTTCCTGGGCCTGGGCCTGATCGCGCTGGGTGCTGGCGGCATCAAGCCGCTGGTGGCCTCGTTCATGGGCGACCAGTTCGACCAGAGCAACAAGCACCTGGCCAAGATCGTCTTCGACGCGTTCTACTGGATCATCAACTTCGGCTCGCTGTTCGCCTCGCTGCTGATCCCGCTGGCGCTGAAGAACCTGGGCCCGCAGTGGGCCTTCGGCATCCCCGGCATCCTGATGTTCGTGGCCACCTTCGTGTTCTGGCTGGGCCGCAAGCGCTATGTGCTGGTGCCGCTGCCGCCCAAGGACCCGCATTCGTTCGGCAACGTCGTGCGTACCGCGCTGACCGCGCAGGTGCCGGGCAAGGGCCGTCCGGGTCTTACCCTGGCCATCCTGGGCGCGGTGCTGGCGGTGGCCTCGATGGGTCTGGTCGGCAGCCTGGGCATCGTGATCTGCCTGTGCATCGCGCTGGTGCTGGTGCTGGCTGGCGTCGGCGGCGGTACCTGGATCCAGCTCGACCGCGCCCGCGCGGTGCACCCGGCCGAGGCCGTGGAGGGCGTGCGTTCGGTACTGCGCGTGCTGGTGATCTTCGCGCTGACCA
Source organism: Stenotrophomonas sp. SrG (assembly GCF_050031795.1). Lineage (NCBI taxonomy): Bacteria > Pseudomonadati > Pseudomonadota > Gammaproteobacteria > Lysobacterales > Lysobacteraceae > Stenotrophomonas > Stenotrophomonas sp. SrG. Next base: position 11,412 of record NZ_JBNBBE010000023.1, read on the forward strand.
CGCCGTTCTTCTCGCTGTTCGACCAGAAGGCGTCCACCTGGGTGCTGCAGGGCCAGCAGATGGCCATGCCGTCCTGGTTCACCGCCTCGCAGATGCAGGCGCTGAACCCGCTGCTGGTGATGATCCTGATTCCGTTCAACAACCTGGTGCTGTACCCGGCCCTGCGCCGGTTCGGCTTCGAGCCGACCGCGCTGCGCCGCATGACCGCCGGCATTGCCTTCAGCGGCCTGGCCTGGATCGTGGTCGGCGGCATCCAGGTGATGATGGATGGCGGCAACGTCATGTCCATCTTCTGGCAGATGCTGCCGTATGCGCTGCTCACCTTCGGTGAGGTGCTGGTCTCGGCAACCGGCCTGGAGTTCGCCTACAGCCAGGCGCCGCAGGCGATGAAGGGCGTGGTCATGAGCTTCTGGAACCTCACCACCACCATCGGCAACCTGTGGGTGCTGCTGTCCAACGCGGCGGTGCGCAACGACACGGTGACCCACCAGATCGCCAGTACCGGGCTCAGCGAGGCCGCGTTCCTGATGTTCTTCTTCGCCGGCTTCGCCTTCGTGGCGGCGTTGGCCTTCGGTTGGTATGCCAAGCGCTATCGTATGGTCGACAACTACCGCGCTGCCTGAGTACCGCCATGACCCCCGTGAACCTGCTGCTGATCGCTATCACCGTCCTGGTTTCGTGGATGGCGTTCAAGAACCGTGCGCTGGCCGACCGCCTGATCCTGTGGCCGCCGGCGGTGGACCGCAAGCGCCAGTACGACCGTCTGGTGACCTACGGGTTCATCCACGCGGACCTGGCGCACCTGGCGTTCAACATGATCACGCTGTTCTTCTTCGGCGGCCAGATCGAGTCGGTGATGGTCAACCTCACCGGCAGTTACCTCACGTATCCGGCGTTCTACCTGGGTGCGCTGGTGGTGTCGATCCTGCCCAGCTACCTGAAGAACCAGAAAAACCCGAACTACATGAGCCTGGGCGCGTCGGGCGCGGTGTCGGCGGTGCTGTTCGCCTTCATCCTGATCAGCCCGTGGAGCATCATCTTCGTGTTCTTCATCCCGGCGCCGGCGATCATCTATGCCGCGTTCTACGTCGGCTACAGCATCTGGATGGACCGCAAGGGCGGTGACCGCATCAACCACAGCGCGCACCTGGCCGGTGCCGCGTTCGGCGTGATCTTCATGCTGGCGATGCGCCCGGCGATCTTCGACCACTTCCTGCGCGAGTTGAGCAACCCGCGCTTCAGCCTGGGCGGCTGAAGGGGAAGGGCGGTCACGACCAACGGTCGTGACGCTCCATCACGCAGCGAAACGCTGGTCGGTACCGTAGGTGCTGAGCAGGCGGGCGTAGACCTCGTGGTCGATCAGGTCGAATTCCGACCCCTGGGTCTGGCCATTCAGGGCCAGCTGGAACAGGCCTTCCAGCAGCGAGCTGTCGGCGTCGCCGGGCTGGGTGAAGTCGGGTGCATGGTCCATGTGACACTCCTTGGGACACGGATGGGGCAGACAGGTGTCGCAAAACGCGTGCCAGCTTTTGCGGCCTGTCCGAAACCGATATCGGCTTGAATCGGGCGGGCTTTAGGACCTTATGTGACCAAATGCGTCGCCTGTTGCCCCTGTTCAGGCTTCACGCGATCATGGCGCTACGCTGCGCACTATCGCGACAGTCGCCGCAGGAGACACCGCCCATGGCTTCGGTCACCCCGCCCGGATTGGCGTACGAGGTGGAGCACGATCTGGCCCGCCACCGGTTCCAGGCCCGGATCCAGGGGTATCTGGCGCTGCTGGATTACCAGATCAAGCGGAAGCGGATGGTCATCACCCATACCGAGGTGCCCGAGGCCATTGCCGGCCGGGGCATCGCCGGGGAGCTGACCAAGGTCGCCCTGCGCTACGCGCGTGACAACAAGTACAAGGTGGTGCCGGCGTGTGCCTACGCCGAGCAGTTCTTCCAACGGCACACCGAGTACGACGACCTGCTGGCGTAGCAGGAAGAGTTTTTTTCACGGACGAAGGATCATCATGCTGGGTTTCAACAAGGGGATTGCAATGAACATCGCAGGAAACCGCCGCGCGCTGCGTACCGGCGCGCTGGCGTTGGCCGTGGGTCTGGTGCTGCTGGCCGGCTGCAAGCGCGAGGCGGATACCGCCGTCGCACCGGCAACCGACGCCACCACCGCACAGCCGGATGCCACCGCGCCGCAGGCCGCCGTCGAGGCGCCGCTGGAGCTGCGTGACGTCATTGAAAACACCCCGCAGGCGGTGGTGGGCATCAGCTACCCGCAGGACGTGAACCGCTTCCCCGGACTGGCCAAGGCGCTGTCGGACTACGCCACGGCGGCGCGCGCTGAACTGCAGCAGGCCGTGGACGGCCTGGGCAACGACAAGCCGACCATGCCCTACGAGCTGTCGCTGAGTTTCGAAAAGGTGCTGGAGACCCCGCAGCTGGTGGTGATCAGCGCCGACGGCAGCCGTTATACCGGCGGTGCCCATGGCGAACCGCTGGTGGCGCGTTTTGTGTGGCTGCCGGAAACGCAGACCATGCTCACCGCCGACAAGCTGATTGCCGATACCAAAGGCTGGGGCGTGGTCAGCGACTACATCGCCGACCAGCTCAAGGAGCGCGTGGCGACCCGGCTGAGCAGCGAGGACATGGACCCGGGCCAGCTGCAGGAATCGCTGCGCAGCGCCAGCCGCATGATCGCCGACGGCACCGGGGCCAGCGCCGACAATTTCAGCCAGTTCCAGCCGATGACCGATCCCAACGGACTGATCACCGCCGTGCGTTTCGTGTTCCCGCCGTACCAGGTGGGCCCGTACTCGGATGGCACCCAGACCGTGGACGTGCCCGCCGCCGTGCTGGCACCGCACGTGGCCCCGGCCTACGCCGGGCTGTTCGCCAAGGGCTAGTGGGGAGGGCGGCCGTGGACGGGGGGCTGCAACGACGGGTCATCGAGTTGCTGCACGAGGCGGACGTCACCGTTGATGGTGAGCGTCCGCACGACATCCAGGTGCACGACCCGCACTTCTACGCGCGCGTGATCGCGCACGGGTCGCTCGGCCTGGGCGAAAGCTACATGGACGGGCAATGGGACGCGGCCTCGCTGGACGGGTTCCTGCTGCACCTGATGCAGGCGCACCTGGATGAACGCGTGCACGGCTGGCGCGAACTGGGTGACGCGCTCAGGGCGCGGCTGTTCAACCTGCAGTCCGGCGGCGGCAACCTCGAGGTGGGTCGTCGCCATTACGATCTGGGCAACGATCTTTACGGCGCGATGCTGGGTAAGCGGCTGGTCTACAGCTGTGGGTACTGGGCGGGCGCGGACGATCTGGACACCGCGCAGGAAGCCAAGCTCGACCTGATCTGCCGAAAGCTACGGCTGCGCCCCGGCCAACGCGTGCTCGACATCGGCTGCGGCTGGGGCGAGGCCCTGAAGTTCGCCGCCGAACGCTACGGCGTCTCCGGCGTGGGCATCACCATCTCGCAGGAGCAGGCCGAGTACGCACGTGAGCTGTGCGCCGGGCTGCCGATCGAGATCCGCCTGCAGGACTACCACGATGTCGACGAGACCTTTGACGCGATCCTGTCGGTAGGCATGTTCGAACACGTCGGCGACAAGAACTACCGCAGCTATTTCGAGATGGCGCGGCGTTGCCTGGCAGCGGACGGGTTGTTCCTGCTGCACAGCATCGGCCGCAATCTCTCGCGCCACCGCACCGACCCGTGGATCGCGCGCTACATCTTCCCCAACTCGATGCTGCCGTCGGCGGCGCAGATCACTGCCGCCTATGAAGGCCTGTTCGTGCTGGAGGACTGGCACAGTTTCGGCGCCGACTACGACCGAACGCTGCAGGCCTGGCGCAGCAACGTGGAGGCGGCCTGGTCACGGCTGGACCCGCAACGCTACGACGAACGCTTCAAGCGCATGTGGCGGTTCTACCTGGCCGGCTCGATGGCCAGCTTCCGCTGCCGGCACGCCCAGTTGTGGCAGCTGGTGCTGTCGCCGAACGGCGTTCCGGGCGGGTATGTCGCACCGAGGTGATCGCACGCGAACGGTGTGGCATGGCCAAGGACATGCATGGCATGTCGCTACTTAGGGGCACGCCATGCGTGTCCGCGATGAACCTGACGCAGCAGAAAAAAACCGCCCGGCATGTGCCGGGCGGTTCTGACTTACAGGCGCGTTACTTCTTTTCCGGAACCAGCCCACGCTTTTCCAGCAGCGGCTCGATCTGCGGTTCGTGGCCGGCGAAGTTCTGGAACAGCTGCATCGCATCCACGCTGCCGCCCTTGGAGAGCAGGGTGGCGCGGAAGTGGTCGCCGTTCTTGCGGCTCAGGCCGCCGTTGTCGCGGAACCACTTCTGGGTGTTGGCGTCCAGCACTTCCGACCAGATGTAGGCGTAGTAGCCGGCCGAGTAGCCGCCCATGATGTGGCTGAAGTACGGGGTCTTGTAGCGCGGCGGTACCGGCGCGTAGTAGATGCCGTCCTTCTCCAGCGCCGCGCGCTCGAAGGCCATCACGTCCTTGGCGGCCGGCACCTGGTCCGGGCCGATCTGGTGCCATCGCTGGTCCAGCATGGCCGCACCCAGGTACTCGGTGGTGGCAAAGCCCTGGTTGAACTTGGCTGCGGCGATCACCTTGTCCAGCAGCGCCTGCGGCATCGCGGTGCCGTTCTGGTAGTGCTTGGCGTAGTTCTTCAGGATGAGCGGGTTGTCCGACCACATCTCGTTGACCTGCGAGGGGAACTCGACGAAGTCACGCGGCACCGAGGTGCCCGAGAAGTAGGGGTACTTCACGTTCGAGAACATGCCGTGCAGGGCGTGGCCGAATTCGTGGAAGGTGGTGGTCACTTCATCCCAGGTCAGCAGGGTCGGCTGGCCGGCCGGCGGCTTGGGAATGTTGAGGTGGTTGGCCACCACCGGCTTGAAGCCGGTCAGCTTGGACTGCGACACATAGGAGTTCATCCACGCACCGCCACGCTTGGACGCGCGTGCGTACGGGTCGAAGATGAAGATCGCCAGCTGGCTGCCATCGGCGTCGAACACGTCGTAGACGGTCACGTCGTCGTGGTAGACCGGCAGGTCGGTGCGCTGCTTGAAGGTCAGGCCGTATTCCTGGTTGGCGGCGAAGAACACGCCGTTTTCCAGCACGTTCTTCAGCTCGAAGTACGGCTTGAGCTGGGATTCGTCGAAGTTGTACTTGGCCTGGCGCACCTTCTCGCTGTAGTAGGCCCAGTCCCATGCTTCCAGCTGGAAGCTCTTCTTGCCGGCGGCCTTCTGTTCCTTGTCGATCATCGCCTGCAGGTCGGCCGCTTCGCGCTTGGCGTTGGCGACCGCAGCCGGGGCGAGCTGGCCGAGCATGGCGTTGACCGCTTCGGGGGTCTTGGCGGTCTGGTTGGTCAGGTTGTAGGCGGCGAAGTTGTCAAAGCCCATCAGCTTGGCCTTGTCGGCACGCAGCTGCATGATGCGCGCGACCAGCGCGGTGTTGTCGAACTCGCCACCGCGGCTGCCACGGGTGACCGAGGCATCGTAGATCTTCTTGCGCAGGTCGCGGTTGGCCAGGTTGGTCAGCGGCGGCTGGCCGGTGGTGTTGAGCAGGGCGATGACGTACTTGCCGTCCAGCTTGCGGGCCTTGGCCGCTTCGGAGGCGGCAGCGATCTGTTCGGCCGACAGGCCGTCCAGCTGCTTGACGTCGTCGACGATCACGGCCGAGGCGTTCACTTCGTTCTGCACGTTCTGGCTGAACTTGGTGCCCAGGTTGGCCAGCTCGGCGTTCATTTCCTTGAGCTTGGTCTTGTCGGCGTCATTGAGCTTGGCGCCGGCGCGCACGTAGCTCTCGTAGTACTTCTCGACCAAGCGCACGCCTTCGGCGTCCAGCCCGAGCTGGGTGCGGGTGTCATACAGGGCCTGGATGCGGGCGAACAGCTTGCCGTTCAGCGCGATCGCATCGCTGTGCGCGGCGAACTTTGCCGAGTAGTCGGCCTGCAGCTTCTTGCGCGCATCGTTGGTATCGGCGCCGACCAGGCTGAAGAACACGGTGGTCGCACGGTCGAGGGTGTCACCGCTCTTTTCCAGGGCGATGAGGGTGTTGTCGAAGGTCGGCTTGGCCTTGTTGTTGGCGATGGTCTCCACTTCCTTCAGCTGCTGGGCCATGCCGGCATCGAAGGCGGGGGCGAAGTCGCTGTCCTTGATCTTGTCGAACTGCGGGTAGTGCAGCGGCAGGGTGCTGTCGGCGAAGAACGGGTTGGCCTGCTGGGCAGCGCTGGCCGCAGGCGCGGCGGCAACGGCGGAATAGGCGGGCAGGGCAAGGCCGAGGGTCACGGCGACGGCAAGGGCAAGGCGGGTGGTCAAGGGGTAATCTCCGGTCAGACAAGTGCCCGAGGTTAACCCGGGGTGAGGGGTGGGGGCTTGTGTCGAAAGGCATGTGCGGTGGTCGTATCGATACAATGGCCACACCCCTCCCTGGAGCACGACCATGACCACCGCCTTCGATTTCTCGTTCGTGGACCTGGACGGCCGGAAGCAGGACCTTGACCAGTACCGTGGCAAGGCGCTGCTGCTGGTGAACGTGGCCAGCAAATGCGGGTTCACGCCCCAGTACAAGGGCCTGGAGGAGGTGTGGCGGGCGTATCGCGACCAGGGCCTGGTGGTGATCGGCTTCCCGTGCGATCAGTTCGGCCATCAGGAACCCGGCAACGCGGACGAGATCCGCAGTTTCTGCTCGCTGACCTATGAGGTGGACTTCCCGCTCTCGGAGAAGATCGAGGTCAACGGGGATGGCGCGCACCCGCTGTGGAAATGGCTCAAGGCCGAGAAGTCCGGCCTGCTGGGCATCGGCGCGATCAAATGGAACTTCAGCAAGTTCCTGGTCGGCCGTGATGGCAAGGTGCTCGAACGCTACGCCCCCACGGACAAACCCGAAAACCTGCGCGGCGATATCGAAGCCGCGCTGGAGTAGTCATTTACTTTTCGACGAACGCACGCTCGAAGACGTAGTGACCGGGCGTACCGATCCGCGGCGAAGTCTGGAAGCCACGGGCGTCCAGCACGCTGCGCAGGTCGGCCAGCATCTGCGGGCTGCCGCAGATCATGGCGCGGTCGTTTTCCGGGCTCAGTTCGGGCAGGCCCAGGGTGCGCTGCATCTCGCCGCTTTCCATCAGCGAGGTCAGCCGGCCCTGGTTCGGGAACGGTTCGCGGGTCACCGCCGGGTAGTAGAGCAGCTTGTCGCCGATCATCTCGCCCAGGAACTCATGCTCGCGCAGTTCCTTCTCGAACAGCTCGCGGTAGGCCAGGTCCTTTTCGTAGCGCACGCCGTGGGTCAGGATCACCTTGTCGAAGCGCTCGTAGGTTTCCGGGTCCTTGATCACCGACAGCCACGGCGCCAGGCCGGTGCCGGTGCCCAGCAGGTACAGGTGCTTGCCCGGGTGCAGGTCGCTGATCAGCAGGGTGCCGGTGGGCTTCTTGCCGACCAGCACCTTGTCGCCCGGCTTGATGTGCTGCAGGCGCGAGGTCAGCGGGCCGTCCTGGACCTTGATGCTGAAGAATTCCAGGTTCTCTTCCCAGTTCGCGCTGGCGATGGAATACGCGCGCAGCAGCGGCCGCGCTTCGGTTTCCAGGCCGATCATCACGAACTGGCCGTTCTCGAAGCGGAAACCGCTGTCGCGGGTCGTGGTGAAGCTGAAGTAGGCGTCGGTCCAGTGACGGACCTCAAGCACCGTTTCGGCGCCGAAAGCGGAAGACATGGGGAGGGGGTCTGATCTGTGTTGTCCCGCCCAGTTTATCTCAAATGAGATAAATTCTCATTGAACCCCGTTCAGCGATATCCCGCCGCCTGCAGTTCGAACAGCTCGGCGTAGCGGCCTCCCTGCGCCATCAGCTGGGCGTGGGTGCCACTGGCCTCGATCCGCCCACCGGCCAGCACCAGGATCCGGTCGGCCATGCGCACCGAGGAGAACCGGTGCGAGATCAGCACGGCGGTGCGGTTGTCGGACAGCTCCTTGAAGCGCTGGAATACCTCGAACTCGGCGCGCGCATCCAGCGCGGCAGTGGGTTCGTCCAGGATCATCACCTGCGCATCGCGCATGTAGGCGCGGGCGATGGCGATCTTCTGCCACTGGCCGCCGGACAGGTCCACGCCCTGCTTGAAACGGCGCCCGATCAGCTGCTCGTAGCCCTGCGGCAGCCCGGCGATCACATCTTCGGCCATGCCACGGCGCGCGGCGTCGCGGATGCGCGCATCGTCGGTCATCGCTTCGACCAGGCCCACCCCGATGTTCTCGCCGGCACTGAGGTTGTAGCGCACAAAATCCTGGAAGATCACCCCCATGTTGGCGCGCAGGTCGTCCAGGTCGTAGTCGCGCAGGTCGCGGCCGTCGAGCAGGATGCGGCCTTCGTCCGGGTCGTACAGCCGCGCCAGCAGCTTCACCAGCGTGGTCTTGCCAGCGCCGTTCTCGCCGACCAGGGCCAGCACTTCGCCCGCGCGCAGCTCGAAATCGAGATGGCGCACCGCCCAGCTTTCCGCGTCGGGATACTGGAAGCCCACGTTCTCGAACACGAAGCCCTGGGTGATCGGCTGCGGCACCGGCACCGCGTCGGGGCGCGAATGGATTTCCGGCTGGATCTGGAAGAACGAAAACAGATCGTCCAGGTACAGCGCCTGGCTGGCCACCTGCGAAAAGCCGATCAGCAGGCCTTCCAGCAGCTGGCGCAGGCGCAGGAAGCTGCCGGCCAGGAAGGTCAGGTCGCCGATGGAGAAGTCGCCGCGCACCGTGCGCCAGGCGATGTAGGCATAGGCGGTGTAGTAGCCGAGCGTGCCCAGGGCGGCCAGCAGGGTGCCCCAGAACGCGCGTTTGCGCGCCAGCGCGCGGTTGGCGCGGAAGAACTTGTCGGCCAGGAACCGGTAGCGGTCGATCAGGAAGCGGTGGAGGTTGAAGATCTTCACCTCCTTGGCGGTTTCCACGCTGGCACCGATCTGGCGCAGGTAGTCCAGCTGGCGGCGCTCGGGGGTCCACTGGAAGTTCAGGCTGTAGCCGGCCGCGTTGAAGTGCGATTCGCCGATGAACGCCGGCACCAGTGCCACGCCCAGCAGCAGGATCAACCACGGCGCGTAGACCAGCAGGCCCACCGCCAGGCTGGCCACGGTGATGGCGTCCTGGACCTGGCCGAACAACTGGCTCATCAGGTTCATCCGGCCCATGGTCTGGCGCCGGGCGCGGTCCAGCTTGTCCTGCAGGTCCGGGTCCTCGAAGTCCTCCAGGTCCAGCTCTGCCGCGTGTTCCATCAGGCGCACGCTGGTGACGTTGGTGAACAGCTCCGAGAGCAGGGTGTCGGCGTAGCTGACGATCCGGCCGAGCAGGTCCGAGGCGATGGCCAGGCCGAATTCCAGCGCCAGCAGGCCCAGCAGGGGATTGAGCAGGCCGCTGTACAGCGCTTCATCGAACGGCGGGAAGCCGGCCTCGTGCCGGCTCAGCAGCAGCGCCGCATCGATGATGAGCTTGCCCACGTACAGCATCGCCACCGGCAGCAACGCGCGGATGACGCGCAGCCCCAGGCTGGCGCTGGCCAGTGCCGGGCTGGTCTGCCAGACCTGGCGCAGGAACGGGGGCAGGTTGCGCATCGCCTGGAAGCGTTCGCGCAGGCTGGGATTCTTAGGGCCGGAAGCGCCGGCGGCGGGGGAGGCGGGCATGGCCGACATTGTGCCTGCCATCGCTGTGAAGCCCGGTTGTTTACCAGGGGGTGTCATCCTGTAAGTCCGGCCGGGATTGCCTGCTGTGACAGGGCCCGGCGCAGTTGTCGGGAGTGATTCCCACCACCGCCGGGCCGGGGCGCTAAAATGGTGGGCTTACCCCCGCCAGCCCCGAGCAAGCGAGCATTACGTGACATCGATCAAGCAGGAAGACCTCATCCAGTCCATCGCCGACGCGCTGCAGTACATCTCGTACTACCACCCGGTCGACTACATCAAGAGCCTCACCGCCGCCTACGAGCGCGAGGAGTCGCCGGCCGCGAAGGAAGCGATGGCCCAGATCCTGATCAATTCCCGCATGTGCGCCGAAGGCCATCGGCCGATCTGCCAGGACACCGGCATCGTCACCGTGTTCCTGGAAGTGGGCATGAACGTGCGCTGGGACGACGCCACCATGAGCCTGGAAGACATGGCCAATGAAGGCGTGCGCCGCGCGTACAACCACCCGGACAACAAGCTGCGCGCCTCGGTGCTGGCCGATCCGGCCGGCAAGCGCGTCAATACCAAGGACAACACCCCGGGCGTGGTCAACATGAAGATCGTGCCGGGCGACACCGTGGACGTGATCGTGGCGGCCAAGGGCGGCGGTTCGGAAGCCAAGAGCAAATTCGCCATGCTCAACCCGTCCGACTCCATCGTGGACTGGGTGCTCAAGACCGTGCCGACCATGGGCGCCGGCTGGTGCCCGCCAGGCATGCTCGGCATCGGCATCGGTGGCACTGCTGAAAAGGCGATGCTGCTGGCCAAGGAATCGCTGATGGAGCCGATCGACATCAACGAACTCAAGGCCCGTGGCGCCTCCAACCGCGCCGAAGAACTGCGCCTGGAGCTGTATGACAAGGTCAACGCACTTGGCATCGGCGCACAGGGCCTGGGCGGCCTGACCACGGTGCTGGACATCAAGGTCAAGGACTTCCCGACCCACGCGGCCAACCTGCCGGTGGCGATGATCCCCAACTGCGCCGCCACCCGCCACGCCCACTTCACCCTGGACGGCAGCGGCCCGGTGATGCTGGACCCGCCGTCGCTGGAAGACTGGCCGCAGATCACCTACGACGCCTCCAAGGGCACCCGCGTCGACCTGGATACCATCACCCCGGAAGACGTGGCCAGCTGGAAGCCGGGCGAGACCCTGCTGCTCAACGGCAAGCTGCTCACCGGCCGCGATGCCGCGCACAAGCGCATGGTGGACATGCTCAACAAGGGCGAGCCGCTGCCGGTCGACCTCAAGGGCCGCTTCATCTATTACGTGGGTCCGGTCGATCCGGTCCGCGAGGAAGTGGTGGGCCCGGCCGGCCCGACCACCGCCACCCGCATGGACAAGTTCACCCGCCAGGTGCTGGAACAGACCGGCCTGCTGGGCATGGTCGGCAAGGCCGAGCGCGGCCCGGCCGCGATCGAGGCGATCCGTGACAACAAGTCGGCTTACCTGATGGCGGTGGGCGGCTCTGCCTACCTGGTGTCCAAGGCGATCAAGGCGGCCAAGGTGGTCGGCTTTGCCGACCTGGGCATGGAAGCGATCTACGAATTCACCGTGCAGGACATGCCGGTGACCGTGGCGGTGGATTCCACGGGTGAATCGGTGCACATCACCGGCCCGCGCGAATGGCAGGCGAAGATCGGCAGGATCCCGGTGGTCGTGGCCTGATGCTTCTTGAACAACGGCGCTTCTGGGCGCCGTTGTTCGTTCTACCGACGCGCGCATAATCAGGGCCTTCCCAACCGCAGGTCCCGCGCATGGCCACCACGTTGTACGGATCCTCCAGCACCGCCTCGCTGGTGGTGCATTGGCTGCTGATCGAACTGGGCATCGAGCACAAACTGGTGCTGCTCGATTTCGATACCCGCGAGCAGAAATCGGCCGATTACCTGGCCCTCAACCCGGCCGGTCGCGTGCCCACGCTGGTGATCGGCAGCCAGGTCCTGACCGAAGCGGCGGCGATCGCCCTGCACCTGGCCGACCTGCACCCGCAGGCGGGGCTGCTGCCGGCGCCGGGCACGCCCGAGCGTGCACAGGCCTATCGGTGGATGTTCTGGTGCGCCAACACCCTGCAGCCGGCGTATCGCGCGTGGTTCTATGCCGATGAAGTGGCCGGTGCGGACAACGTGGACGCGGTACGCGAGGGCGCGCGCCAGCAGCTGGAAGCGGGGTGGACACGGTTCGCCGAGCACCTGCAGCAGGCGGGGCCGTACGTGCTGGGCGAACGCATCAGCGTGGTCGATTTCATGCTGGTGATGCTGATGCGCTGGTCACGCAACATGCCGCGCCCCAGCGATACCTGGCCGGAACTGAAGGCCTACGCAGAGCGCATCAAAGCGCGCCCGGCGTTCGCCGAAGCCTACCGCCGCGAAGGCATCACCGACTGGCGGTGATACCGCGTAGCGCCGCGCCCGGCGTGGCTGCGGCGCAGCGTCAGTACCACTCCAGCAACGACACACCCAGGCCGATGTAGGTCGCCTTGTGGTTGTAATCGATCATGCTTTCACCGTACCCATCGAAGATCTGCACATGCCCGCGCAGCAGGTTGCTGATCGGGAAGCCGTAATCCAGCTGCAGCGCCCCGTGCGAACGGTCGCCACCGCGCAGTGAATGCCGCGCCATCAGCGAAACTTCGTGGCCGTTGCGGTTCCAGGTCAGGGTCGCGTCGCCGCGGCCCATGTAATCCTCGATGTCCGGGTTGTTGTCGTCTTCGCGGTCTTCGGGCAGGCGGTACCACGGGCGCAGCACCAGCGCCCAGTTTTCGCGGTCCAGGCCGATGTTGGCGATCACCCGGTTCCAGCTGCGCGACAGCGGGTCGGCGCGGCCGTTTGACATGTGGGTGAGGCTGAGCCCGCTCATGCGCCCGCGCCAGCCGCCGATGGAATAGCCGTTGCGGAAGACCATCATGATCTCCGGCTCGTAATTGGTTTCGCGGAACGGGCGCGAGTTGTCGGCGTTGTAGGCCTGCCAGCGCGAGCTCTGGGTATACCCGGCCCAGATGTCGCCGTTGTCGCCGAACACGTTCTCCCAGACCTTGGTCTTGAAGCTCAGCTGGAACTTCAGCTCGTTGCTGTCCAGCTGCTGTGGCGTGGTCACCGTGTTGTCCGGGTTGGGCGAGTGCGGCATCTGGTTCTTGTCGCTGGTCCAGAACGCGGGCAGCAGGTACACCGGCTTGTAGGCGCGCAGCTGGAACGCCCCCAGCTTGGAGTCCTGCGCCAGTTCCCAGCGGCTGTCCAGCAGCGAACCCTTGCCGGCATTGGCCAGCGCGGAATCATGGCCATCGTTCTTGAAAACCTCGCCCAGCCGCTGCTTGACCCGTTCGGTGGGCGGCGCATCGGGCGTGCGCGCCGCCTGGCGCTCTTCGCGACGCTCCTGCTTGGCGGCGGTGGCAGCGGCATCGGCCGCCTGGGTGGTTTCCACCGTGGGCCGGAACAGCTTGTCGTAGCAGGCCAGGCGGGCCACATCGGTGCCCACCAGGGCGCAGGCTTCAGGCGATGCCGGCGTCGGCGCGGCTTCCTGGGCGGCCAGCGGCAGGCTGGCGCTGGCCAGCGCCAAGGCAGAGAACAGGGCCGAACGTGGGCGGTGGGTCATGGAGGCGGGCCGATGAATGGAGGGGAGCGCGGACAGTGTGGCGGCTGCCCGACGTTCCCGCCAGCGCAACGCGACGCACTGACGGGATCAGCGCGTTTATGCCGGTGTCCCCAGTGCGCGCAACGTGAAGCTGGCCGGGCTCAGAAGAACCAGGCGAACGCGAAGATGCCCAGCATCGCGATCACCAGCGCCAGCTTGAGTGCGAACCCCAGCAGGATGCCCAGCCAGGTGGCCAACCCCACCTTGGTGGACCGGCCCAGTTCGCGCGTATGCCAGTACTCGCCGAGCAACGCGCCGGCCAGTGGTCCGGCGAACAGGCCGATCGGCATGAAGAACAAGCCGACGATGCTGCCGATGAACGTACCCCACAGCGCCTTGCGGCTGGCCCCGACCCGCTTGGCGCCCACTACCGTGGCCAACACGTCCACGGCGAAGGAGGTCAGCGTCAGCAGGCCTAGCACTGTCAGCGGTACCCAGCCCACATGCACGAAGCCGTCGCCCCAGGCCGCCACCAGCAGACCGGCGAAGACCAGCGGGATCCCGGGCAGGGCGGGCAGGATGATGCCGGCGATACCGACCAGGACCAGCACCAGGGCGATCAGGTAAAAGATGAATGAAGGGTCCATGCTGTCCAGTATGGTTGTCTATTTGGGGTTGACATACGTGAAATAAGCCAGTTGCTTTTTCATTTTGCCCGGGTTAAGTTGCAGACGCTGAGCTTGGCAAGGTCACCGTGGATCGTGGCCTGATGATGGTAGATCTTCCGATCCGCTCCATCGATGCACCTCGCTTCCCCCTTGCTTGTCAGCCGCCCACAAGGCGTAACCAACTACAAGACAGTCAGGGAGTAAGGAAGATGGCAGAGAAGGGCACCGTCAAGTGGTTCAATGACGCGAAGGGTTTCGGTTTCATCAGCCGTGAAAGCGGTGAGGACGTGTTCGTACACTTCCGTGCAATCGAATCCCAAGGCTTCAAGAGCCTCAAGGAAGGCCAAGCGGTCGAGTTTGAAGTGACCCAGGGCCAGAAGGGCCTGCAGGCCGACAAGGTGCGCCCGCTCTAAGCGCGCACTGCTCCGGTCTGATCGGAACATGGAAAGGGCCCGCGCAAGCGGGCCCTTTGCTTTCACGCTGCAGCGGTGCAGTGGATCAGCGCAGGACTACGCGACCGTTGACCACGCGTACGTAGGTGTTTTCGCGGATCCCGCCGAGGTCACGCTGGTTCACTACCACGGTTCGGCCGTCGTCCATGCGCACGGTGATGTCGAAGGTATCGCTGGTCACGTTCTTCTGGATCTGGTTGCCGGCAAGCGCACCGCCCACCGCGCCCGCAGCGGCGGCGATGTTCTGGTTGCCCTTGCTGCCGCCGGTGTGGTCGGAGATTTCATGGCCGGCCACGGCGCCGACCAGGCCGCCCAGGATCGCGCCGGTGGCGCTGGGGGCGGTGCGGCCGGAGGCCACCTGGTTGATGCGGGTCACGATGCCGCAATCGGCGCAGCGGTTGGTGTTGTAGTTGCCGCTGTTGTTATAGCCGTTGTTGTAGCCGTTGTTGTTGTAGCCGCCGCCGTAGCCAGGCGAGGTGGTGGCACAGCCGGCCAGCGCGACGGTAGCGACGGCGGCGGCAGCAATGAGTTGGATCTTCATGGTGGTTCTCCTGGCCAGAAGGGGTGGTCGTGAATGCGTCTGGGGCGCATGGCGCAGATCCTGTCCTGTCCCGCGTGAACAGGGTGCCAATCCGGCCACCGCTTCGTGGCTGCCAGATGAATCAGCGGAAATCTTGGTGGCAGGCCTTGCAGTCGGTCTGGATCTTTTCGACCAGCTGGCCCATGGCCACGCAGTCGGTAGGCGGCGCCGCCAGCGCGGTGTTGAGCGTGGCGCGCAGGCCGCTGGCGTGCTGCTGGAACTGCGCACTGTCCTTCAGGTCGGGGAACGCAAGGTCCAGATCGTTGGACAGCGAGCGCAGCGTCTGCAGGCGCGGCACGCTGTCGGCCAGGCTGCAGCGGTTCTGCGCCTGCGCATCGCGCAACAGCGCCACCTGGCGCTCCATCACGTGCATCAGGCTGCCGGGGAACGGGTCCTGGCGGGCCTGGATCGCGCGGGACACCATCACCGTGGCGACCAGGCCGATCACCAGCCCCAGGCCTGCGACAAACAGGTAGCGGTAAGCGGCGGACGGGCGGCGGGTGGGGACGGGGGCATTCATGCGGGTGGCTTCCTTGTGGGTGGCTCGCTGCATCCTACCGCTGGCCGCATCACGAACGTACGTGGCGGGCGCCGGGCCGTCTAAAATGGGCGGCATGAACGACGTATTGCGCGAACGCTTTGCCGGCATCGACCGGTTGTATGGGGTGGGCACCGTGGACCAGCTGTCGCAGCGCCGGGTGGCGGTGGTCGGCATGGGCGGGGTGGGCTCGTGGGTGGTGGAAGCGCTGGCGCGCACGGCGGTGGGGCACCTGACCCTGATCGACGCCGACGACATCTGCGTGTCCAACACCAACCGCCAGCTGCCAGCACTGGCCGGGCAGTACGGGCGCAACAAGGCCGAGGCAATGGCCGAGCGCTGCGTTGCGATCAACCCGGACATCAGCGTTGATGCGGTTGCTTCCTTCCTGACCGTGTCGAACATGGTCGAGCTGCTCGACCGCGACTTCGACCTGGTCATCGACGCCTGCGACAGCTTCCGGGTCAAGGTGGAAACCATTGCCTGGTGCCGCCGCCGCAAGCTGCCCATCCTCACCGTGGGCGCGGCCGGTGGCCGTACCGACCCGACCCTGGTGCGCATCCGTGACGTCTCGCGCACCGAGCACGACGCCATGCTGGCCCTGATCCGCAAGAAGCTGCGCAGCGATTTCAACTTCCCGAAGAACGCCTCGCGCTACTTCGGCGTACCGGCGGTGTACTCGCTGGAAAACGTGAAGTACCCGCAGGCCGATGGCAGCGTGTGCGGGGTACGCCCGCAGCTGGGCGCCGATGCCGCGTTGAAGCTGGACTGCGGCGCGGGGCTGGGCGCGGCCACGCATATTACCGGCGCCTTCGCGTTCGCGGCGGTGGGCAAGGCGTTGGAGATGCTGTTGAAGAGCAAACCTGCACGGGTCTAGCGCATCGAGCTACTGCCTTGCGTTTTCGCCCCCGTATTCGCCTTACGAATTGGCGCGGCGATTCCTCACCTGTGTGCCCGGTTTTCGATGATGCAGGCAAACGATTCAAGCAGACACAATTGACGGCATTGGAAGCGATCTGGAGTCGCTTTATTTGTGGTCAAGGAGGGTCTGATGCGCGTCCTTTGCGCGGCATTGTTGTTGCTGGTGGGAAGTGGGGCCGGTTATCTCTGGCTCCGAGCCTCCGAATCAGTCGTGGATGCACCATTCAAGTCCGTGCGGATCGGCGCGGCTGCAGAAGCGACGCAGGTGCGCCACGGTTACCGCAGCAACCCGGCGTCCCCGGAGTCGGCAACGCGCAGGCAGTTGATCCAGGGTCGTGCCTATTACATCAAGTCCCCACCGATGGATCTTGAAGGTGATGCCTTGGAGTTCGTCAGCCAGAGGCTGGCGGCAGCTCGAGGCGGAAGCGGTCTGGCCAGCTATGAAATTCACCTGCGCATTGATTCATGCAGGAGGGCAATGAAGCCTGGCGACCAGGGCGTCTATCTTGCCTATGCGCGGGAAGGCCTTGGTCAGCAATATATGCGCGGTGTGGAGAAGGAGCTTCAGAACTGCGCCAAGCTTCTATCCAGCGGCGATCTGCTGGATGAAAACTGGCTCGAACAGGCTGCCCAGCAAGGCGAAGTTGAAGCGCAGCTGCTGTATGCGCGGGATCCCGCCGCGTCGCTTGGGACGTTGGGTGACATCCTGGCAGACCCTGAGCGAGCACTTGAGTACCGCAGATTGTCGGTCTCCCTCCTCCAGCGCGCTCTGCAGTCAGGAAGCCTGGATGCCCTCGATGCGCTTGGCGACATCTATCAGCGCGGCATCCTTGCACCCAAGGATCTCTCTGCCGCCTACGCGCACAAACTCGCACTCCAGCAGATTGACGCCATGCCGTCCCGCAGCAGGGAGTTGGCGGCGCTTCGTAACGCGCTCTCTGCCGCTGAAGTCTCGGCGGCGGAGATGGCTGCGAGTGAAATCAGAAGAACCTGCTGCATCCGATAAAGGAATGTTCGATGAAACGATGGAAGATTGCCGTCTTTGCCGTAAGCGTGTGTGCGGTTCCAGTTGCGGTCGCCGCCTGGTCGATCGGATCGGGATCCGGAACCTTCGGACCTTTGCATTGCAATGCATGCTGGGGACAAGCTCCGATCCCGGATATGTCAACCAGAGCGTTCATCAGGAAGTATGTCGATGACAACGCCTACCATGCATATGGAAAAACGTTTTACAAGCAGAATCCCGGCGACAAAATCATCGTCTGCAACGGAGAGGTCTGTACCACCTACGAGATGACCGATAGCAGGGACTGGAACGGCATTCACCGTGAAGCCATCGTTGGACAAAGGCCGGGGGGCGGCAGTGGCACTGGCGGCGGTGGAGCTGGCGGAGGCGGCTACTCTGGACCAATTGGCGGCGGTAGCTATGGTGGCGGGAGCGGGTACACGGGAAGCGTCACCGTCGGAGGTCCAACCCCTGAAAAGCCGTCGCGTCCCACACATCAAGACTGAAGCTTCTTCGTGTCGTCGGCCGGGGTCAAAGCCACGCAGGGCGTGGCTTTAGCTGAGGGCGAACAGCCTGCGTGCGTTTGCTGCGGTCTGTCCGGCAATCGCCTCCACTGACTCGCCGCGCAACCGCGCGACGGTTTCGGCAATCACCGTCAGCCGCGCCGGCTCATTGCGCTCGCCGCGGATACCGGCGTCCGGCTGGTCCGGCGCATCGGTTTCCAGCAGCAGCTGCTCCAGCGGCAGCTGTGCGACCAGTCGCTGCAGGCGCTGGGCGCGGTCATAGGTCAGCGGACCGCCCAGGCCGACCAGGAAACCGAGTTTGTGCAGCTGCGCGGCCTGTTCCGGGCTGCCCGGGAAGCTGTGGATCACGCCACGTAATCCGCCGACCTGTTTGATTGCCGCGATCACCGCATCCACCGCGCGCCGGGCATGCACGATCACCGGCAGGTCGAACTCGCGCGCGATTCTCAGCTGCCCGTCGAAGTAAAACTGCTGCTGTTCGGCATCCAGGCCTTCCACGAAGAAATCCAGTCCGCATTCGCCCACCGCACACGGCTGCTCGCGGGCGATCCACTCGCGCAGCTGGTCCAGGTGCTCCGGGCGATGCTGGTCCAGGAACATGGGGTGCAGCCCATACGCCGGATACAGCCCGTCGGCCAGCTGGCAGGTCTCACGCAGCTTGGGCCAGCTGGCGGCGGTCACCGCGGGCACCACCTGTGTTCGGACACCTGCCTCCTGCGCACGGGCGATTACCTGGGCGCGGTCGTGATCGAATTCGTCCGCGTCCAGGTGGCAGTGGCTGTCGATCAGGCTCACGCGTCGCGCCGGTCCAGGCGCGGCGGCAGGGTATCGCTGCGGCGCTTCCAGTTGGCCAGCAGCAGCGTGCCCAGCCCGAACAGGATTTCATCCACGAACGGAATCGGGTCTGGAATGAACAGTGTTACCGCGAACAGCGCGGCGGTGATCTTGAACAGCGTGGGGTAACGCAGTCCGCGCGCCCATTTCATGACGGGTAGCAGCAGGGGACCGGGCATCGCACTCTCCTCGACAAGTGGTGTAAACGCTATCACGAGCCCTGCGACGACAGAACCTGAATGGGGAGGCGGGTCGTAAGCGTCATGTGGAGATACCGTTCAGGGTTCGCATGCTGGAATCCACATCAAGAACGTTGCGGATCGCCCGCAGGGAGTCGGATATGAAAAGCACAACTACTACTGTCCTGGTCGCTGCAGGCGCCCTGCTGGTCGGGGGCATCGCCACCGCCGCCTTCATGAAAAGCGGTAGCTCCACCGACCCGGTTACCGCCGCGCAGACCCGTCCGAGCCTGGACACCACGCCGCTGGCCGACGATGGTGCGCGCACCGACGAACTCGCCGTGGACAAGGCCGGCCGGCTCGAATACGCCGACGTGGTCAAGGTCGATCCGCTGACCCAGAAGGAAAAGGCTTACGCCACCGTGATCGGCACCGAGCCGGTGCGTGAGACCTCCACCACCCAGACCCCGCACGAGGTCTGCAACGACGTGGTGGTGCAGGAACGCCTGCCCGAGCGCGACGGCAATGTCGGCGGCACCGTGGCCGGCGCCGTCATCGGCGGCCTGCTGGGCAACCAGGTGGGCGGCGGCAATGGCCGCAAGGCCGCCACCGCCGCCGGCGCCGTTGCTGGCGGCGTGATCGGCAATCAGGTGGACAAGCGCCATGTCGGTGGCCGCGTGGTCAACCGCACCGAGCGCCAGTGCCACACCGAGACGGCCACCTCCGAATCGACCAAGGTCACCGGCTACAACGTGACCTACCGCAATGAAGACGGCACCACCGGCACCATGCGCATGGCCAGCAAGCCGGGCAACCGCATCGCCATGGGCACCACCAGCAACGTCACCGGCTACGACGTGACCTACCGCTACGACGGCGTTGAAAAGACCGTCAAGATGGCCAACAAGCCCAGCAGCGACCGCCTGCCGGTCGTCGACGGCCAGCTGGTCACCCAGACCGCCGCGCTGGATACCGCCCGCCAGTAATCGGGGCGCTGTGCAGTACGTACTAAGAGGCCGGCATCTTGCCGGCCTCTTTCGTTCTGCGAAGATGGCACCCGGCTTACCAACGGGGTACCCCATGAGCATTTTCGATCTGCGCCTGGAAACCGACCGGTTGATCCTGCGCCCGCCACGCGCGGAGGACTTCGACGCCTTCCTGCAGTTCTGCACCGATCCGCAGGTGATGCAGCACCTGGGCGGGGTGCAGGCGCCGTCCCAGGCCTGGCGCAGTTTCAGCTGCCTGGCGGGCAGTTGGCACCTGTATGGCTTCTCGATGTTTTCGGTGATCGAGAAGAGCAGCGGCGACTGGGTGGGGCGCATGGGGCCGTGGCAACCGCTGGACTGGCCTGGGACCGAAGTCGGTTGGAGCATCCGCCACGCCAGCTGGGGCAAGGGCTACGCACCGGAGGCGGCGGTTGCCGCCATCGACTGGGCGTTCGACACGCTCGGCTGGGACGAGGTGATCCACACCATCGATGCGGCCAATGAGAACTCCAAGGCCGTCGCGCGCAAGCTGGGCAGCACGTTGCTGCGCATGGGCGAGCTGCCGCCGCCGCATGACGGCAAGCCGATCGAGATCTGGGGACAGTCGCGCCACGAGTGGCGCCGAACGGGGGACGGAGGAGGTTAAGTCCACTTAACCACCTCCGTCCCCTTTTTGGGCGATGCTCGGCGCGGTCGTCCGTTCGGCTCAGTTGGAGGGTGTGCATGGTTGCCGTGGTTCCCGATCCGATTCCCGCGCGCATGAAAGGCCTGAACCGGGCCGAGGTCTGCGACGCCAACTTCATAGAGTTCGTGCAGTGCTGGGACGGACAGGCAGCATCCCGCCCCGCCAGCGATGCGCCGATCCTGCCGGGCAGCACGCTGGATGCGCAGGGCTTCGATGCGCTGTTCGAGTCGCAGCTGGTCAGCCGGCACCTGGACCTGATGGCGCGCGTGCTGCGCGTGCAGAACAAGGTTTTCTACACCATCGGTTCGTCCGGCCACGAAGGTAATGCGCTGGTGGCGCGGCTGGCCCGGCACACCGATCCGGCGTTCCTGCATTACCGCTCCGGCGCGTTCATGGCCGAGCGCTTCCGCCAGCTGCCAGGCATGGACCCGGTGATGGACGCGGCGCTGTCCTTCGCTGCCAGCCGCGACGATCCGGCCAGCGGCGGGCGCCACAAGGTCTGGGGCAGCAAGCCGCTCTGGGTGCTGCCGCAGACCTCCACCATCGCCTCGCACCTGCCCAAGGCGCTGGGCACCGCGCTGGCCATTGAAACCGCGCGCCGCATCGGCCATGGCCTGCCGATTCCGGACGACAGCGTGGTGATCTGTTCCTTCGGCGATGCCTCGGCCAACCACGCCACCGCGCAGACCGCGTTCAACACCGCCGCCTGGGCTGCCTACCAGCGCCTGCCGGCACCGGTGCTGTTCGTGTGCGAGGACAATGGCATCGGCATTTCGGTGAAAACGCCGGACGGGTGGATTGCCGACAGCTTCAGTCACCGGCCCGGCCTGGACTACTTCTTCGCCGATGGCCTGGACCTGGCCAGCGGCCACGCGCAGGTGCAACGCGCGCTGGAGCATTGCCGCCGCACCCGTCGCCCGACGTTCCTGCACCTGCGCACCACGCGGTTGATGGGTCACGCCGGGACGGATTTCGAGATCGAGTGGCGGCCGCTGCAAGAGCTGTGCGCGGCAGAGGCGGCCGATCCCCTGCTGCGCTCGGCGCAGATCGCGTTGGAGTCCGGTTGGATGACGCCCGCCCAGGTGCTGGCGCGTTACGAGGCGATGCGCGCGCGCTGCTTCGCTGCCGCCGACGCGGCCGACCAGCGGCCCAAGCTGGGCGAGCTGGCCGAGATCATGGCGCCGCTGGCGCCGTACACCCA
>NZ_JBNBBE010000023.1:33285-51882 GCF_050031795.1 Stenotrophomonas sp. SrG
TTGCATGCCGAAGCCCGCCGCGTGCCGGCGGCGCAGGCGCGCGAGGCGGTGTTCGGCAGCGCGGCGCAGTTGCCGGAACGGCAGCCGCCGCGGCACCTGGCGATCCAGATCAACCAGGCCCTGCACGACCTGCTGTGCAAGTACCCCTCGTCACTGCTGTTCGGCGAGGACGTCGCGCAGAAGGGCGGGGTGTACACGGTCAGCAAGGGGCTGCTGAAAGCCTTCGGCCCGCGCCGGGTGTTCAACACGCTGCTGGATGAAACCATGATCCTGGGCATGGCCCAGGGCCTGGCCAATCTTGGCATGCTGCCGATCCCGGAAATCCAGTACCTGGCCTACCTGCACAACGCCGCCGACCAGCTGCGCGGCGAAGCCTGTTCGCTGCAGTTCTTTTCCAACGACCAGTACCGCAACCCGATGCTGGTGCGCATTGCCGGGCTGGGCTACCAGAAGGGCTTCGGCGGCCACTTCCACAACGACAACTCGATCGCCGCGCTGCGCGACATCCCCGGGCTGGTGGTGGGCTGCGCCTCGCGCGGCGATGACGCGGCGATGATGCTGCGCACGCTGGCGGCGCTGGCCCAGGTCGATGGGCGGGTGGCGGTGTTCCTGGAGCCCATCGCGCTGTACATGACCAAGGACCTGCACGCACTCGGCGATGGCCAATGGCTGTTTTCGTACCCTGCGCCGGACCAGGCGCTGGTGCTGGGCGAGGGACGGGTATACGCAGCCGAGGCCAACGACCTGGTGATTTTCACCTACGGCAACGGGGTGCCGATGAGCCTGCGTGCGGCGCGCGCCATTGAAGCCGAACTGGGCTGGCAGGTGCGGGTGGTCGACCTGCGCTGGCTGGTGCCGCTCAACGCCGGCTTCATTGCCGGGCAGGCTGCCGATGCCCAGCGGGTGATGGTGGTGGACGAGGGCCGGCACAGCGCGGGGGTGGGCGAGGGGGTGATCACCGCGCTGGTCGAGGCCGGCTTCGGCCACCTGCCGCTGCAGCGGGTGTGCGGGGCCGATACCTACACACCGCTCGCGGGGGCAGCAATGTGCGTGCTTCCAAGCGACAATGCGGTAACAAGCGCCGCGCGGGTGTTGGCGCAGGACCATTGACGCATGTGTGGACTGGCAGGAATGTTGCTGGCCGCCCCGGTACGGGAGCAGGCCGCGTTGGAACAGCAGGCGCGCCGGATGGGCGATGCGCTGGTGCACCGTGGTCCCGATGACAGCGGGGTGTGGGCCGACGCGGCCAGTGGCATCGCGCTGGCGCACCGCCGGCTGAGCATCCTGGACCTGTCGCCGCTGGGCCACCAGCCGATGGCGTCCGACGACGGCCGCTATGTGCTGGCCTACAACGGCGAGGTCTACAACTTCGCCGCGCTGCGGCTGGAGCTGGAGGCGCGCGGCCATGCTTTCCGTGGGCATTCCGACACCGAAGTGCTGCTGGCCGCGTTCGTGGCCTGGGGCCTGGACGAGACCCTGCAGCGTGCCAACGGCATGTTCGCCATCGCCCTGTGGGACCGCGCCGAGCAGTGCCTGTGGCTGGCCCGCGACCGGGTTGGCAAGAAGCCGCTGTACTACGGCTGGGCCGGCGACGCGCTGGTGTTCGGCTCGGAGCTGAAGGCGCTGTGGCAGCACCCCGCGTTCGACAACGATATCGACCGCGACGCGCTGACCCTGCTGATGCGGTTGGACTACATTCCGGCCCCGCACTGCATTCACGAACGCTGCTTCAAGCTGATGCCGGGGCGTGTGCTGCGGCTGGATGCCGCCGCGGTGGCCGCCGGTGCGGCCGCGCACCGCCCCGACCAGCAGCAGCTGCCGTTCTGGAATGCGCGGGAGCGCATGCAGCAGGCGCTGGCCTCGCCGTTCGTGGGCAGCGACGAGGATGCCGAGAACCAGCTCGATGCCCTGCTGCGCGATGCGGTCGGGCTGCGCATGGTGGCCGACGTGCCGGTGGGCGTGTTCCTCTCTGGCGGTACCGATTCGTCGGTGGTGGCGGCACTGATGCAGTCGCAGTCGTCCACGCCGATCCACAGTTTCAGCATCGGGTTCCAGGGCTCCGACCACGATGAGGCGCCGCTGGCCAAGGCCCTGGCCACCCACCTGGGCACCGATCACACCGAGCTGTATGTCAGCGGCGCCGATGCGCTGGCGGTGGTGCCGACGCTGCCGGCGATGTTCGACGAGCCGTTCGCCGATGCCTCGCAGGTGCCGACCGCGCTGGTGGCACGGCTGGCGCGCAGCGCGGTGACCGTGGCGCTGTCCGGCGACGGCGGCGATGAGCTGTTCTTCGGCTACAGCCGCTACCAGCGCGCGCTGCGCAACTGGACGCTGCTGGGCCGGCTGCCGGCGCCGCTGCGACGCTGGATGGCCGCCCATTCGCAGACCCAGGGCGAAGCCTCGCGCACCGGCGGCCTGGCTGCGCTGCTGGCCGAAACCGGTGCGCGCGGCATCGGCGATGTGTACCGCAACCGCATTTCGCGCTGGCGTGACCCGGTGTCCGCGGTGATCGGCGCGCGCGGCGCGGGCAGCTTCTATGACCTGGCCGACCCGCTGCACGGCGCCGGCTCGCCGGCCGACGCGATGATGCTGGCCGATTTCAGTACGTATCTGCCCGACGACCTGCTGTGCAAGGTGGACCGCACCAGCATGGCGGTGAGCCTGGAGGCGCGGGCGCCGCTGCTGGACTGGCGCGTGGCCGGGTTCGCCTGGTCGCTGCCGCTGTCGATGAAGCAGCGCGATGGGGTGAGCAAGTACATGCTGAAGCGGGTGCTGGGCCGTTACGTGCCGCAGGACATGGTGCACCGGCCCAAGCGCGGCTTTGGTGCGCCGGTCAGCGCGTGGTTGAAGGGCGACCTGCGCGGCTGGGCTGATGAACTGCTGGATCCGGCGCGGTTGGCGGCCGAAGGCGTGTTCCATGTGGATGCCATTGTTCCCCTGTGGAAGCAGTTCCAGCAGGGCGAGCGCAAGTGGCATACCCATCTGTGGAACGTGCTGATGTTCCAGGCCTGGCAGGCGCATTGGAAAGAGGCGAGGGCGGCGGTTCCGCGCGCGTGACCGGCACCGCGCCGGACACGCATGGCGTGCCCCACGTACGCCTTCACCGCGCGCAACACCGGTCACCCCTACGCTGGCCGTTCCACCTTAACGGAGCTCCTCCATGGCAACCCCCACCATCGCCGTGCTGGTCGGCAGCCTGCGCACCGGCTCGCACAACCAGGCCCTGGCCCATGCGCTGGAGAAGCTGGCCGCCGGCAAGGCCAGTTTCGAGTACGTGCAGATCGGCGACCTGCCGCTCTACAACCAGGACTTCGACAAGGATTACCCGGCCGAAGGCCTGCGCCTCAAGGAGCAGATCAAGAAGGCCGATGCGGTGCTGTTCGTCACCCCCGAATACAACCGTTCGGTGCCCGGGGTGCTCAAGAACGCCATCGACATCGGCTCGCGGCCGTACGGCCACAGCGCCTTCGCCGGCAAGCCGGCGGCCGTCATCGGCGCCTCCATCGGCGCCATCGGCACCGCGCTGGCCCAGCAGCACCTGCGCAACATCCTGGCCTACCTGGACATGCCGGTGCTGGGCCAGCCCGAAGCGTTCATTCATTTCAAGGAAGGGCTGATCGACGGGCAGGGAACCATCAGCAACGAGGGCACCCGCGACTTCCTGCAGGGCTTCGTGGACAAGTTCCTGGCCTGGATCGCCACCCACGGCGGTCAGCATTGAACCCGGTGGTTCTGCGATAATGAGCGGCAAGGCGCACGACCAACGGTCGTGCGCTACCCGACAGGGTCGGCATCCGGCCAGTCACGCCGACCTGCAACCGGTAGGGCACGACCGTTGGTCGTGCCGTCTGCGCCCGGTGCGCACGGCTATCCACCGCTTATCCACAGGGTTGTGCATGGCTGTGGCGGCCGCTCCGTGCCTACCATGTCCCTCGCTCCACTCTGCAGGAAGAACACCCCCTCATGTCCGCCCGCTCCGGCTTCCGTTCCGACCGCAAAGACCGCGGTGACCGCTTTGATCGCGACGAGATGCGCATCGACGCGCTGCGCGTGCCTCCGCATTCGATCGAGGCCGAACAGGCGGTGCTGGGCGGCTTGATGCTGGCCCCGGAAAGCTACGACCGGATCAACGACCAGCTGACCGAAACCGACTTCTACCGGCGCGACCACCAGACCATCTACCGGGCGATCCGCGAGCTGTCCGAGCGCGACCGCCCGTTCGATGCGGTGACCCTTGGCGAGTGGTTCGAATCGCAGGGCAAGATGGAACTGGTCGGCGATGGCGCCTACCTGATCGAACTGGCCAGCACCACGCCGTCGGCGGCCAACATCTCGGCCTATGCCGAGATCGTGCGCGACAAAGCGGTGCTGCGGCAGCTGATCCAGGTTGGCACCGACATCGTCAACGATGGTTTCCAGCCGGAAGGCCGCGAGAGCAGCGAACTGCTGTCGGCGGCGGAAAAATCCGTGTTCGCCATCGCCGAGCAGGGCGCGCGTGGCCGCACCGATTTCGTGGCGATGCCCGGCGCGCTGAAGGACGCTTTCGAAGAGCTGCGCAACCGCTTCGAGAACGGCGGCAACATCACCGGCCTGCCCACCGGCTACGCCGACTTCGACGCGATGACCGCCGGCCTGCAGCCGACCGACCTGATCATCCTGGCCGCGCGACCGGCCATGGGCAAGACCACCTTCGCGCTGAACATCGCCGAGTACGCGGCCATCAAGTCCAAGAAGGGCGTGGCGGTGTTCTCGATGGAAATGTCGGCGTCGCAGCTGGCCATGCGCCTGATTTCCTCCAACGGCCGCATCAACGCCCAGCGCCTGCGTACCGGCCAGCTGGAAGACGAGGACTGGAGCCGGGTCACCGGCGCCATCCGCATGCTGAAGGAAACCAAGATCTTCATCGACGACACGCCGGGCGTGTCGCCGGAGATCCTGCGCTCCAAGTGCCGCCGCCTCAAGCGCGAGCATGACCTGGGGTTGATCGTGATCGACTACCTGCAGCTGATGAGCGTGCCGGGCAACAGCGAAAACCGCGCCACCGAAATCTCGGAAATCTCGCGTTCGCTCAAGGGCCTGGCCAAGGAACTGAACGTGCCGGTGATCGCGCTGTCGCAGCTCAACCGCTCGCTGGAAACCCGAACCGACAAGCGCCCGGTGATGGCCGACCTTCGCGAATCCGGCGCAATCGAGCAGGACGCGGACATGATCGTGTTCATCTACCGCGACGATTACTACAACAAGGAAAATTCCCCGGACAAGGGGCTGGCCGAGATCATCATCGGCAAGCACCGAGGCGGCCCGACCGGCTCGTGCAAGCTCAAGTTCTTCGGCGAGTACACCCGGTTCGACAACCTCTCGCACGATTCGGTGGGGTCGTTCGAATGATGACGGGCGCACGACCAACGGTCGTGCGCTACCGGGGTGGTGCCGGACGGACCCATGCCCGACCGGGTGTGCCGGACGGACCCGGTAGGTACCGACCGTTGGTCGGTACGCGTTTCGTCGGCGGATCCGGGGTTTCGTCGCAAACCGGTTGAACCCGGGCGGGCAGGGCGGCAACGTGGTCCTGCCGCGGCAAGGTGCCGCCCTGGAGACCCGTCATGAAGACCCTGTTCGCGCTCGGCGTATGGTGCCTGCTGTTCGTCCTGTGCTGGCCACTGGCGATCCTGGCCCTGCTGGCCTGGCCGCTCGTATGGTTGCTGAGCCTGCCGTTCCGGCTGGTCGGCGTCACCTTCTCGGCACTGTTCGCGTTCCTGGGTGCACTGCTCATGCTGCCCGCACGCCTGCTGGGCGGCGGCCGCGTGGCCACAGCACGGTAGAGCCGACTGTGAGTCGGCCATAGCACGGTAGAGCCGACTGTCAGTCGGCCATAGCACGGTAGAGCCGACTGTCAGTCGGCTATCGCGCGCAGCGCGATGTTCCGGGATCGCGCCTACGGCAGCCGACTGACAGTCGGCTCTACGCGGGGCAACGCGTCGGGTGGACGGCGTACGCGCACAAAAAACCCCGCCTAGGCGGGGTTTTTCGTTGCATCACCACGGGGCCGGTCAGTTGGCCTTGTGGATCGCGCGCTTGCTCACGGCCATGGCGGCGTCGTGGACGACTTCCGACAGGGACGGGTGGGCGTGGCAGATGCGGGCCAGGTCGTCGGCCGAACCACTGAACTCCATGGTCAGCACGCCTTCGTGGACCAGCTCGGACACGTTTGCGCCGACCAGGTGCATGCCCAGGATGCGGTCGGTCTCGGCGTGGGCCAGGACCTTGACGAAGCCAGCCGGCTCGATCATGGCCACGGCACGGCCGTTGGCGGCGAACGGGAAGCTGCCGGCCTTGTACGGAATGCCTTCGGCCTTCAGCTGCTCTTCGGTCTTGCCTACCCAGGCCAGTTCCGGCTCGGTGTAGATGACCCACGGAATGGTGTCCATGTTGACGTGGCCCGGCAGGCCCGCGATCAGCTCGGCCACCGCGATGCCTTCCTCGAAGCCCTTGTGCGCCAGCATCGGGCCGCGCACGCAGTCGCCGACCGCCCACACGCCATCAACGCCGGTGTGGCAATGGTCGTCCACTTCGATCTGGCCACGCTCGTTGACCTTCACGCCGGTGCCTTCGGCCAGCAGGCCCTTGGTCGCGGCGCGGCGGCCGACGGCCACCAGCAGCTTGTCCACCACCAGGCTCTTTTCGCCTTCGGCGTCGGTGTAGGTCAGGGCGACTTCCTTCTTCTTGCCCTTGCCGGTCACTTCCGCCTTGGAAACCTTGGCACCCAGGCGGATGTCCAGGCCCTGCTTCTTGAATTCCTTGGCGGCCACCTTGCCCACTTCGGCATCGGCTGCGGCCAGGAAGGTCGGCAGCGCTTCCAGGATGGTCACTTCGGCGCCGAGGCGCTTCCACACGCTGCCCAGTTCCAGGCCGATCACACCGGCGCCGATCACGGCCAGGCGCGCCGGGACTTCGGTGAAATCCAGGCCGCCGACGTTGTCGACGATGGTCTCGCCGTCGAACTTGGCGAACGGCAGTTCGATCGAATCCGAACCGGCGGCGATGATCACGTTGGTGCCCTTGAGCTCGACGACTTCGCCGTCGTGCTGGGTGACCTTGACCACGTTGCCCGGCTGCAGTTCACCGAAACCGTAGTAGGCGGTGACCTTGTTGGCCTTGAACAGCATGGCGATGCCGCCAGTGAACTGCTTGACGATCTTGTCCTTGCGGCCAACCATCGCCTCGACGTCCATCTTGGCGTCCTTGAAGCTGATGCCGTGGTCGCCAAAGATGTGGCCCATGTTCCAGAACTGGCGCGAGGAGTCCAGCAGCGCCTTGGACGGGATGCAGCCCACGCGCAGGCAGGTACCGCCCAGCGCCGGCTTGCCATCCTTGCCCAGGGCAGCGTCGATGCAGGCGGTCTTCAGACCCAGCTGCGCGGCGCGGATGGCGGCGTGGTAGCCGGCCGGACCGGCACCGATGACGACAACGTCGAATTGTTCAGCCATTGAAAATTCCTTGATGCTTTACCAGAACCCCTCCGCGCAGGCGCGGAGGGGCGGGAGGTCTTACAGGCCGAACAGCATGCGGCCCGGGTTTTCCAGCTGGTTCTTGATGTCCACCAGGAACTGCACCGAATCCTTGCCGTCGATGATGCGGTGGTCGTAGGACATCGCCAGGTACATCATCGGCGCGATCACGACCTGGCCGTTCTGGGCGATCGGACGATCCTTGATGGCGTGCATGCCCAGGATGGCGCTCTGCGGCGGGTTGATGATCGGGGTGGACAGCAGCGAACCGAAGGTGCCGCCGTTGGTCACGGTGAAGGTGCCGCCCTGCAGTTCTTCCAGGCTGAGCTTGCCGTCACGGGCCTTCTTGGCGTAGTCGGCAATGGTCTTTTCGATGTCGGCGAACGACATGCGCTCGACGTTGCGCAGCACCGGCGTGACCAGGCCCTTCTCGGTCGAGACCGCGATGGAGATGTCCGAATAGCCGTGGTAGATGATGTCGTCGCCGTCGATCGAGGCGTTGACCAGCGGGAAGCGCTGCAGCGCGTTGGCGGCGGCCTTCACGAAGAAGCTCATGAAGCCCAGCTTGATGCCGTGCGCCTTGACGAATTCGTCCTGCAGGTCCTTGCGCGCGGCCGACACCTTGGACAGGTCGACTTCGTTGAAGGTGGTCAGCATGGCGGTGGAGTTCTTGGACTCCATCAGGCGTTCGGCGATGCGCTTGCGGATGCGGGTCATCGGCACGCGTTCTTCCGGACGTGCGCCACCGGCCTTGCCGGCGCCGCCGTTGCGGGCGAAGTTGACGATGTCTTCCTTGGTCACCGCGCCGCGACGGCCGGTGCCGTCCACATCGGCCGGGTTGACGCCTTCGGTGATGGCGCTGAAGCGCGCGCCCGGGGGCAGGGCATCGGCAGCGGACTTCGACGCCGGGGCCGGCGCGGCAGCAGCGGCCGGAGCAGCGGCAGCGGCCGGCGCAGCAGCGGCCGGCTTGGCTTCAGCAGCAGCCGGAGCCGGGGCAGCAGCCACGGCACCTTCCTCGATGATCGCCACGACCTGACTGGAGGTCACGGTGGCACCCACCTCGAACTTGATTTCCTTCAGCACGCCATCAACCGGCGACGGCACTTCCAGCACGACCTTGTCGGTTTCCAGGTCGAGCAGGTTTTCGTCACGCTTGACGGCGTCGCCGACCTTCTTGTGCCAGGTGGCGATGGTGCCGTCGGCGACGGATTCGGGCAGTACCGGGGCTTTGACTTCGGTGGCCATGCGGGGGCTTCCTGGTTTGTCTTTTCTGGAATGAGGGGAAAGTTATTCAGCGACCGCGTCGTTGAACGGGTTGACCAAGGCATCGGCGACCAGCTTCTGCTGTTCGATGATGTGGTCGGCCATGTGACCGGCAGCCGGGGAGGCCGAACGGGCGCGACCGGCGTAGTGCAGGCTCTGGCCATCGGCCAGGCAGAACTGCAGGTGGTGGCGGATCTGGTACCACGCGCCCTGGTTCTGCGGTTCTTCCTGCGTCCACACCACGTCGGTGGCCTTGCCGTACTTCTTCAGTTCGGCCGCCAGCAGCGCGCGCGGGAACGGGTACAGCTGTTCCACGCGGATGATGGCAACGTCGTCCTGGCCACGCTTGGTCTGGTCTTCCAGCAGGTCGTAGTAGACCTTGCCCGAACACAGCACCACGCGCTTGACCTTCTTGGCTTCTGCGTTGGCATCGCCGATCAGGTGCTGGAACTCGCCGTTGGCCAGCTCGTCCAGGGTCGACACGGCCAGCTTGTGGCGCAGCAGCGACTTGGGCGACATCACCACCAGCGGCTTGCGGGTGGTCAGGTGCATCTGGCGGCGCAGCATGTGGAACGCCTGCGCGGGGGTCGACGGCACCACCACCAGCATGTTTTCCAGCGCGCACAGCTGCAGGAAGCGCTCCAGGCGCGCCGAGCTGTGTTCCGGGCCTTGCCCTTCATAACCGTGCGGCAGCAGCAGGGTCAGGCCGGTGATACGGCCCCACTTGGCTTCGCCGGCAGCGATGAACTGGTCGATCACCACCTGGGCGCCGTTGGCGAAATCGCCGAACTGGCCTTCCCAGATGCACAGGGTGTTGGGATCGGTGGTCGAGAACCCGTACTCGTAGGCCATCACCGCTTCTTCGCTGAGCAGCGAATCGATGATGCTGGCCTTCTCCGGCGAATCCACCAGCTGCCGCAGCGGCAGGTAGTAGTTGTCGGTCTTCTGGTCGTGCAGGATCGCGTGGCGGTGGGTGAACGTACCGCGGCCCACGTCCTGGCCGACCAGGCGCAGTGCATGGCCTTCGTCGAGCAGGGTGGCGTAGGCCAGGTTCTCGGCAAAGCCCCAGTCGCCCGGGATCTCGCCGGCGGCCATCTTGCGGCGGTCGTCGTACACCTTGGCCACGCGCGAGTGCAGTTCCACTTCGGCCGGCACGGTGTTGATCAGGTCGGCCAGCTGCTTCAGCTTCGCCGGGTCCACCTTGGTGGAGACCGGGTCGGACAGCTTGCCTTCCAGCAGCTTGGGCCAATCCACGAACAGCGCGCTGCTCGGCGGGGTCTTTTCGACCTTGGCCAGTTCGGTGGTGACTTCACCGGCGTCCAGCTTCTCGCGGTAGGCATCGACCATCGCCTTGCCGGCACCGGCGGCGATCACGCCGGCCTGTTCCAGCTGCGCGGCGTACAGCTCGCGGGTGGTCTGGTGCTTGCGGATCACCTGGTACATCAGCGGCTGGGTGATCGCCGGTTCGTCGGCCTCGTTGTGGCCCCAACGGCGGTAGCACATCAGGTCGATGACCACGTCCTTGGCGAACTTCTGGCGGAACTCGAAGGCCAGCCTGGCGGCGAACACCACCGCTTCCGGATCGTCACCGTTCACGTGCAGCACCGGGGCTGCGATCATCTTGGCCACGTCGGTGGCGTAACGGGTCGAGCGGGTGTCTTCCGGGTTCGACGTGGTGAAGCCAACCTGGTTGTTCACCACGATGTGCACGGTGCCACCGACGGCGAAGCCGCGGGCCTGCGACATCTGGAACAGTTCCATCACCACGCCCTGGCCGGAGAAGGCCGCGTCGCCGTGGATCAGGATCGGCATGACCTGCTTGCGGGCGGTGTCCTTGCGGCGCTCCTGGCGCGAACGCACGGAACCGGCCACGACCGGGTCGGCGATTTCCAGGTGCGACGGGTTGAACGCCAGCGCCAGGTGGACCGGGCCACCGTCGGTGGCCACGTCGGCCGAGAAGCCCATGTGGTACTTCACGTCGCCGGCGGAGGCGTGTTCGTCGTGCTCGAACTTGCCTTCGAACTCGTCGAACAGCTTGCGCGGGTTCTTGCCCAGGGTGTTGACCAGCACGTTGAGGCGGCCACGGTGGGCCATGCCGATCACCACGTCCTTGACGCCATCCTTGCCGGCGTCACGGATGATGGTGTCCATCATCGGGATCAGCGAATCGCCGCCTTCCAGCGAGAAGCGCTTCTGGCCGACGTACTTGGTGTGCAGGTAGCGTTCCAGGCCTTCGGCAGCGGTCAGGCGCTCCAGCGTGCGGCGCTGGGTGTCAGCGTCCAGGCTGTAGTTGCCACCGGCCAGTTCCAGGCGCTGGTAGATCCACTGGCGCTGCTCGACCTCGGAGATGTGCATGAATTCCGCACCGATCGAGCCGGTGTAGGTCTTCTTCAGGCGCTCCAGCAGGTCGCGCAGCTTCATGCGCGGCTGGCCACCGACACCGCCGGTGCTGAACTCGGCGTTGAGGTCACCCTCGGACAGGCTGTGGAACGGCAGGCCAAGGTCCGGCGAGTTGACGGCCTGGGCCAGGCCCAGCGGGTCCAGGCGGGCGTCCAGGTGGCCGCGCGACCGGTACGCCGTGATCAGGCGACCGACATTGCGCTCGCGTTCGTCGCTGGCACCGGAGTTGCCACCGCCCTTGACGGCGTTCTTGGCGGCGTCGG
The DNA here is from genome assembly GCF_050031795.1 of Stenotrophomonas sp. SrG. Lineage (NCBI taxonomy): Bacteria > Pseudomonadati > Pseudomonadota > Gammaproteobacteria > Lysobacterales > Lysobacteraceae > Stenotrophomonas > Stenotrophomonas sp. SrG. Next base: position 44,720 of record NZ_JBNBBE010000023.1, read on the forward strand.
CGATATGGGCGATGACGGCCGAATGCGGAATGTCACCGGCTTCGCGGCCCTTGAAGCCGTCGAAGTAGGTCTTCCATTTGGGATCGACACTGTCCGGAGAAACGAGGTACTGCTCGTACAGATCCTCGATATAGGAGGCGTTGCCGCCGGCGAGCTGCGAAGACTGCGCAAACTGCTTCAGTAGATTGTCCACGATGGAGGGTCGGATTCGCTTGTGGGGTAAGGCTTCGATGATCCGGCAGGGAAAATGAATAGCCCTGCACGGGCGGTATCTAACGGTCCAAATTGTACCCCCATCGAGACAGGAAGGGGCACCGGAACGGCCTGTGGCGGGGCCGTGGTGTCATTCCCAGACAGGTTCAGGACCCGGAACGGGACTAGAAGCCGAGCGCGCGCAGCTCGCTGCAATCGCGCGAACGTTCCCATACGCGCTGCAAACCGTCCTGCAACGGCCGCGAACGTGCGGGCATGGCGAGCCCGGCTTCACCGTCGTAACGGAGCCCACTCAGACGAAAGTAGTAGTCGCCGGCATCGTTGAGCAGGCAGGCCGAGGCGAGGGCGCGGTCGATCGGGTCGGTCACCTGGCGCACCCGGAACACGGTGGGCAGGCGCTGGACCAGGCCCAGCAGGGGCGAGCCGGCCTGGGCGATGGCGGCCGCGTCGTGGACGATCAGCCGGACCTGCTTGTCGTGGCGGGCGGTGGCGAAGCGGCGCAGGGCCTCCAGCACCGGCGGTGCATCGAGCAGGCCGGGGTCGAGTACGCGGCTGTGCAGCCACAACTGGCGGCGGGCGCGCTCGACCACGGCGGTGGTGATGGCCACCGCCTCGTCGGCGTTGTCGATGGCGACCGCGCCGCCCGGCAGGCGGCGCAGGTGCGGGTCGGCGCTGCCGGGCCCGCTCATGTCAGGAGCCGGCGCCGCCGTCGGGGGTGCCGACGGCCTGGTCGTCCTCGCTGTCGTCGGTGTCGTCGAAATCGACGATCACTTCGACGCCATCGTCGTGGATGGTCACTTCGTGCACGTTGGCTTCGACGTCTTCATCCTCGAGGACCTCGACGGTTTCGGTGGCGTCGATGATTTCGTATTCGCCCACCGCGTCCTCTTCGTACTCGTCTTCGTCGTCGAACGCGTCGCCGTCGAGCAGCTGGTAGTAGCCACCGGCCACCAGCGCGTGCAGGGCGTCGCGGCCCTTGGCCGAGAGCTTCTGGTACAGGGCACCACCGATCTGTTCGGCGGCGGCCAGGGCCTGGGCATCCTTCACCGGCAGGGCGAATTCAAGGCCGCTGCAGTACAGGCTGGCACCACGCTTGGCCCGGCGCCAGGCCAGGCGGGCCCACGGGTGGCGGCCGAGCTCGATGCCTTCGGCCAGGGCGGCTTCGATGTGTTCGCGCGGGAGCGGTTCGCCGGAGGCGACCACGTCACCGGCGGCGCGGTAGGTGGTGATGAAGCGGCCGAACCAGTCGCCGAGGCGGTCGGGGTCGTTCATGCGGATGGCGTTGAGGGCCTGGACCACGCGGCCCATGGCCACGGCGTCGATTTCGTTGGGGTCTTCGGGCACCTTCAGGTCCGGGTCCTGGTAGCGGATGGCCTCGTCGGCATCCATGATCAGGGTGTCCAGGTAGTCGCTGATGAGCTCGGCGGAGGCCGGGGCGCGCATGCCGAAGGAGAAGGTCAGGCAGGGGTCTTCGGCCACGCCGTTGTGGGGGACGTTGGGCGGCAGGTACAGCATGTCGCCGGGCTCCAGCACCCAGTCGTGGGTGGGCTTGAAGCGGCGCAGCAGCTTGAGTTCGACGTCGTTGCGGAACTCCAGCGGGGGGCGCTTGCCCTTGGTGGATTCGCTGGCGTCGATCTGCCAGCGGCGGTGGCCATGGGCCTGCAGCAGGAACACGTCGTACTGGTCGACGTGGGCGCCGACCGAGCCGCCGGTGGCGGCGAAGCTGATCATTACATCGTCCATGCGCCAGCGCGGCAGGAAGTCGAAGTGGCTGATCAGGGCGCGGACATCCGGGTCCCATTTGTCTACGTCCTGGACCAGCAGGGTCCAGTCGTGGTCGGGCATGCCGGGGAATTCTTCTTCCTGGAACGGGCCGGTGCGCACGGACCAGCCGTCGGTGGCGCGGTCGTGGCTGATCAGGCGGGCGAGGGCGGTCTCCTCGCAGGCCAGGCCGGCCAGGTCTTCGGGCTGGAGCGGGGTTTCAAAATCGGGGAAGGCGCCGCGGATCAGCAGCGGGCGTTTCTGCCAGTAGTCGCGCAGGAACGTCGCGGCGGGCATGCCCAGCGGCAGGCCGGGGCGGGCCTGGACTTCGATGACGGGGGTTTTGGTCTTGTGGACGGCCATGGGGGAATCCTTGAAGCGTGTAGACGGAATGCGATTGGCGCAGCAGACGAAGCGCGCGCTCGTCCCGCCATTGTCCGCTGGTTGAACAGGATCTGCACCTGCGCCGCACTGTCGCGCGTGCCCCGGTAGCGCCGACCGTTGGTCGGCCCACGCGGCGCCAAACGAAAACGGGGCACCGGATATTCCGGCGCCCCGTCCGGGGTCACTGCCTGATCAACGCGATCAGATCGCCTTGGCCAGATCGGCGGCCAGGCCGATATACCCACCCGGGGTCAGCTCGCGCAGGCCCTGCTTGGCGTCTTCCGGCAGGTCCAGCGACTCCACGAACGCCTTCATCGATTCGGCGGTGATGCCCTGGCCACGGGTCAGGGCCTTGAGCTGTTCGTAGGGGTTGGGCAGGCCATGGCGACGCATCACCGTCTGCACGGCTTCGGCCAGCACTTCCCACGCGGCATCCAGGTCGGCGTTGAGGCGTTCGGGGTTCACGGTCAACTTGCCCAGGCCCTTGGCCAGCGAGTCCAGGGCGACCTGGCTGTGGCCGAAGGCGGTGCCCACCGCGCGCAGCACGGTGGAATCGGTGAGGTCGCGCTGCCAGCGGCTGATCGGCAGCTTGGCGCTGAAATGCTCGAACAGGGCGTTGGCGATGCCGAAGTTGCCTTCGGCGTTTTCGAAGTCGATCGGGTTGACCTTGTGCGGCATGGTCGACGAGCCGACTTCGCCTTCCTTGAGCTTCTGCTTGAAGTAGCCCAGCGAGATGTAGCCCCAGATGTCGCGGGCCAGGTCGATCAGGATGATGTTGGCGCGGCGGGCGGCGTCGCCGATCTCGGCAATGTTGTCGTGCGGCTCGATCTGGGTGGTGTAGGGGTTGAACACCAGGCCCAGGCTTTCGACGAAGCGCTTGGCGAAGGCCGGCCAGTCCACGTCCGGGTAGGCGATGGCGTGGGCGTTGTAGTTGCCCACCGCGCCATTGATCTTGCCGGTCAGCTCGACCGCGGCGATCTGGCGGCGCTGGCGCTCCAGGCGGGCGACCACGTTGGCCACTTCCTTGCCCAGGGTGGTGGGCGAGGCGGTCTGGCCGTGGGTGCGCGACAGCATCGGCTGTTCGGCCTGGGCATGGGCCAGGGCGCGCAGGCGGGCGGCGATGTCGTCCAGCGACGGCAGCAGCACGGTGCGGCGGGCTTCTTCCAGCATCAGGCCGTAGCTGAGGTTGTTGATGTCTTCGCTGGTGCAGGCGAAATGCACGAACTCCAGGGCCGGGGCCAGCTCGGCGTCATCCTTGAGCTGTTCCTTGATGAAGTACTCCACGGCCTTGACGTCGTGGTTGGTGGTGCGCTCGATTTCCTTCACCCGTGCGGCGTGGGCCGGGGCGAACCCGTCGGCCAGGGCGCGCAGACGCGCGGCGGCGGCGGCCGGGAACGGTGCCAGCTCGGCGATGCCCGGTTCGTTGGCCAGGGCCAGCAGCCACTCCACTTCGACCTTCACGCGGGCCTTGATCAGGCCGTATTCGGAGAAGATCGGGCGCAGGGCGTCGACCTTGCCGGCATAGCGGCCATCAAGCGGGGACAGGGCGAGCAGGGCGAATTCGGACATGGCGGGCGCAGGCAATGACGGCGGGGGCCGTCATTCTACGCTGCCCCGGGGTCCTCGTCGGCCTCTTCGGGCGCCAGCCGTACGGTGACGGCCTGGATCCGGTGGCCGGCCATGCGCTTGACGGTGAACAGCTGGCCGTCGATGCGCACTTCCTCGCCTTCTTCGGGCAGGCGCTGCAGCTGGTGCACGATCAGCCCGCCGACCGAATTGAGGTGTTCGGGCGCGGCCAGGTCGCGGCCCAGCAGGCGTTCCAGGCGGAAGATGGAGGTGGAGCCGGCCACCAGCAGGGTGCCGTCGGCGCCCCGGGTGGGGGCATCCTTGACCACGTGCGGGTGCTCGTCCTCGATATCGCCGACCACCACTTCCAGCAGGTCTTCCAGGGTGAAGTAGCCCAGGATGCGGCCGTGTTCCTCCACGCACAGGGCCATGTGCGTGGTGCCGGTGCGGAAGCGCTCAAGCACGGCGGTGACCGGGGTTTCCAGCGCGATCAGGTTGGCCGGGCGCAGCAGGGCGCGCAGGTCGTCGGTGGGCTGGCCGCGGGCGATCTCCACCAGCAGGTCCTTCATGTGCAGGATGCCCAGCACTTCCTCGCCATCGCTGTCGAACCACGGGTAGCGGCTGTAGCGGCTTTCGGCGAACTCGGCCATCACCCCGGCAAGATCCATGCCCTGGCGGAACACGCGCATGTGTTCGCGCGGGCGCATCAGGTCGCCGGCCACCAGTTCGGGCAGCTCCAGCGCGTGGCTCATCAGGGTCAGGTCCTGGTCCGGTGCGCCGGCGCCGGGCTGCTGGCGGGCGACGATCAGCTTGAGTTCTTCGCGGGAGTAACGGTGCGAGGTGTGCTCGACATCGCCCCAGCCGGCCAGCCGCAGCAGCGCGTTGGCGCTGTGGTTGAGCAGCCAGATGGCCGGGAACATGGACCAGTAGAACAGGTACAGCGGCGCGGCGGTCCACAGCGACATGGCTTCGGGACGGCGGATGGCCATGGACTTCGGCGCCAGTTCGCCCAGCACGATGTGCAGGAACGAGATCAGGCTGAAGGCGATGATGAAGGCGGTCAGGCGTGCGCCTTCCGGGCCCATGCCGAGGGCATCGAAAAGAGGCTGCAGCAGGTGCGCGAACGCGGGCTCACCGACCCAGCCCAGGCCCAGCGAGGACAGGGTGATGCCGAGCTGGCAGGCCGAGAGGTAGGCATCCAGGTGCGAATGCACGTTGAGCAGCAGGCGGCCGCGCCAGCCGTGCCTGGCAGCCAGGCCGACGGCCTGGGTGTGGCGCAGTTTGACCAGGGCGAACTCGGCGGCCACGAAGAAGCCGTTGAGCACTACCAGGAACAGGGCCAGCAGCAGGAGCAGCAGGTTGCCGACGATCATGCGCGCCCTCGGCGCCATGCGCTGCTGGTGACGGCGGGGAAGAAACAGGTAGGCCACGACCGTTGGTCGTGGCACGCACTACAGTGGGGGTCGTCGCCCATGGGAAGCGGGATACTGTCTGAATGAACACGAATTCCGAGTCTAGCCGATGCCAGCTGCCGTTGGGATTCATTCCCGCTTGGGAGTATCGTGACCGCAGCCGCCAGCCAGGGAATGAAGGCCCGTTGCCAGCCGCCGTTCCCTTTCCCAACTGAAAGAATCGCGGAGTGATGCAATGAGCAAGGGTTTCAGGACCGAGCACGACAGCATGGGCGAACTGCAGGTGCCTGCAGATGCGCTGTGGGGCGCGCAGACACAGCGCGCGGTGGACAACTTCCCGGTCTCGGGCCAACGCATGCCGCGCGGTTTCATCCGCGCGCTGGGCCTGGTGAAGGGCGCCGCAGCGGCGGTCAACGCCGAGCTGGGCCACCTGCCGAAGAACATCGGAAAGGCCATTGAAAGCGCGGCCGACGAAGTGGCCGAGGGCCGCCACGATGCGCACTTCCCGATCGACATCTACCAGACCGGTTCGGGCACCTCGTCGAACATGAATGCCAACGAGGTCATTGCCACGCTGGCCAACCGCGCGGGCAAGGCGGGCAAGACCACGGTGCATCCGAACGACCACGTCAACCAGGGCCAGAGCTCGAACGATGTGATCCCGACGGCGTTGCGGGTATCGGCGCTGCTGGGCGTACAGGAGCAGCTGCTGCCGGCGCTGGTGCACCTGCGCAAGACCATCGACAAGCGTGGCCGCGCGCTGCGCAAGGTGGTCAAGACCGGTCGCACGCACCTGATGGATGCGATGCCGCTGACCTTTGAACAGGAATTCGGTGCCTGGTCGGCGCAGCTGTCGTCGGCGCAGGAGCGCCTGGAAGACAGCCTCAAGCGGCTGCGCCGGCTGCCGCTGGGTGGCACGGCGATCGGTACGGGCATCAATGCGGACCCGCGCTTCGGCGAGCGGGTGGCCAAGCGCCTGAAGCAACAGACCGGGGTGCGCTTTGACAGCGCGGAAAACAAGTTCGAGGGCCTGGCCGCGCAGGACGATGCGGTGGAGCTGTCGGGCCAGCTCAATGCGCTGGCGGTGGCATTGATCAAGATTGCCAACGACCTGCGCTGGATGAATGCCGGTCCGTTGGCGGGCCTGGGCGAGATCGAGCTGCCGGCGCTGCAGCCGGGCAGTTCGATAATGCCGGGCAAGGTCAATCCGGTGATTCCGGAGGCGACGGTGATGGTGTGCGCGCAGGTGATCGGGCACCACACGGCGATCACGGTGGCGGGGCAGACGGGCAACTTCCAGTTGAACGTGACGCTGCCGCTGATCGCGGCGAACCTGCTGGATGGCATCGGACTGCTCTCCAACATCTCGCGGCTGCTGGCCGACACGGCCATCGCCGGGCTGAAAGTGCGCGAAGACCGCGTACGCGAGGCGCTGGGCCGCAACCCGATCCTGGTGACGGCGCTGAACCCGATCATCGGGTACGAAAAGGCCGCGGCGATCGCCAAGCGTGCGTACAAGGAGCAGCGCCCGGTGCTGGATGTGGCGAAGGAAGACAGTGGGTTGTCCGAAGCCGAACTGCGCCGGCTGCTGGATCCGGCGGCGCTTACGGCTGGCGGCATTCATGCCGGTAGTGGTGGCGGTGGTTGAAAGCTAAAAGCTACAGCTAACAGCTAACAGCTAACAGCAGCGTTTCCATCTCTGAGAGCGGGGCGGCCGTCGGGCAGCCCCCTACGGGACACGCCGTAAACCTGTGGTGGTCAAGTTTTTCTGGACACTCTCAAGGGGCGTTCAGGCCACCTGCGCTTCGTGGAGCGCAGGCGGTACCA
>NZ_JBNBBE010000024.1:0-45187 GCF_050031795.1 Stenotrophomonas sp. SrG
TCCATACCCTTGTAGGCGAATTAAAGGAGGAGGGGGCGGCCGCAGGCCGAACCCGGGGGACATTCGCCGGAAAGGGTATGGGGGCCCGGCGCTCGATTCACCGGCAGCCGCGTTTGATCCAGTGCGCAAAAAAAAACCCGCGGCATTGCCGCGGGGTTTCTTTAACCGGAGTAGCGACCAACGGTATGCCCACCGGGGTGGGCACCCTTCGGGCCGTCGACAAGCGACGTTAGGGCCGGCTGCGCCGTCCCTTGCGTTACCTGGCCGTGAGGTTCAGCTCCTTGAGCAGCTGCGGGGCCGGAGCCACTTCCTGCATGATCCACTGCATGTAGCGGCTGTCCACCGCAATCATGCGGGTCATCACCGGGTCGAACACCCAGTTGGAGCTGACCGATTCCCAGTTGCCGTCGAAGGCCAGGCCGACCAGCTTGCCGTGCGCATCCAGTACCGGGGAACCGGAGTTGCCGCCGGTGATGTCCAGGTTGGAGAGGAAATTGACCGGCACCGAGCCGATCCGCTTGTCTTCCAGCCCGCCGTAGCGCTTGGCCTTGACCGCATCCAGCAGGGCCTTGGGCGAATCGAACGGATCTTCGCCCGTTTCCTTGGCCGCCACGCCTTCCAGGGTGGTGAACGGCGTGTAGTTCACCCCGTCCTTGCCGTAGCCCATGACGTTGCCGAAGGTGATGCGCAGCGACAGGTTGGCGTCCGGGTAGACGAATTCACCCTCGCTCTTCTTGTAGTCGGCCACGGCCTGCAGGTAGGCCGGGCGGGCCAGCAGCGATTCGCCTTCACGGGTCTTCTTCTGCTCTTCCTGCTGCAGCAGGGCCGGCATGGTCGCCACGGCGTACTGGATGACCGGGTCGGTGCTGGCTTCGAAAGCAGCGCGGTCGGCCTTGAACCAGGTCAGGCGCTCGTCGAGGCTGCCCAGCTTCGTGCCGGACAGTTTCCTGACCAGGCCGTCCACGGCGGCGGCATCACTGCCGGCCAGCCACTGGTTCAGCACGTCATTGGTGCGCTGCGCCGGCGGCAGGGCCACGTACTGGTTCAGCCAGTACTGCTGCAGCTGCTGGTCCATGCCCGGCACGTAACGGCGGTCCATCTGGCGCAGGCTGCCTTCGATGGTCGGCAGGTCGCGTTCCTGGTAACCGGCTTCGCGCTGCGCGTCGGGCTTGGCGCGCTCGATCGACAGGCGGTACAGGGCCAGCGCGGCGCCGACAGCGGAGGTGTTGTTGAACTGGCCCACGAACAGATCGCGCTCGCGGGTGCTCTTGCTCGTATCGAGGTGCTTGACCAGCTGCGCGTGCGCGGCCAGCGCCGGCTTGCCGGCAGCGCCCTGCTTCTTCAACCAGGCCAGCACCGCAGCCTCTTCGGCCTGCTTCTGGCCCGCCGCGTCGATGCGCTTGAAGCCTTCCAGCTGGCCCACGTAGTTCTTGGCCACGTTGTTCATGCTGGCGGCGGTGGCGGCGTATTTCACCTTCACGTCCGGATCGGCCTTGCCGGCCTTGGCGATCAGGTCCAGCACCGCGTTGTAGTGGCGGGCGATGGTCGGGTAGGTGAAGCTGGCGGTTTCGTTGAATTCCGCAGCCAGTGCGTAGCGGTTGGTGCGGCCCGGGTAGCCGGCCACCATCACGAAGTCGTCTGCGCCCAGCGGCTGGTCGGCGAATTTCAGGAAGTGTTTGGGCTGGTACGGCACGTTGTCGGCCGAGAACGCCGCCGGCTTGCCGTCCTTGCCCACGTAGGCGCGGTAGAAGGAGAAGTCACCGGTGTGGCGCGGCCACATCCAGTTGTCGACGTCGCCGCCGAACTTGCCGACGCTGCCCGGGGGCGCGTAGACCAGGCGCACGTCCTTGATTTCCATGTTGCGGAACAGGCGGTAGGTGTTGCCGCCGGAGAAGCTGTACAGGCGGCAGCGGAAGCCAGCATCGGCTTCGCAGGCGGCGGTCTGCGCCTTGTCGAAGGCTTCCAGCGCGCGGGTGCGGGCCAGCGGATCCTTGCCGGCGGCGGCGATGGCGGCCTTGGCCTGGTCGGTGACATCGGTGATCTGGTCGAGCACGAACACGCGCGCGTTCGGGCCGGCGCTCAGCTCATCCTTCAGGGTCGGCGCGTTGAAGCCGTCCTTGATCAGGTTCTTCTCGGCGGTGGAATTGAGCTGGATCGCACCGTAGGCGCAATGGTGGTTGGTCACCACCAGGCCCTGCGGGGACACGAAGCTGGCGGTGCAGCCGCCCAGCGCGACCACCGCGCCCATCGGGTCGCCGGTCAGGTCGGAAATCTGTTCCGGGGACAGCTTCAGGCCCGCCTGCTTGAGCGGCCCGGCGATCTCCGGCAACTGTTGCGGCACCCACATGCCCTCAGCGGCATGGGCGGCCTGGACCAGCGCAAGGCTGGCGACGACGGAGAAGGCAAGCAGGTTCGAGCGCATGGGCGGCCCCTGGTGAAAGAACCGCCGATTGTAGCCGGGTCCCCCGCCTGCCCTGTCGGCCGAAAGTCACGGACCGCACCGCAACATGCCCAAGCCCCTGCCGGCCCTATAATTCCGCCTTTCCCCCAGACGAGTTCCACCCCGATGGCGCAGCAAACAATGAAGGCCCTGGTCAAGCGTGAAGCCGCCAAGGGCATCTGGCTCGAAGAAGTGCCGGTGCCGGTGCCGGGCCCGAACGAGGTCCTGATCAAGCTGGAGAAGACCGCCATCTGCGGTACCGACCTGCACATCTACCTGTGGGACGAGTGGAGCCAGCGCACGATCAAGCCGGGCCTGACCATCGGCCATGAGTTCGTCGGGCGGATCGCCGAGATCGGCCCGGGCGTGACCGGCTACGAGATCGGCCAGCGCGTGTCGGCCGAAGGCCACATCGTGTGCGGCCACTGCCGCAACTGCCGCGGCGGCCGCCCGCACCTGTGCCCGAATACCGTGGGCATCGGCGTGAACGTCAACGGCGCCTTTGCCGAATACATGGTGATGCCGGCCAGCAACCTGTGGCCGATCCCCGACCAGATCCCGTCCGAGCTGGCCGCCTTCTTCGACCCGTACGGCAATGCCGCGCACTGCGCGCTGGAATTCGACGTGATCGGCGAAGACGTGCTGATCACCGGTGCGGGCCCGATCGGGATCATCGCCGCCGGCATCTGCAAGCACATCGGTGCCCGCAACGTGGTGGTGACCGACGTCAACGACTTCCGCCTGAAGCTGGCCGCCGACATGGGCGCCACCCGCGTGGTCAACGTGGCCAACACCTCGCTGAAGGACGTGATGAAGGAACTGCACATGGAGGGCTTCGACGTGGGCCTGGAAATGAGCGGCAACCCGCGCGCGTTCAACGACATGCTCGACTGCATGTACCACGGCGGCAAGATCGCCATGCTCGGCATCATGCCCAAGGGCGCCGGCTGCGACTGGGACAAGATCATCTTCAAGGGCCTGACCGTGCAGGGCATCTACGGCCGCAAGATGTACGAGACCTGGTACAAGATGACCCAGCTGGTGCTGTCCGGCTTCCCGCTCGGCAAGGTGATGACCCACCAGTTGCCGATCGACGAATTCCAGAAGGGTTTTGACCTGATGGAACAGGGCAAGGCCGGCAAGGTGGTCCTGAGCTGGAACTGATGCCGGTAGGTCACGACCAACGGTCGTGACCTACCAGATCGCGGTAGGTGCCGACCGTTGGTCGGTACGAAAATTGCGGTAGGTGCCGACCGTTGGTCGGTACGAAAATTGCGGTAGGTGCCGACCGTTGGTCGGTACGAAAAAGGCACCCATCGGGTGCCTTTTTCTTTGCCGGCCAAACGCGCGTTATTGCCCGATGGCGACCGTGAACACCACGCGGTTGTCGGCGAGCTTGCCGGAATTGTCGCGCCCGTTGCCGTCCGTGCCGTAGTAGCCCAGGCCCAGGGTGAACAGGCCCCAAGTGCGGTTCACGCCGATGTTCCAGTCGGTGTAGTCCTTGGCAACACCGTCTTCGAACGTGCTGCGGCCGACGTTGGCGGTCAGGTTGAACTCATTGGGCAGCGCCCATTCGGTGCCTGCGGCGAAGTACCAGCCATCGGTGTCGGTGTTCCAGACATCGTTGGTGTAGGCCACGGTCACGTTGTAGTGCTCGGCGAAGCTGGTCTTGGTGATCAGCTCGGTGTACGCCAGTTCGCTGGAGCCGGGGTAGCTGTAGTGGTTGAGCATCACGTCGAAGTTGACGCTGTCGGTGACGTCCACGCCGTAGCCGATGAAGTAATCGACTTCGGCATCCGGGCCGCCGTCGCCGAAGTCCACGCCCGAACCCCACACACCGGCGTACAGGCCGACCGGCGAGGTGTAGGTGAAGCCGGCCTGCACGGTCGGGTCTTCGTCGGTCTGGGAGACACCGCGGAACACGTAATCGGACACGCCGGTCACGTTCCAGCTGAACGGCGATTCGGCCTCGTCCTGGGCACTGGCGGCAAACGGGGCAAGCAAGGCGGCGCAGAGCACAGCGGCGGCAGTACAGCGCGTGGCGTGGTTCATGCGGGGTCTCCGGGACGTGGGGTGGATGCAGCGCGTGTTTACGGATTCTTAACCTGATTGATATTGCGATGCAACAATCCCATCTGCAACCGTTTCCTGCGGTGGGCTGTAAAATCCCGGTTTTCCCCGTGCCGATGACCGCCTGCCATGACCGACGCCCCGACCGCCCCGCTCACCCAGCACTATGTTGAAGAACTGGAGGCGATCCGTGCCCAGGGCCTGTTCAAGTCCGAGCGCGTCATCACCAGCCCCCAGTCGGCCGAGATCACCCTGGACGACGGCCGCACGGTGCTGAACTTCTGCGCCAACAACTACCTGGGCCTGGCCGACCACCCGGACCTGATCCAGGCGGCCAAGGACGCGCTGGACAGCCACGGCTTCGGCATGGCCTCGGTGCGCTTCATCTGCGGCACCCAGGACCTGCACAAGCAGCTGGAGCAGCAGATCGCCGGCTTCTTCGGCAAGCAGGACACCATCCTGTACGCGGCCTGCTTCGACGCCAACGGCGGCCTGTTCGAGCCGCTGCTGGGCGAGAATGACGCGATCATCTCCGACGCGCTCAACCATGCCTCGATCATCGACGGCGTGCGCCTGTGCAAGGCCAAGCGCTTCCGCTACGCCAACTGCGACATGGCCGACCTGGAAGCCCAGCTGCAGGCGGCCGATGCGGCTGGCTGCCGCACCAAGCTGATCACCACCGACGGCGTGTTCTCGATGGACGGCTTCATTGCCCCGCTCGATGAGATCACCGCGCTGGCGAAGAAGTACAACGCGCTGGTGCACATCGACGAGTGCCACGCCACCGGCTTCCTGGGCGCTACCGGCCGCGGCTCGGCCGAGGTCAAGGGCGTGCTCGAGAAGATCGACATCATCACCGGCACCCTGGGCAAGGCCATGGGCGGCGCGCTGGGCGGCTTCACCACCGCCAGCGCCGAAGTGATCGAGCTCCTGCGCCAGCGTTCGCGCCCGTACCTGTTCTCCAACTCGCTGCCGCCGCACGTGGTCGCCGCCGGGATCAAGGCATTCGACATGTTGGCCGCTGCCGACGACCTGCGCACCACGCTGGCCGACAACACCGCCTACTTCCGCCAGAAGATGACCGCCGCCGGCTTCGACGTGAAGCCCGGCGTGCACCCGATCAGCCCGGTGATGCTGTATGACGCGCCGCTGGCGCAGAAGTTCGCCGAGCGCCTGCTCGAGGAAGGCATCTATGCGATCGGTTTCTTCTTCCCGGTCGTGCCCAAGGGCCAGGCCCGCATCCGCACCCAGATCAGCGCCGCGCACACCCGTGCACACCTGGACCGGGCGATTGATGCGTTCACCCGGATCGGCCTGGAGCTGGGCGTGATCAAGGGCTGACGCGCATCGCGCGTCATTTCTTTTTCTTCTTGCCCTTCGCGTCTTCCTTGCTGGCCACCACCACCGGCTTGGCCGCCGGCGTTCCATTCGGGTTGCCCTTGGCGACCCGGATGCCGTTGGCCTTCATCCACGCATCGAACTCGTCGGCGCTCATGCGCTTTTCGCCGTTGCTCATGTGGAAGCGATAGGCGCCCCGCCCATCGCGTTCGGTGGGCTGGATCTCCACGATCTTGTCGGTCACCGGCGGCGGCGTGGCCTTGACCACCTCCTTATGGCCGCCGCAGGCGCTGAGCAGCGCGGCAGGCAGCAGCAGCCAGGCGCTGCGCAGCAGGGAACGGGTCAGGGGGTGGGCGTACATGGCATTCTCCCGGTAGGTGACGAAATCTCGGTCGCAGGCCATCCCTTGCCCAATCTCAGGTATCGGCCACGGCGACATCGGCCGTGGCGGTCAGCAGGTCCAGCTCGTGCGGCTCCAGTTCGCGCCAGGCACCCTTGGCCAGGGTGCCCAGCGGCAGCCGGCCGATGCCTACGCGCACCAGCCGCAGCACGTTGATGTCGAAGGCCGCCAGCAGGCGGCGGATATGGCGGTTGCGGCCTTCTTCCAGCACCACTTCCAGCCAGGCGGTCTTGTCGCCACTGCGCAGCAGGCGTGCCTGGCGGGCGCGCAGGAATTCGCCGTCGTCGTCCACGCCGCTGCACAGCGCAGCCAGCTGCGCGGCATCGGGAATGGCATCGATCTGGACGTGGTAGGTCTTGTCCGGCCCGGTGCTGGGGTCGGTCAGCCGCGCAGCCCACTGCGGGTCGTTGCTGAACAGCAGCAGGCCTTCACTGGCCTTGTCCAGCCGCCCGACCGGCGCCAGCCACGGCAGCCCCGCCCCGTCGAAGCAGCGGTACACGGTGTCGCGGCCCTGCTCGTCCTGCGCGGTGGTGACCAGGCCGCGCGGCTTGTTGAGCACGATGTGCAGGCGGCGCGGTGCATCCAACGGCTGGCCATCGACACGCACCACGTGACGGCCGTCGATGATCGGGAATTCGGGGTTGTTGATGGTGCGCCCATCGACCGTCACCCGGCCCTCGCCGATCCAGCGCGCCGCTTCGGTGCGCGAGCACAGCCCGGCCTTGGACAGCACGCGCGCCAGCCCGTGGCGTGGCGCATCGCTGGGCTGGGCTGCAGGTCTGGCGGGGGCGGACGCACGCCGCGGATCGCGGCGTGGTCGAGCGGTGGGCGCGGCGGGGGGGCGACGGTTACGCATCGGGCGCCGCGCGCGTTGCTTACTTCTTGCCGCCCGGCTTGGTCTCAGCCGGTGCTTCAGCGGCCGGTGCGGGTGCGGGTGCCGCGGCGGCGGCCGCACGCGGCTTGACCACGCGCACGCCGCGCGACTTCATCCAGGCGTCGAACTCATCGGCGGTCATACGCTTGCCGTTCTGGCTCATGTCGAAGCGCCACGGCGTGTTGTCGAACTCGGTCTGCGGCTTGTAGGCGGCCGGATCGTTCGGCTTGATGGCAGGCGCGCCCGGCATCGCCTTGGCGATGTTCTGGCAGCCATCGATGCGAAGGCGCTGCAGCACGCGGTCGAGCGACTGCTGCTGGTCGAAGTTGGAGGTCAGCACGCCCGCGGGCATGCCCAGCTGCACATTGCGGATGTACAGCTCGGACGCCACCGGGGCGATCGCGGTGGCCGGCAACGGCAGCGGCTTGACGCTGGTGGCCGAAGCGGAGCAATCCACGGCTGCGTAAGCGGTGGGAACCAGGGCCAGGCCGAGTGCGGCGGCCAGTGCGATACGCAGCATGGGATGCATCCAGGAAAGAGGGCGACGCACCGAGTTTAACAGCGCCACAACGCCTTTCAAGATCCCACATTCAATGAATACGGCAACTTGTTGGATTTATTGTTGATTCCTGGCGAACAGGGCAAAAAAAAGGGCCCGGCAATGCCGGGCCCTTTCCTGAGACTGATGTTCCGGAACGATTAGTTCTGGACGTTCAGCTCGGTACGACGGTTCTTCTCGCTCTTGCAGGCCGGGAAGGTCTGCGGGGTCTGCTCCAGCGGACGGCTCTCGCCGTAACCGATCGGACCGGCCAGACGGCTGGCAGCCACGCCGTTCTGGGTCAGATAGTTGTACACGGCGGTCGCACGACGCTCGGACAGCTTCTGGTTGTAGTCATCCTTGCCGCACAGGTCGGTGTGGCCAGCCACTTCGACGCGGATGTCCGGGTAACGCACCAGGATCTGGGTAGCTTCGGACAGGATCGCCACGGCGTCCGGACGCAGGTTCGACTTGTCGAAGTCGAAGTTGACGCCCTTCAGGTCGATGGAGACCGGCACCGGGCAACCGTCCGGACCGATGGTCTGACCCGGCTGCGAGTTCGGGCACTTGTCGTCGCAGTTGTTGACGCCGTCACCGTCGTCATCCAGGTCTGCGCAGCTCGGGGCAACCGGCGGCGGGGCAACAACCGCGGCAGCCGGCGGCGGGCCCAGCGGGATCACGACGCCGACCGAGGCCAGCACGTCGCCGAACCAGCTTTCGTCCGCAGCGGCAACGCTCTTGTCGTCGAAGTCACCGCGGTAGGCCACTTCGGCGCGGACTGCAACGCGCTTGTCGAAGGTGGTCTGCAGGCCGACGCCGAGCTTGGCGGCGAAGTTGCCGTCCTTGCGCTCACCCGGGCTGTCCGGCGACGGGAAGTTGTTGTATTCCTCTTCCGACTTCTGGTAGCCCAGGCCCATCAGCAGGTACGGGTTCCAGCCACGGCCTTCGGAGATGAAGTGGCGGCGCAGGTCGATCGAGGCGCCGTACTGGCTCCAGTTCAGGTCCTGGTTGTCGTCGAAGTTCGGGTTCTGATAGTTCAGCTCGCCGTCCAGCGACCAGTTGGGGCTGATGAACTTGCCAAGACCCAGGGTAACGAACGGAGCGTCGTTGGTCGTACGGTCGCTATCCTGGAAGTTGAAGCCGGCCGAACCGGTCAGGTACCAGCGGTCATCAAAATCCTGCGCGGAGGCTGCCTGGGCAAACGCCAGGCCGCCCAGCAGCGCGGCAGTGAGGATCTTCTTGTTCATGTAATACAGCTCCTATTTCGGGGGTATGAAACCGGTAGAGGCATGGGCCAGCACTACTGCGTCGTTTAAGACTGCCGATTCAGCACGCCACCGCCGCGAACATTATGCTCAGGGGAGTGAAGGCGATGTTAACGGTCACGTAACATGTGAAATCAGCGACCAGACCTCCTCCGGGTCCAGCTGGTGGCACCCTATACAGGTTGGTGAACTTCCGCAAGACCCAACAATGGCAAGGCTTTTCAGGACTTTCCCAGAGTTTTCAAAGGCTCGCCACAGTATTTGATGCAGTTTGTCGCAGGCTGGCGATTCAGCTCGCAAACAGGTTCAAAAGCGACCTTATGATGACGTTGTTCATCTCCACAGGAGCTGCCATGAAAGCCGTAGGCCTCTCTCGGTACCTGCCCATCGACCACGTCGATTCGCTTCTTGACCTCGCGTTACCTGAACCCGGCGCGCCCCAGGGGCATGACGTTCTGGTGCGCGTTCACGCCGTCTCGGTGAATCCGGTCGACACCAAGCAGCGCGCGCCGCGCGCCGGTGACGTGTCGCCACCGCGCGTTCTGGGATTTGACGCTTCGGGCACCGTTGAGGCCGTGGGTGCGCACGTGACCGCGTTCGCTCCGGGCGATGAGGTGTATTACGCCGGCGACGTAACGCGACCCGGCAGCAATGCACAGTGGCAGTGGGTGGATGAGCGCCTGGTGGGCCGCAAGCCGACCACGCTGGATTTCGCTGAAGCCGCAGCGCTGCCACTGACTGTATTGACCGCATGGGAACTGCTGTTCGAGCGCATGCCGCTGCATTTCGATGATCGCCGCCACGTTGGCCAGACCCTGCTGGTCATCGGCGGTGCAGGCGGTGTCGGTTCCATCGCGATTCAACTGGCACGCCATGCCGGCTTCACCGTGGTGGCCACCGCATCGCGTGACGACTCGGCCGAATGGTGTCGCCGGATGGGCGCCGACCATGTGGTCGATCACCGCCAGCCGCTGCCGGCGCAGCTGCAGGCGCTGGGCATTGCGCAGGTGGAGGTGGCGCTGAACCTGGCCGACACCGACCACTACTGGGAAGTGCTGGGCGAGCTGCTGGCGCCGCAGGGGCATGTCGGCCTCATCGTGGAACCGCGTGGCCCGCTCCGCATCGGCGATCCCTACAAGGCCAAGTGCATCGGCATCCATTGGGAATTCATGTTCGCCCGATCGCGATTCCAGACCGCCGACATGGTGGAACAGCACCGCATCCTCAGCCGGGTGGCCAGCCTGGTCGATGCCGGTGAACTGCGCAGCACCGCGCATACCTCGTTGGGCAGCATCAATGCGGCCAACCTGCGCGAAGCCCATCGCCTGCTGGAAGGCGGCGGAGTTACCGGCAAGCTGGTGCTGTCCGGCTGGGAGTGAGCGTCGGCGCGCGCGGTGTGTGCGCGCTTTCGCCTGCATCTGTATCTGTCGGCGCGACAGCGCGCGCCCTACAGTCAAACGCCCTGTCGATGACGCCGCCATGCCCACCTCCCTCCCCCTGCGCCTGCTGCAACTTCTGATCGGCCTGTTCCTGTACGGGATGGGCGCGGCGGTGATGATCCGCGCCGCGATCGGCGTGGCGCCCTGGGATGTGCTCTCCCAGGGCATCGCGCTGCAGACGCCGCTGTCGTTCGGCGTGGCCACCAACGTGATCGGAGCGCTGGTACTGCTGCTGTGGTGGCCGATCCGGCAGAAGCCGGGACTGGGCACGGTGTTGAACGTGCTGCTGATCGGCCCCAGCGCGCAGTTCGGCCTGTGGCTGCTGCCGGAAGTGCACGGGCTGGTGTGGCAGGTGCCGATGTTTGCCCTGGGGCTGCTGCTGGTGGCGGTCGCCACCGGCCTCTACATCGGTGCCCGTTTCGGACCGGGCCCGCGCGATGGCCTGATGACCGGCCTGCATGCCCGCACCGGCTGGCCGATCTGGCTGGTGCGCAGCCTCATCGAGGGCACCGTTCTGGTCATCGGCTGGTACCTGGGCGGCAACGTCGGCCTGGGCACCCTTGCCTTCGCGCTGCTGATCGGCCCCCTGTGCGGCTATACGCTGCCCCTGTTTGGTGTGCGCAGACCGGAGCCGGCGCCCGCCCTGCGGTGACCCTTGCGTGCAATGGCGATACGCGGCACCCTTCGCACCTACCGTACGCAAGCGTATCTTCATGTCGCCAGCCGCCGAAACTCCCGCCTACCCCCACCTGTTCGCCCCGCTCGACCTGGGCTTCACCACCCTGCGCAACCGCATCCTGATGGGGTCCATGCACACCGGGCTGGAAGACCGCGCGCGCGACTTCCCGCGGCTGGCCGCGTACTTCGCCGAGCGCGCGGCGGGTGGGGTCGGGCTGATCGTCACCGGCGGCTATGCGCCCAACGTGGTGGGCTGGCTCAAGCCGTTCGGCGGCAAGCTGTCCTGGCCGTGGGAAGTGGGTCCGCACCGCCAGCTCACCGCGGCGGTGCACGGCCATGACGGCAAGATCTGCCTGCAGCTGCTGCACGCCGGCCGTTACGCCTACCACCCCCTGTCGGTGGCGCCGTCGAAGAAGAAGGCGCCGATCAATCCGTTCACCCCCCGCGCGCTGTCGGCACGCGGCGTGGAACGGCATATCGCCGATTACGCGCGCAGCGCGCGGCTGGCCCGCGAAGCCGGCTACGACGGTGTGGAGGTGATGGGCTCGGAGGGCTACCTGATCAACGAGTTCATCGCCCCGCGCACCAACCTGCGCGACGATCGCTGGGGCGGCGACGCTACCCGGCGCATGCAGTTCGCGGTGGAGATCGTGCGCCGCATCCGCGAAGCGTGCGGCCCGGATTTCATCATCATCTACCGGTTGTCATTGGTGGACCTGGTGGAGGACGGCAGCAACTGGGATGAGATCGTGCAGCAGGCCAAGGCCATTGAAGCGGCCGGCGCCACCCTGATCAATTCCGGCATCGGCTGGCATGAAGCACGCGTGCCCACCATCGCCACCTCGGTGCCGCGCGCGGCGTTCGCCGGGGTCACCGCCAAGCTCAAGCCGCATGTACGCGTGCCGGTGATCGCCACCAACCGCATCAACATGCCCGACGTGGCCGAACACATCCTGGCCGGCGGCGGCGCGGACATGGTGTCGCTGGCACGGCCGCTGCTGGCCGACCCGGAATGGGCCAACAAGGCGCGCGCCGGTCGTGCGCACGCGATCAATACCTGCATTGCCTGCAACCAGGCGTGCCTGGACCACGTGTTCGAGAACAAGACCGCCAGCTGCCTGGTCAACCCACGCGCGGTGCATGAAACCGAACTGGTCTACCGCCCCACCACGGCCCCGAAGAAGGTCGCGGTGGTCGGTGCTGGTCCGGCCGGCCTTGCCTGCGCCACGGTGGCCGCCGAACGCGGGCATGAGGTCACCCTGTTCGACGCCGGCAGCGAGATCGGCGGCCAGTTCAACGTGGCCAAGCGCATTCCCGGCAAGGAAGAATTCCACGAAACGCTGCGCTACTTCCGCCACAAGCTGGACGAAACCGGCGTGAGCGTGAAGCTCGATACCGTGGCCGATGTCGCCACGCTGGCCGGCTTCGATGCGGTGGTGGTTGCCACCGGCATCACCCCGCGCCAGGTCGATTTCCCCGGCGCCGACCATCCCAAGGTGGTCAGCTATCTCGATGTGCTGCTGGGCCGGGTGCAGGTTGGCGCGGAAGCGGCGATCATCGGTGCCGGTGGCATCGGCTTCGACGTGGGCGAGTTCCTGGTGCACGAGGGCCCCTCCCCCGCGCTGGATCCGGCCCGCTGGATGGCCGAATGGGGCGTCGACCCGAACTTCGAGGCACGTGGCGCGCTGGCCCGGCCGCAGCCCGAGGCACCCGCACGCAAGGTCTGGCTGCTGCAGCGCAGCCCGGGCAAGCCCGGCGCACGGCTGGGCAAGACCACCGGCTGGATCCACCGCGCCACGCTCAAGGCAAAGGGCGTGAAGATGCTGGGCGGCGTTGAATACCTGGGCGTGGACGACGACGGCCTGCGCATCCGCATCGATGGCCAGGAACAGACCCTGCCGGTTAGCCACGTGGTGGTCTGCGCCGGCCAGGAACCGCGCCGCGACCTGCATGCCGCACTGCTGGCCGCAGGCGTGGATGCGCACCTGATCGGCGGCGCCGATGTGGCCGCGGAACTGGATGCAAAGCGCGCGATCAACCAGGGCAGCCGCCTGGCGGCAGGCCTGTAACCGGAGTGCCGGCCACCGGCCGGCACTGCCTGAATGGGCGAAAATGGCCCCCTTCCGAACCTGAATGTCAAGCCTTTCGGTTCAGGATGCGTTGCGAAATCCCCCCCTATCGTGCGCCAACTTTCCCGCTCACCACCCAGTTCGAGTGAGCGCGCGGCCCCCACGTCTTTCGGGTGCCGCTCCAGGGCGGCCCCGATGGCCGCCTCCCCATGACGCCAAGTCGTACACCCCGCCCCATCCCGTTGATCGGATGGACAGCCAGGTGCGGCCCATACGGAGCAAGGAGATTTATGAAACTGGCCTGGATTCTCTGGCTGTCGCAGTTGTTGCCCCAGCCGGCCGCCGATTCGCTGTGCTTGAGCACGACCGTCTACCTCGAAGCGCGTGACCAGACCCTGCGCGGCCAGCAAGCCGTTGCGGAAGTGGCGCTGCGCCGGCTGGACAGCGGGCTGTGGGGCGATTCGATGTGCAAGGTGGTCACCGCGCGCAAGCAGTTCGCTCCGACCATCGTGGCGCCGGGCACCCAGCTGGGCAACACCGATGCGTGGGAAGAAGCCATGACCGTGGCCTTTGATGCCGAGCGCAACTGGGCGCTGCCGGAAGGCGAGCGCAAGGAGATCGTGCCCGGTGCCAGCCACTTCGCCGCGCTGTCCATCGCCAGCCCCAGCTGGCGCAATGCCTACCAGGTGGCCACCATCGGCGACCATACGTTCTATCGCGTGCAGAAACTCAAGCCACGCGCGTCGTAACGATCTGTTACGGCCATACCGTTGAGGATGCGGGGCCGGCTCTGGAATAGTGGGCCGCTTACCTTTCCTGCATCCCGACGGAGTTCCCCATGAAGCTGTACAGCAAGCCCGGTGCCTGCTCCACCGCCGACCACATCGCCCTGCAGTGGACCGGCCAGCCGTTCGAGGTGGAACTGCTCGACAAGGACACCCTGAAGGCCCCGGCCTATCTTGCGATCAATCCGGCCGGCTCGGTGCCGACCATCGTGGACGGCAGCTTCGTGCTGACCCAGAACGCGGCCATCATGGGCTACATCGCCGACAGCTACCCGCAGGCCGGCCTTGGCGGCGACGGCAGCCCGCAGCAACGCGCTGAAGCCAACCGCTGGCTGGCCTTCGTCAACTCGGACGTGCACCCGGCGTTCTCGCCGCTGTTCGCACCGGCCAAGTTCATCGCCGATGACAGCCAGTACGACGCGATCCGCGACGCCGCCCGCAAGCGCCTGCGCGGCCTGTTCGAGACCGCCAACCGCCAGCTGGCCGACAAGCCCTGGCTGGCCGGCTTCCGCAGCTACGCCGACGCGTACTTCTACATCACCCTGCGTTGGGCAGCCGGTGCCAAGGTCGACCTCACCGGCCTGGACAACCTGGCTGCGTTCAAGACCCGGATGGAAGCCGACACCGGCGTGCAGGCCGCGCTGAAGGCCGAAGGCCTGCAATAAACAAAAGTGGTGCGCGCGATCAGCCGATCTCGCGCACCACATTGCCCTGTGCATCTCGCAGTGCGGTCGGCACCACTTCCACCACCAGCGACGTGCCGGGTACGGGATAGCGCCCGCGCCCAGCCTGCACCTGCTGCTCCAGCGCATCCAGGCCCTGCGCAGTCAGCGTGCAGCGCATGCCCTCCCCGTCCTTGGCGACAGCATCGCGATCACCGGGGGCGAACACCCATTCGTGTTCGCGGCTGACGATGGTCAACGGATTGCCATGGCGCAGGCGCAGCGGCAGCAGTTCAAGCACATTGGGCACCTGCCCCGCCCCCAGCACCAGCACGACCTGGTCGCCTTCTTCGCGCCACGCCAGGGTCTCCACAAACAGGACCGCGGTACTGGACCCTTCGCGTTCGCTGCCTTCCTGCAGTTGCCGTACCAGCGCCGGGTCATCCAGCAGGCTGGCACGGTGCAGGTCGGTGATCCACAGCGGCATGCGCGGTGCCAATGCCTGCAGCACACCGTCGGTTGACCAGCGCTTGATCGCCGCCATCTCGTCGTCGCTCAGCCCGATCACCTGCAGGAACGCCAGTTCACCATTGGGCGTGGCCCGCGCCGGCAGCTGCGGATCGGGCATGAAGGCCAGGTGGCGCAGGCAGGTGTCGGTATCCAGCGCTATCGGACCGTTGGCATTCATGTGGTGCCCGGCCTCGAACACGTTGCCGCTGCCGAACACGTAGCGCGCCAGGTTCTGCAGCAGGTTCATCGGCCATGCCGGCGGGGTGTCCTCGCCGCTGTCGATGGCCAGGCGGAAGGTGAGCTCGAAGCCGAAGCCGCTGCTGTCAGCGTCATCGCTCTGCTTGTCGTACAGCTCGGAGAAACCGTAGGTGACGTAATGCCAGTGCGGGCGCGGCGGCTCGGCGCGGTACACGCTGATGCCATCGAGCGGGTCGCGCCCACCCAGCGTGTACGGCAGCGCGGTGCCGTAATGGCGCGGCGCCTGCCCGGGGTACAGCGGGCCCAGGGCCGCGTTGATGGCGTCCCAGCCCGGGGTACCGTCGTCGTTGCCGGCGTCGAGGCTGTTGTCGATGTGTTGTTCGTCCACGCGCTGCTCCTGGCGCCCCGCAAGGACGCCAATGTACGCCATCAACGCTGCGCCGCGCCGCTCTCGTCAGGCGGGCTGCGCATCGCTGTGCAGCAGCGCGCGGGTTTCCTCCAGCCAGCGGTTGGCCAACGCGGGACTCTTCGCCTTGGACACGGCGGCGGCCATCTCCGGCCACAGTTTTTCCAGGCTGGCCGCATCGGTACAACGCTCGATCTTGAGCTGCATGAAGTAGCCCTTCAGGCCGAGATGTCTGCGGACCGATTCGCTCATCCAGTCATACAGCTGCTTGTACAGCACCGGGTCCTGTTCGCGACCGGAGGTCAGCGCCCGTGGCGCGGCTGGCGCCAGCGCACCACCGACCACTTCGATCAGGCCCATCTCCGCCAGCTGGGCCAGCGCATCGTCCGGCGCGCGCAGCCCGGGCAACATCGCGGTCAATTCGTTGTCATCGCGCTGACCATCAACCATCAGCAGAATGGAGCGCAACCCCGGCACCAGCCGGCGCGCGCGGTCTTCGATTTCCTGACGGCCAGCGGCCGTCTTGGCATGGATGTACGCCATGTGTTCCCCCTGTTACCTGGTCCCCCTGCACGCACGCTCCCCGGCGGTTACCGGAACCCGTACGCCCCCTTGCGGTCGTCCAGACAGCAGCCCGGGCCGCGCACGCCATCCCCGGCGTGTCGCGCATCGGACCCACAACGATCACCCCCGCAGCTTAACCGAGGTCCCGCGCGGCGGATAATGCACCGCAGCACGGGACACGTTACCGCCCCAGCGCCCGGCGGATCTCGTCCAGCGCGCCGGGGTCGTCCAGGGTGGACAGGTCGCCCGGGTCGCGGTGTTCGGCCAGGGCCTGCAGTGAACGGCGCAGCAGCTTGCCCGAGCGGGTCTTGGGCAGGGCGTTGACCAGGTGGATGTGCGCCGGACGCGCGACCGCGCCCAGGCTCTGGGTGACCCGCTGCATCATCTCGGCCACCACCGCGCTGCCGTCGCCGTCCACTGCCTGCTTGAGGGTGACGAACACCAGCGGCACCTGGCCCTTGAGTTCGTCCTTGACCCCGATCACCGCCGCTTCGGCCACCAGCGGGTGCCCGGAGATGCATTCCTCGATTTCGCGCGTGCCCAGCCGGTGCCCGGCCACGTTGATCACATCGTCGGTGCGGCCAAGGATGAAGGTGTAGCCGTCTTCGTCGCGGATCGCCCAGTCCAGCGAGCTGTACAGCAGTTCCTTGAAGTGGCTGAAGTAGCTCTGGATGAAACGGTCGTCGTCGTTCCAGACCGTGCTCATGCAGCCCGGCGGCAGCGGCGGCACCATCACCAGCACGCCCTTCTGCCCGGCCTGCACTTCGGCGCCGGTGTTCTCATCGATCACCTTCATGCGGTAACCGAGGTTGGGGAAGCCCGGCGAACCGAAACGCACCGGCTTGAGGTCCACGCCCGGCAGCAGGGTCAGCGCCGGCCAGCCGGTTTCGGTCTGCCAGTAGTTGTCGATGATCGGCTTGCCCAGCGCATCGTTGATCCAGTGCGCGGTCGGCTCGTCCAGTGGCTCACCGGCCAGGAATACATACTTCAATGCGTCCAGGTCGTGGCGTCGGATGAAGTCGGCATCGTGCTTCTTCAGCACACGGATCGCGGTCGGCGACGAGAACAACGTGCGCACTCCGTACTGTTCGCACAGTGCCCACCAGATGCCCGGATCCGGGTTGGTGGGCAGCCCTTCATACAACAGCGAGGTGCAGCCGCCGATCAGAGGGCCGTAGACGTTGTAGGAATGCCCCACCGCCCAGCCGACGTCCGAGGTGGAGAACATCACCTGGCCCGGCTTGCAGTCGAACACGGTTTCCATGGACTGCGCCATCGCCACCGCATAGCCGCCCACGTCGCGCTGCACACCCTTGGGCTTGCCGGTGGTGCCGGAGGTGTACAGCAGGTAGCTGGGCTCGCTCGATTCCAGCCACACCACCGGCACGTCCTGGTCGCCGACTTCGTCGCGCAGGGTCGCGTAGTCGACATCACGGCCCGGCACCTTCGGCTCGGCCGGGTCCAGCCCGCGCGAGACGATCAGCACGTGCGGCGGCGGCGACTGCGCTTCGGCGCAGGCCGCATCCACCATCGCCTTGTATGGAATCACCTTGCCGCCGCGCTTGCCGGCATCGGCGGCGATCAGCAGCTTGGGCGCGGCATCGTCGATGCGCAGCGCCAGGTTGTGCGCGGCAAACCCACCGAACACCACCGAGTGGATGGCGCCGATGCGGGCGCAGGCCAGCATGGCGAAGACCGCCTCGGCCATGTTCGGCATGTAGATCACCACGCGGTCGCCGCGCTGCACATCCAGCCGCTGCAGCACGGCGGCGAACGCATTCACTTCGCGGTACAGCTCGCGGTAGGTGATTTCGCGGGTGACGTTGGTCTCGGTGGAAATGGCCACCAGCGCCAGCTGGTCGGGGCGCTCGGCCAGGTGCCGGTCCACCGCGTTGTAGCAGAGGTTGGTCTGGCCCCCCACGTACCAGCGCCGGAATGGCGGGTTGCTGTAATCCAGGATCTGCTGCGGCGGTACATGCCAGTAGATCCGGTGCGCTTCCTCGGCCCAGAACGCTTCGGGTTCTTCCACCGACCGACGGTAAACCTCTTCGTAACGCATGACAGCCCTCCCAGACAAAGTCATGGGATCGAGCATAGTCCGATGGCGGTGGACCGGCCGTCCGACCTTGGTCGTAGGAGGGCCCGGTGCTACCGGCTCCGGATCCGGCTTCCACCAGTGATCAGCTGCTGTGCCATCGGCCGTGCGATGAAACGCGCGGGGAAGATCGGTGCCGGCGCGCTCGCCGCGTCCAGGCGTTGCAGCTGCGCATCACTGAACACGATGTCCAGCGCACCGATATTGTCCTGGAACTGCGCCAAGGTGCGCGCGCCCATGACCGGCGAGACCACGGCCGGATGCCGCAGCGTCCAGGCCAGGGCGACCTGCGAACGGCTGGCACCCAGCTCCTCGGCGATCGCACCGACCACGTCGGCGATATCCAGGGCGCGCCCGGTAAGGTGTCCGGTGGACGCGATCACGCCCTTGCGCGTGGGCGATACGTCGGCAGCATTGTCGTCGGTCAGATCCGCGCGGCTGTACTTGCCGGTGAGCACCCCGCCGCCCAGCGGCGACCAGGGCAGCACGCCGAGACCGAGCGCTTCGGCCATCGGCATCAACTCGTGCTCCACGGTACGCTCGAGCAGGCTGTACTCGATCTGCAGCGCGACGAACGGCGACCAGCCGCGCAGGTCGGCCAGGGTCTGCATCTGCGCCACGCGCCATGCCGGCGTGTTGCAGATACCGAGGTAAAGCACCTTGCCCGCGCGGACCAGATCGTCCAGCGCACGCATCACCTCCTGCGGCGATGTCGTGAAGTCCCACGCGTGCAGGTACAGCAGGTCGATACGATCGGTATCGAGCTGGCGCAGGCTGGTTTCCACGGAGCGCACCAGGTTGAGACGGTGGTTGCCACCGGCATTGGGATTGCCCGCCTCGCGCGACATGGTGAACTTGGTGGCGAGCACGATGCGTTCGCGCATGGCCTTGATCAGCCGGCCGAGGATGCGTTCGGCGCTGCCGTTGGTGTAGTTCACGGCGGTGTCGATGAAGTTGCCGCCGCGCTCGACATAGGCATCGAAGATGCGCGCGGCCTCGGTGTCGTCGGCGCCCCAGCCCCAGTCGGCACCGAAGGTCATGGTGCCCAACGACAGCGGCGACACGCGCAGGCCGGATCGTCCGAGCAGGCGGTAGTGATTGAGGGCGTTGGTGGTCATCGGCAGAGCCTCGGGCCAGGGAAGTGCCGGGAATCTTCCGGCGGCGGCTCCGGGAGGCGATAGCCTGTGCGTCCGGCAGGCTTGCACGATCGTCCATCCCCCACGCGCCCCGCGCCGGTCGGCCTGTACCATCCAACGGCATGGACCGACTCGCTGCCTTCGTTGCCCTGCTGGACCGCCACGCGCCGTCCGACGGCATGCATGCCGTCGCACTGCCGGGGGTCACGCTGATCCGCGCCGCATCGCCGACGCTGCCCATGCCGGTGATCTACGAACCCACCGTGTGCCTGGTCGGCCAGGGCGTCAAACAGGCGCACCTGGGCGCGACCTCGTACCGCTATGACCCGCAACACTACCTGATCGCCTCGGTGGACCTGCCGGTGATGGGCTCGGTGATCCAGGCCAGTCCCGAACGGCCCTATCTGTGCCTGCAGCTGGATCTGGACATGGCCACGTTGTCCGAACTCGCCCTCGCCCACCCGGCCGCGCCGGCACTTGCGCCAGCGCCCGCCAGCGGGCTGTCGCTCAACCGCACCAGCCCGGAACTGCTGGATGCTGCGGTTCGCCTGCTGGCGCTGCTGGACGCACCGTCTGATATCGACGCGCTGGCGCCCCTGACCGTGCGCGAACTGCTGTACCGGCTGCTGCAGGGGCCCGGTGGCGGGATCCTGCGCCACATCGCGCAGGCCGACAGCCGGCTCAACCAGATCGCCCGCGCCATCGCGTGGATCAAGACGAACTTCCACCAGCCGTGCCGGATCGAACAGGTCGCCGAGGTGGCCGGCATGAGCCGCTCCAGTTTCCACCAGCACTTCAAGGCGATCACCACGCTGAGCCCGCTGGAGTTCCGCACCCGCCTGCGCCTGCAGGAGGCGCGCCGGTTGATGGTGGGCGATGCACTGGACGCGGCCAGCGCCGGCTTCCACGTCGGCTACGAAAGCCCCTCGCAGTTCAGCCGCGACTACGTCCGCGTATTCGGCGCGCCGCCGGCGAAAGATGCAGGGCGGTTGCGCGCCGGGTAGCGGAACAAAAAAACGCCGGGCAAGCCCGGCGTTTTTCAATGCGTACCGACCAAGGGATCAACCCAGCAGGTGGGCCACGCCGCTGCGCTCTTCTTCCAGCTCGGCCAGGGTCTTGTCGATGTACTTCTGGCTGAAGTCGTCGACCGGCAGGTCCTTGACCAGGGTGTACTCACCGTTTTCGGTGGTCACCGCAAAGCCGAAGATCACGCCTTCCGGGATGCCGTAGGAACCGTCGGACGGCACGCCCATGGTCACCCACTTGCCGTTGCTGCCCAGCACCCAGTCGCGCACGTGGTCGATGGCGGCATTGGCGGCCGAAGCAGCCGAGGACGAACCACGGGCTTCGATGATCGCCGCGCCGCGCTTGCCCACGGTCGGAATGAAGGTACCGGCATTCCATTCCTGGTCGTTGATCGCATCGGCGACGGAGGCACCGTCGGCGGTGGCGAAACGGTAGTCCGGGTACATGGTCGGGCTGTGGTTGCCCCACACGACCAGCTTCTCGATGCCACCCACCGACTTGCCCAGCTTGGACGACAGCTGGCTCAGCGCACGGTTGTGGTCCAGGCGCAGCATGGCGGTGAAGTTGCGCGGGTTCAGGTCCGGCGCCGACTTCATGGCGATGTAGGCATTGGTGTTGGCCGGGTTGCCGACGACCAGCACCTTCACGTTGCGGCTGGCGACCTTGTTCAGCGCCGCGCCCTGCGCGGTGAAGATCTTGGCGTTTTCCAGCAGCAGGTCCTTGCGCTCCATGCCCGGGCCGCGCGGACGCGCGCCGACCAGCAGGGCGATGTCGGCGTCCTTGAACGCCACTTCGGCGTCATCGGTGCCGACCATGCCGGCCAGCAGCGGGAACGCGCAGTCTTCCAGTTCCATCATCACGCCGCGCAGGGCGGCCTGGGCCTTGTCGACCGGCAGCTCGAGCAGCTGCAGGATGACCGGCTGGTCCTTGCCCAGCATTTCGCCGGAGGCGATGCGGAACAGCAGGGCGTAGCCGATCTGGCCGGCGGCGCCGGTCACGGCAACACGAACAGGTGCTTTCATGGGGATTTCCTCTGCTAAGAAGCTGTGTGGGAGTGGCCACCGGGCGGGGAGAAACCTGGCGGGGCGGCCGGAAATGCGCAACGGCCTCCCGCGAGGGAGGCCGTTGAAAGGGAATTACTTGGCCGGGATCAGCTTGTTCCACTCGGCCACGCGGTCGGCCTGGGCGGCCAGCACGGCGTCGGTGTCGCCTTCCAGGGTGATCGAATGGATCACGTCGCCCTGCTTGACCGAGTCCACGATGGCCTGGCCATCCAGCACCTGGCCGAACACGGTGTGCTTGCCGTCCAGCCAGTCGGTCTTGATGTGGGTGATGAAGAACTGGCTGCCGTTGGTGTTCGGGCCGGCATTGGCCATGGACAGCGAACCGACCTGGTGCTTCACGCCGTTCTTCTCGTCTTCGAACTTGTAGCCCGGGCCGCCGGTGCCCTGGCCCTTGGGGCAACCGCCCTGGATCATGAAATCGGGGATCACGCGGTGGAAGATCAGGCCGTCATAGAAGCCCTTCTGGACCAGGTTCACGAAGTTGGCGACGGTCAGCGGCGCCTTGTCGGCGAACAGCTCGACCTTGATCGGGCCCTGGGTGGTGTCGAAAGTGGCGATGAGGGACATGAGGATCCTTGATATTCGGGGGTTGTCGTCAGCCCGTAAGGATACACCGGAGGGACGCGCGGAGCCCGCCTGACCATGGTCGAACCCACCCGGTAGCGCAGGCCGTTGGCCGGCCCTCAGGTACCCGTGTGCCCGCCAACGGCGGGCGCTACCTGAATGCGCCAAAGGTTGTTTTCGCGTTTGGCCATCAAAGCCGTATAATGATGGACTTCTTTTTCCAAATCCGGCGCCGACTGGCCCCCTTTCGCATGTCTATCGAAAATCTTCGCAACATCGCCATCGTCGCCCACGTCGACCACGGTAAGACCACCCTTGTGGACCAGCTGCTGAAGCAGTCCGGCACCCTCTCCGAGCGCACCGTGCTCGCCGAGCGCGTGATGGACAGCAACGACCAGGAAAAGGAGCGTGGCATCACGATCCTGGCCAAGAACACGGCCATCACCTGGGAAGACAAGCGCACCGGCGTCAAGAACCGCATCAACATCGTCGACACCCCCGGACACGCCGACTTCGGCGGTGAAGTGGAGCGCGTGCTGTCGATGGTGGACACCGTGCTGATCCTGGTCGACGCCATGGACGGCCCGATGCCGCAGACCCGCTTCGTCACCCAGAAGGCCTTCGCGATGGGCTTCAAGCCGATCGTGGTGGTCAACAAGGTCGACCGCCCGGGCTCGCGTCCGGATTGGGTGATCGACCAGGTCTTCGACCTGTTCGACAAGCTCGGCGCCACCAATGAACAGCTCGACTTCCCGATCGTCTACGCTTCGGCCCTGAACGGCTACGCCGGCCTGGAAGACAGCGTGCGCGATGGCGACATGACCCCGCTGTACGAAGCGATCATGCAGCACGCGCCGAAGCCGGAAGTGGACCCGGAAGGTCCGTTCCAGATGCGCATCAGCCAGCTGGACTACAACAACTTCGTGGGCGTGATCGGCATCGGCCGCATCCAGCGCGGCACCCTGAAGAAGAACATGCAGGTCGCGGTGATCGACCGTGAAGGCAAGAAGCGCAACGGCAAGGTCGCCCAGGTGCTGGGCTTCCTGGGCCTTGAGCGCATCGAGCAGGAAACGGCCGAAGCCGGCGACATCGTCGCCATCTCGGGCATTCCGGAGCTGACCATCTCCGACACCCTGTGCCACCCGGACACCCCGGAAGCACTGCCGGCGCTGACCGTCGACGAGCCGACCATCTCCATGACCTTCCAGGTCAACAACTCGCCGTTCGCCGGCAACAAGGATCTGTCCGGTGGCAAGTTCCTGACCAGCCGCCAGATCAAGGACCGCCTGGACCGCGAACAGGTCCACAACGTGGCCCTGAAGGTGGAACAGCTGGAAGACGCCGACAAGTTCCTGGTCTCCGGCCGTGGCGAACTGCACCTGTCGGTGCTGATCGAGAACATGCGTCGCGAAGGCTACGAGCTGGCCGTGTCGCGCCCGGAAGTGATCATCAAGCAGATCGACGGCCAGGCCATGGAGCCGATCGAGCAGCTGGTGGTGGACGTTGAAGAAGTGCACCAGGGCGGCGTGATGGAAAAGCTGGGCACCCGCAAGGGCCAGCTGAAGAACATGGAGCCGGACGGCAAGGGCCGTGTGCGCCTGGAATACATGATCCCGGCCCGTGGCCTGATCGGCTTCCAGAACGAGTTCAAGACCCTGACCCAGGGTTCTGGCCTGCTGTTCCACGTGTTCGACCATTACGGCCCGAAGGAACAGGGCGCCATCGCCAAGCGCCAGAACGGCGTGATGATCGCCAACGCCCCGGGCGCCACCCCCGCGTACTCGCTGGGGCCGCTGCAGGAACGCGGCAAGCTGTTCGCTGCTGAAGGTGACAACGTGTACGAAGGCCAGCTGATCGGTATCCACTCCAAGGACAACGACCTGACCGTCAACGCGATCAAGACCAAGCCGCTGACCAACATGCGCGCTTCGGGCAAGGACGACGCGATCCAGCTGACCCCGGCGATCAAGTACTCGCTGGAGCAGGCCCTGGACTTCATCGAAGACGACGAACTGGTCGAAATCACGCCCAAGGAAATCCGTCTGCGCAAGAAGTTCCTGACCGAAAGCGACCGCAAGAAGGCCTCGCGCGGCGGCTGATCGGACCCTTGTGACCGACACGGCCTACAACCCGGATCCTCACAAGCATCCGGGACTTCACATGATCGCCTTGCTGGAAGCCAGCAAGGCGGTCCTGGCGCTGTTGGCGGCTACCGGGCTGGAAGTGCTCGGCCCGCAGCCACTGCGTGATGGGGTCAATGCCCTGATCCGGCGTTTCAGCCTGGACCCGGATCACGGCACCCTGCCCTCGCTGCTCAACATGATCAGCCCCGATGCCGTCCACCTGGCCGCTGCGGCCATGGTTGCCTACGGCATCCTGCATCTCTTCGAGGCCTGGGGCCTCTGGCGCGCCAAAGCCTGGGCATCCTGGCTGGGCTGCGTCACCGCCGGCATCTACCTGCCGTTCGACATTTTCGCGATCATCCGCCACCCGGGCTGGGCCTCGTGGTCGGTGCTGGTGATCAACCTCATCGTGGTCGGCGTCCTCGCCCGCGACATCCGCAAGCGTCACGGCCCGGCCCAACCGCCGGCGTGAGTTGCCAAGCGTGCGGAGCGCTGGTTAGCCTGAGCGCTGGTTCCGGGGATACACAGATGCGCGCGCCACTGACATCGCTCGTGTTGGCCATCGCACTGCTGGCAGGCTGCTCGCCCTCGCCCGTGCCCTTGTTCAACCAGGCCCATGCCGCCGCGTCCGCGGCCCCACGCGATACGCCGTTCGCCTACGCCGAAACCGATATCGTCCAGTTGCAGGCGGCGATGGCCGCTGGCGAGCTGGACAGCGTCACCCTGACCCGCGCCTACCTGGAACGGATCGCCCGGCTCGACCGCGCCGGCCCGCGCCTCAACGCCGTGCTGGAGCTCAATCCGGATGCCCTGAAGGAAGCGGCGGCACTGGATGCCGAACGCCGCCGCGGGCAGCTGCGCGGCCCCCTGCACGGCATTCCGCTGCTGCTCAAGGACAACATCGGGGCACGCCCGATGGGCACCAGCGCCGGTTCGCTGGCACTGGCCGGGTTCCGCCCCGACGATGCGTTCCTGGTCACCCGGCTGCGCGCGGCCGGCGCGCTGATCCTGGGCAAGACCAATCTCAGCGAATGGGCGAACTTCCGTTCCAGCCAGTCGATTTCCGGCTGGAGCGCGCGTGGTGGCCAGACCCGGAATCCCTACCGGCTCAGCCACAACCCGTGCGGCTCCAGCAGCGGCAGCGCGGTGGCGGTGGCGGCCAACCTGGCAGCCGCCGCGGTGGGTACCGAGACCGACGGCAGCATCGTCTGCCCGGCTGCGGTGAACGGCGTGGTCGGGCTCAAACCCACGGTCGGGCTGGTCAGCCGCGATGGCATCGTGCCGATTTCCTTCAGCCAGGACACCGCCGGCCCGATCACCCGCAGCGTGGCCGATGCCGCCGCCCTGTTGACGGCGATGGCCGGCCGCGACGACGCCGACCCGGCCACGGCGACCATGCCCGGGCGGGCGGTGTATGACTACACCGCGCGACTGAATCCGGACGGCCTGCGCGGCGCCCGGATCGGCGTCCTGCATGGTCCGCTGGACCAGCAGCCCGGGGTCGCTCCCGCCCTGCAGCACGCGATCGGCGTGCTGCGCGATGCCGGCGCCGTGGTGGTACCGGTGCAGCTGCCTACCGAGGGGCAGTGGGAAGACGCCGAACGCCTGGTGCTGCTGCACGAGTTCAAAGCCGGCATGCAGCGCTACCTCACCCGCCACCAGGCCCCGGTGCGCGACCTGGACGCGATCATCGCCTTCAACCGGACCCATGCCGACAAGGAGCTGGTGCTGTTCGGGCAGGATCTGATGGAGACGGCCGCGCAGGCCGGCGGCCTGGGCAGCCCCGAGTACATCGCTGCACGCACCCAGGCGCGCCGCCTGGCCGGCCCCGAGGGGATCGACGCGGTGCTCAAGGCCGAGCGCCTGGACGCCCTGGTGGCGCCCACCACGGGCACCGCATGGCCGATCCGTACCGGCCAGGGCGATGACTTCCCCGGCGGCAGCTACAGCGCCGCCGCCGTGGCCGGCTACCCGAGCCTGACCGTGCCGATGGCGCACGTGAACGGACTGCCCTTGGGGCTGTTGTTCATGGGCACGGCCTGGAGCGAGCCGAAGCTGATCGAGCTGGCGTACGACTATGAGCAGCGCACCCGGGCCCGGCGTCCGCCGCGGTTCGGGACGCAGGCGTTGTTGCCGTAGGTTGGCTGCGGTCCGGCCAACGGCCGGGGCTACGAATTTTTACGGGCGCATTGGGATCGGGATCAACCCACCGTGGGGTCTTCGACCGGGACCACCGCCGGGGGGCCGTCTTCGGCGCCGGGTGAGCGCACGTCGTCGGCGGGCTGCGAGCGCGGGGTGCGCGTGGGCGGATCGGGGCGCTCGAGGAGTTCGGCGCGCGTGCGTGGCAGCGCCTGCGGATGTTCACGGGCGAGGAAGTCGAGCATGCGTTCGCGCACGATGCAGCGCAGGTCGAAGGCGTCGCCGGAATTGCGCGCACTGACCAGCAGGCGCACCTGCAGCGTGTGATCGGTGGTTTCCGTCACCTGGGTGACGCAGACGCGGCCATCCCACAACGCTTCGCCCTTGCAGATGCGCTCGAGCTCGGTGCGGATCGCCGCGATCGGCGCCCGATAGTCCAGCCACAGGAAGGCGGTGCCGAGCAGGTCGGCGCTGCGCCGGGTCCAGTTCTGGAATGGATTCTCGATGAACCAGGTCAACGGCACCACCATGCGCCGCTCGTCCCAGATCCGCACCACCACGTAGCTGCTGCCGATCTCTTCCACCCGGCCCCATTCGCCTTCGACGATCACCACGTCATCGAGGCGGATCGGCTGGGTCAGCGCGATCTGCAGGCCGGCGATCAGGTTGCCGAACACCGGCTTGGCGGCGATGCCGGCGACCAGGCCGATGATGCCGGCCGAGGCCAGCAGTGCGGTGCCGATCTGGCGCACCATCGGGAAGGTCAGCAGCACCATCGAGGCGCCGACCAGGATGATGGCGCCCATCAGCACGCGGCTGAGCACGCGGGTCTGGGTCTGGATGCGGCGGGCGGCCAGGTTGTCGGCCACTTCCATCGGGTGGTCACGCAGGATCGCCTGCTCGCCGGCAGCCACCGCGCGCACCAGCAGCCAGATGAAGCACGCCGTCAATCCGATATGCAGCAGCCGCAGCGACTGGTCCAGCCAGCGCCCGTCCAGCGGGGTGGCTTCCAGTGCGGGAATCAGCACCAGCATCGGCAGCGCGAACGCCAGCGGCCGGCTGATCACGCGCGCGATGCGCGCACGGCGGTAGTCGCGCCCCTTCAGGCGGCGGGTCAGCAACATCAGTGCCCACCATCCGGTGAGACCGATCGCCAGCGCGATCCCGATCGGCCAGAGATAAGCGGCGGCCGTCTGCCAATCCACGTGCATGCACGCTCCCGTGTTGATCACAAAGGAGCTCTAGCGTGCCAAACACGACATGACCGTAGCGTAGAGCCACGCCCGGAATTGTTACGCGGTCAGCCGCCCTGCTTGCGCACGATGGCCATGGCGATCTCGAGCGACTGCTCGTAGTTCAGGCGCGGATCTACCGATGACCGGTAGGCACGCTCCAGGTCGCGCTCGGTGAGCTCGCGCGCGCCCCCGGTGCACTCGGTGACATCCTCCCCGGTCAGCTCCAGGTGCACGCCGCCCAGCCGCGTACCGGCGGCCGCGTGCAGGTCGAAGGACAGCTCCACTTCACTGCGCACGTTGTCGAAGCGACGGGTCTTGTAGCCGTTGCTGGTGCTTTCGGTGTTGCCATGCATGGCATCGCACACCCACAGCACGCGGCGACCATCGCGCTTGACCGCCTCCAGCAGCGGCGGCAGCTTCCCGGCGATCTGGGCCGCCCCCATGCGATGGATGAAACTCAGGCGGCCGGGTTCGTCTTCAGGATTGAGCACGTCGATCAGGCGCAGCAGCTGGTCGGGCTGCACGGACGGGCCGACCTTGATGGCAATGGGGTTGCGCACGCCGCGCAGGTATTCCACGTGGGCGCCATCGAGGGCGGCGGTGCGCATGCCGATCCACGGGTAATGCGTGCTCAGGTTGAGCCAGCCATGCTGGCGCGGCACCTGGCGGGTGAGCGCCTGCTCATACGGCAGCAGCAGCGCTTCGTGCGAGGTATAGAAGTCGATCCGGTTGAGGTTGTACACCTGCGCGCCGGACAGGGTTTCCATGAAGCGCACGGCATCGCCGATGGAGGAGACCATCTTCTGGTAGTCGGTGGCCAGCGGCGAATGCCGCACCCACTCCAGGTTCCAGTACTCGGGATGGTGCAGGTCGGCGAAGCCACCATCGATCAGCGCACGCACGAAGTTCATGGTCATGGCCGAATGCGCGTGGGCCTGCAGCATCCTGCGCGGATCGGGCAGGCGCGCGGCTTCGGTGAACTCGGGCGCGTTGATCACATCACCCCGGTAGCTGGGCAGGGTCACGCCATCGCGGGTTTCGGTATCGGCCGAACGCGGCTTGGCATATTGCCCGGCGAACCGGCCGACGCGGATCACGGGCTTGCGCATGCCGTGCACGAGCACCAGGCTCATCTGCAGCAGCACCTTGAGCCGGTTGGAGATGGTGGTGGACTCGCAGTCGCTGAAGTTCTCCGCGCAATCGCCGCCCTGCAGCAGGAAACGCTTGCCTTCCTGGGCCTCGGCGAGCTGCTGCTTGAGCGAGAGGATCTCCCAGGAGGTCACCAGCGGCGGCAGCCGCTTGAGCTCGTGCAAGGACGCATCCAGCGCCACCGGATCGGGATACGTCGGCATCTGCAGCGCGGGCCGGCCGCGCCAGCTCTCCGGCGACCAGTCGGTCGGCAGCGAAGCGGAAGGGGTGGCACGGTCGGAGGCAGTCATCGGAATATCCAGTAAACCAGCAGAAGAAAGATCAGTAGCGACGGGCAGGACGGCGGAACGACACCACCAGCGCCCACAGGCCCAGCACGGTGAACCACACCAGGCTCCACATGGGCATGGTCAGCCCCAGGAACTGCCAGTCGATGTTGCCGCAGTTGCCGGTACCGGTAAGCACGGTACGGAACACTTCGAACGGCCCCATGGTCTCGCTCAGGAACGAAAGCGGCGGCCCACAGCTCGAGCCCATGTCCTGGGGCAGCAGCTGCACGTACACATGGCGCCCGGCAATGCCGATGCCCACGGCGGCGGCAATGAAGGCCAGCACGCCATAGGTGATGCGCCCGGGCCGATCCCGCGGGCCATGCAGCGCGCCAATCAGGAACAACAACCCCAGCGCGGCGAACGCGATGCGCTGGAAGATGCACAGCGGGCAAGGCTCCAGCCCCATCTTCAGCTGCAGGAAGATCGCATAGCCCAGCAGGCCAGCACACACCAGGAACCCCAGAAGGAACTGGGCGCGGTAATTCCAGCGCAATGGATTCATTGCCAACACTCTTGTTAGTCCAGACGCCAAGATTAACAGGGAGCTGTGCGGTGTAGGCTGCGGCCGTTTGCCGTACATCGGCTTAGTAGGCCATATGGTGTGTTTCAGGGTTTGCGCCAACAGCTTCACGGCTGAGAGGTCCACGGCCCGGCCGCGCCGGGGGCGGGTTTGCGGGGGGCGCCGTGAACCCGTCCTTGGGGGCTCTTGCGAAACATCCATGTTTCGCAAAGCCCCCGCAAACCCGCCCCCGTCGCGACCCCGACGGTGGGTCGGTGCGCATGGGAGGGCAACAGCAGTCGGGCAAGGCCCGGTTTTACCGTTGGCGACGCCGGGCCGGGCGTGCCCGGCCTGTCTCAGGCGCCAGCCTCCCACGCCCGGCCGATGGGCCCTTTGGCCACCGACCACGTGTCGGGGGCCCCGGCCGGGGTGGGTTTGCGGGGGCTTTACCAAACATGGATGTTTGGTAAGAGCCCCCATGGAAGGGTTCACGGCGCCCCCCGCAAACCCACACCGGCCGGGGCCCCGCAGTGACCAGCGAGCAACCAGCGCCGTTGACGTTGACGTTGCTCTTGATCTACAGCCAACAAAAAACCCGGCACAAGGCCGGGTTCTTTGAAGAATCTTTGGTAAAGCGCGTCGATTATTCTTCGACGGCTTCAGCCACGGCGGCCGGACGGTCGACCAGTTCGACGTAGGCCATCGGCGCGTTGTCGCCAGCGCGGAAGCCGCACTTCAGCAGACGCAGGTAGCCGCCCGGACGGTTCGCGTAACGCGGGCCCAGGGTGGTGAACAGGTTGCCCACGGCTTCGTTGTCACGCAGGCGGGCGAAAGCCAGACGGCGGTTGGCAACGGAGTCGACCTTGGCCAGGGTGATCAGCGGCTCGGCGACGCGGCGCAGTTCCTTGGCCTTCGGCAGGGTGGTCTTGATCAGCTCGTGCTTGAACAGCGACGCGGCCATGTTCTTGAACATTGCTTCGCGGTGGGCGCTGGTACGGCTGAACTTACGGCCGGATTTCATGTGACGCATGACGGATGTTCCTTGAAAGAATGTTGGATCGGTTGGGTATCGCTGTCGCCTTCCCGGCGTTGTTGCTTGGACTGCGGATGGTCCGGTGCCGGCCCTCCTGGCCGACCGTCACCGCAGGCTGGCGCCTGTCGATGCGAGGTGCTTCGGGTAAAGCCCCCGCACCCGAAGGTGCGGGGTAAAGCATTTACTGCGCTGGATCAGCCGAGCATGCCGTGCTGGGCGACACCGGCCGGCGGCCAGTTCTCCAGCTTCATGCCGAGCGAAAGGCCGCGCTGGGCGAGGACTTCCTTGATCTCGGTCAGCGATTTCTTGCCGAGGTTCGGGGTCTTGAGCAGTTCCACTTCGGTCTTCTGGATCAGATCGCCGATGTAGTAGATGCTCTCGGCCTTGAGGCAGTTGGCCGAACGCACGGTCAGTTCCAGGTCGTCGATCGGGCGCAGCAGCACCGGATCCACGCCGTTGTTGGCCGGCTTGGCTGCACCGCGGTCGCGGTGGGTGAAGTCACCGAAGACCGACAGCTGATCGCTGAGGATGTCGGCGGCAGTGCGCACGGCTTCCTCGGCATCGATCGTGCCGTTGGTTTCGATGTCCAGCACCAGCTTGTCCAGGTCGGTACGCTGTTCGACGCGGGCCGCTTCCACCGAATAGGCGACGCGACGGACCGGCGAGAACGAGGCGTCCAGGACCAGACGACCG
Source organism: Stenotrophomonas sp. SrG (assembly GCF_050031795.1). Lineage (NCBI taxonomy): Bacteria > Pseudomonadati > Pseudomonadota > Gammaproteobacteria > Lysobacterales > Lysobacteraceae > Stenotrophomonas > Stenotrophomonas sp. SrG. The sequence continues at coordinate 31,325 of NZ_JBNBBE010000024.1, forward strand.
ATGGCACGGGTTTCTTCGTCCGGACGACGACGCGCGGCGGCCGGCTGGTAGCCGAAACCACGCTCGATCTTCAGGCGCATGTTGACTGCCGTGTCCTTGGTCAGGTGGCAGATGACATGATCCGTGTTGAGGATCTCGACGTTGTGGTCGACCTTGATATCGGCAGCAGTCACGACACCCGGACCCTGCTTGGACAGCGACAGGGTTGCGCTGTCGCCGGTGTGCATACGGATCGCCACGTCCTTCAGGTTGAGCAGGACTTCGAGAACGTCCTCCTGCAGGCCTTCGAGCGTGGTGTACTCGTGCAGTACGCCGTCGATCTCAACTTCCGTGATGGCGAAGCCCGGGATGGACGACAGCAGCACGCGACGCAGGGCATTGCCCAGCGTATGCCCGTAACCACGCTCCAAGGGTTCGATAACGACCTTGGCGCGGGTGTCGGTAAGGCGTTCGATCTGCGGACCACGAGGACGCAGAACCTGGTTGGCGGTAACCGTCATGTTGCGGGTTCTCCTAGTGAACCCCCGGCCGTCGCCGGGGGCTCTCCAATGTGAATTACTTCGAATACAACTCGACGATCAGCGCTTCGTTGATATCCGCAGGCAGGTCCGAACGATCCGGCACGGCCTTGAAGATGCCGGCGAACTTGTCGGCGTCCACTTCGATCCACGTCGGGCGCAGGTCGTGCGTCTTGGACACGGTCAGGGCTTCCTGAACGCGCAGCTGCTTGGCAGCCTTCTCGGACAGCGCGACAGCGTCGCCAGCCTTGACCTGGTACGAAGCCAGGTTGACCGACTTGCCGTTCACGGTGACGCCGCGGTGCGAGACCAGCTGACGGGCAGCCGGACGGGTCACTGCGAAGCCCATGCGATAGACGACGTTGTCCAGGCGGGTTTCCAACAGCTGCAGCAGGTTCTCGCCGGTGTTGCCCTTCTTGGTCGAGGCCTTCTTGTAGTAGTTGCGGAACTGACGCTCCAGCAGACCGTAGATACGCTTGACCTTCTGCTTTTCACGCAGCTGGGTGGCGTAGTCGGACAGCTTGCCCTTGCGGGCGGTCGCGCCGTGCTGGCCGGGCTTCTGCTCCAGCTTGCACTTGGAGTCCAGCGCACGGGCCGGGCTCTTGAGGGAAAGGTCGGCGCCTTCGCGGCGGGCGAGCTTACAGGTAGGACCGATATAACGAGCCATTTCTTATCGCTCCTTTAGACGCGACGCTTCTTCGGCGGACGGCACCCGTTGTGCGGGATTGGCGTCACGTCGATGATGTTGGTGATCTTGTAGCCCACGTTGTTCAGCGAGCGCACGGCCGACTCACGACCCGGACCCGGGCCCTTGATGCGGACTTCCAGGGACTTGACGCCGTAATCCAGCGCGGCACGGCCGGCTTTCTCGGCAGCCACCTGGGCAGCGAACGGGGTGGACTTACGCGAACCGCGGAAGCCAGCGCCACCGGACGTCGCCCACGACAGAGCATTGCCCTGGCGGTCGGTGATGGTCACGATGGTGTTGTTGAAAGAAGCGTGGACGTGGGCAACGCCGTCAGTGACGACGCGCTTGATCTTCTTCTTGGTCTTAGCGACGGGCTTAGCCATTTCTTAGGTCCCTTACTTCCTGATCGCCTTGCGCGGGCCCTTGCGGGTGCGGGCGTTGGTACGGGTGCGCTGACCACGCAGCGGCAGGCCGCGGCGGTGACGCAGACCGCGGTAGCAGCCCAGGTCCATCAGGCGCTTGATCGCGATACCGATTTCACGGCGCAGATCGCCTTCCACGATGTACTTGGCCACTTCCGAGCGCAGACGCTCGATTTCCGGCTCCGACAGATCGCGGATCTTGGTGGTCGAGGTCACGCCTGCGGCGTCGCAGACCTTCTTCGAACGGGTACGGCCGATGCCGTAAATGCTTTGCAACCCGACCCAGACGTGCTTCTGGGCTGGCAGGTTGACGCCTGCAATACGCGCCATGACGCGGTTCTCCAGCTGAGTGATGGCCGACAGCGCACCCGAGGCGCGCCGATCCGGCAGGATGGATCAAAAAGTGAACTAGCGATACTAACAAGGTTCCGGTTTACATGGAAGCCCGTGAAACCTGAAAGGTTTCATGGACCCGGCCCAGGGAGTGTGCCCAGGCTCCGGCGCCGGACCAGGTTGACTCCGGAAGCGACCCTTTCGGGCCCTCTTCCGGCGCCGCCCGCGCTACTCCCGCGCGGGACGACCCGATCTCACCCCCACCCGGAACCGCTGCGGGGGCCGCCCTTCGTTTGTGTGGCCAGGTCCGCGAAGCGGAGGACCATCACGTCAGGAAGACGATAGTGTAACAGGCCAATCAGCCGCGGGCAAAACCGCCGCGGTTGCCGCCCTTCAGGTTGGCCTTCTTCAACAGGCTCTCGTACTGGTGCGACATCAGGTGCGCCTGGATCTGCGCAATGAAGTCCATCACCACCACCACCACGATCAGCAGCGAGGTGCCGCCGAAGTAGAACGAGGCGTTCAGCTGCGTGCGCATGATTTCCGGCAGCAGGCAGACGATCACCAGGTAGGCCGAGCCGGCCGCGGTCAGGCGGGTCAGCACGCCGTCGATGTAATCGGCGGTGGCCTTGCCCGGACGGATGCCCGGAATCAGCGCGCCCGACTTCTTCAGGTTGTCGGCGGTTTCCTGCGAGTTGAACACCAGCGCGGTATAGAAGAACGCGAAACCGGTGATCAGGGCAGCGAACACGATCATGTGCAGCGGCTCGCCCGGACCCAGGGCGTTGGCGACCTTCTGCAGCCAGGTCGCCGAGCTGGCCTGGCCGGACCACATGGCCAGGGTGGTCGGGAATGCGAGGATGCTGGAGGCGAAGATGGCCGGGATCACGCCCGCCATGTTCAGCTTCAGCGGCAGGAACGAGGTCTGGTTCATGTACGCGTTGCGGCCACCCTGGCGACGTGCGTAGTTCACCGTGATGCGGCGCTGGCCGCGTTCGACGAACACCACGAAGAAGGTGAAGGCCAGCACCACCAGCGCGATCAGCAGCAGCTGGATGAACTGCAGGTTGCCTTCGCGGAAGGCGTCGAAGGTGTGGATGACCGCACCCGGCAGGCCGGCCACGATGCCGGCGAAGATGATCAGCGACACACCGTTGCCGATGCCGCGCTCGGTGACCTGCTCGCCAACCCACATCAGGAAGATGGTACCGGCGGTCAACGCGACCACGGCGGTGAGCACGAAGCCCATGCCCGGCGCGTACACGACCGGCGCACCGGACGGGGACAGCTGGTTCTGCAGCGCCAGCGCGATGCTGCCGCCCTGCACCACGGCCAGCAACACGGCGCCGATGCGGGAATATTGGGTGATCTTGCGGCGACCGGACTCACCTTCCTTCTGCATCGCCTTGAGCGCGGGGAAGATGTGGACGGCCAGCTGCATCACGATGGATGCCGAGATGTACGGCATAACGTTCAGCGCGAAAATGCTGAAACGGTGCAGGGCGCCGCCCGAGAACATGTTGAACATGTCCACGATGCCGCCGCCCTGCGCCTGCATGAGCGCAAGCATGGCATCGGGATTGACGCCCGGCACCGGCACATAACAGCCGATGCGGTAGACGATCAAAGCCCCGACGACGAACAGCAGACGCTGGCGAAGTTCCGTGAACTTGCCGAGCCCGCCGCCCAGGTTACCAATGCCAGCTTGCGCCATGTCTTACTCCTGTACGCTGCCGCCGGCAGCTTCGATCGCGGCCTTGGCACCGGCCGTTGCTGCGATGCCCTTCAGGGTGAAGGCCTTGGTCAGGCCGCCCTTCATGACGATCTTGGCCTGCTTGGCAGTGCTCGGGACCAGCTTCGCAGCGCGCAGCGCGGCGAAATCGATCTCGCCAGCTTCCAGGCGGTCCAGGTGGTACGACAGCACTTCGGCGGTGTCCTTGGCGATCTTGGAACGGAAACCGACCTTCGGCAGACGACGCTGCATGGGGGTCTGGCCGCCTTCGAAGCCCGCCTTGATCTTGCCGCCACCCTTACGGGCGAACGAACCCTTGTGGCCGCGGCCGCAGGTCTTGCCCAGGCCGGAGCCGATACCACGGCCGACGCGGGTGCGCTCTTTGCGCGCGCCCGGTGCCGGGCTCAGTTCATTGAGATGCAGGGTCATTGGATTATTCCTCAACCTTGACGAGGTAGTGGACCTTGTTGATCAGACCGCGAACCTGCGGGCTGTCCTTCAGGACACGAACATCGTTGAGCTTGTTCAGGCCCAGGGCACGCACCGACAGGCGGTGACGCGACTGGGTGCCACGCAGGCCGCCAACCAGACGGACCTTGACGGTCTTGACGGTGTCATTAGCCATGGTTGAGATCCTCCACCTTCTTGCCGCGCTTGGCCGCGATGCGGGCCGGCGACTGCATTTCGGACAGACCCTTCAGCGTGGCGCGAACCAGGTTGATCGGGTTGCGCGAACCGACGGCCTTGGCCAGCACGTTCTTGACGCCCACTGCTTCCAGCACGGCGCGCATGGCACCGCCGGCGATGACGCCCGTACCTTCCGAAGCCGGCATCATGAACACGCGGGCTGCGCCGTGGCCGGACTTCACCGGGTGCCACAGGGTGCCGTTGTTCAGATCGACGTCGGCCAGGTTCTTGCGAGCCTGCTCCATCGACTTCTGGATCGCGACCGGCACTTCACGCGCCTTGCCGTAGCCGAAGCCAACCTTGCCTGCGCCGTCACCGACCACGGTCAGTGCGGTGAAGGTGAACTGACGACCGCCCTTGACGGTCTTGCTGACGCGGTTGACCGCGACCAGCTTCTCGATCATGCCGTCGTCGACTTTCTCTTCGCGGTTACGGTCGCGATCGCGACCCCGCTGCTGACGTTCTTCTGCCATGTTGATTCCTTGATTGATTGGGTATGTACGGCTCAGGGCCGCTTATAGCTGTGGAATGACGCGGTGGATCGAACGCCCCTGCAGAAGAAGGACGCCGCCCGGCACAACCCGTGCCGGCAGGCAGGCGGAAGCGGGGACCAACCCCGCTTCCTTATCCCTTAGAACTGCAGGCCGCCTTCGCGGGCTGCATCGGCCAGTGCCTTGATGCGGCCGTGGTAGCGGTAGCCCGAGCGGTCGAAAGCGACCTTCTCGATGCCCGCAGCCTTGGCGCGCTCGGCAACCAGCTTGCCGACCTTGGCGGCGGCGTCGCTGTTCTTGCCGTTCTTCAGGCCTTCCTTGACGTCGGCCTGGGTGGTGTTGGCAGCAGCCAGCACCTTGGAGCCGTCGGCGGTGAAGACCTGGGCGTACAGGTGCTGACCGGTGCGCAGCACCGACAGACGCGGCACGCCGAGGACACGGATGTGTGCGCGGGTGGACTTGGCGCGACGCAGGCGAGCAATGTTCTTGTTCATGATCTTTTTCCTTGAAAGCTGAAGACAGGATTCCTCCCCGGAACGGGGACTCGCCCTTACGCCTTCTTGGCTTCCTTACGAATGATGACTTCGCCGGCGTACTTCACACCCTTGCCCTTGTAGGGCTCCGGCTTGCGGTAAGCGCGGATCTTGGCGGCAACTTCGCCCACCAGCTGCTTGTCGGTGCCCTGGACCAGGATTTCGGTCTGGGTCGGGGTCGACAGCGTGATGCCTTCCGGCGCCACGTACACAACCGGGTGCGAGAAACCGAGCGCCAGGCTCAGGTCCTTGCCCTGCATGGTGGCGCGGTAACCCACGCCGACCAGCTCAAGCTTGCGCTCGAAGCCATCGGTGACGCCCTTGACCATGTTGGCCAGGATCGCGCGGACGGTGCCGGTGAGGGCGACCAGCTCGTCATTGCTGGCGGCCAGGGTGGCAACGCCGTCGTTGACGGAAATTTCAACGCCAGCAACCTTGGCCAGGCTCAGGGTGCCCTTCGGGCCCTTCACGCTGACGGATTCCGGCTGGATGTTCAGTTCAACGCCCTTGGGCAGGTTGACCGGCTTCTTGGCTACGCGGGACATAGTGGTTTCCTTCTCGCCTTAGGCCACGAAGCACAGGACTTCGCCGCCGACGCCCAACTGGCGCGCCTGCGCATCAGTCATGATGCCCTTGGAGGTGGAGATGATGGAGATGCCCAGGCCGTTCAGGACCTTCGGCAGCTCGGACTTGCCACGGTACTGGCGCAGACCCGAACGCGAGAAGCGCTTCAGGGTCTCGATGACCGGCTTGCCCTCGAAATACTTCAGGACGATTTCAAGCTCGGCCTTGTTGTTCTCGGTCTTGGTCACGCGCAGGTCGGTGATGTAGCCTTCGGCCTTCAACACTTCTGCGATTGCAACCTTGATCTTGGAGGACGGTGCTTTCACCGTCTGCTTGCCAACCGCGGCCGCATTCTTGATGCGTACCAGCAGGTCGGCGATGGGATCAGTCATGCTCATAGTCGATACCTTTGAGTGCACCGATATCCGCTTTCGCGAAAATCTTGCTATTTGGAATGGGCCTGGCGGCCCGTCGTTCTTTGTTCAGCGGGCTAACAGCCCGCTCTACCACTCCCCATTCCACCAGGTTAAGGGCGGGTGAGACGCGGGAGTATACGACAAAAAGAGCCCGACCGGGGTCGGACTCTTCAAGTCGGGGTGAACCTGAACAGGCCCACCCCGTACTGCAGGGACGGATCCCTTACCAGCTGGCCTTGCGCAGGCCCGGCACGTCACCACGCATGGTGGCTTCGCGCAGCTTGTTGCGGCCGAGGCCGAACTTGCTGTACACGCCACGCGGGCGGCCCGACAGTTCGCAACGGTTGCGGTGGCGGCTCGGCGACGAATCGCGCGGCAGCTTCTGCAACTTGATCACGGCCTGTTCCTTCTCTTCGTACGAAGCGGTCGTGCTGGAGATGATCTTCTTCAGCTCTTCACGCTTGCCGGCGTACTTGACGGCCAGCTTCGCACGCTTCAGGTCGCGGTTGACCATGGAGGTCTTTGCCATTTCGGATTCCTCGACGTATCAGTTACGGAACGGGAACTTGAACGCTGCGAGCAGCGCCTTCGCTTCCGCATCGGTCTTGGCGGTGGTGGTGATGGCGATATCCATGCCGCGGATCGCGTCGACAGCGTCGAAGTCGATTTCCGGGAAGATGATCTGTTCCTTCACACCCATGTTGAAGTTGCCGCGACCGTCGAAGGAACGACCCGAGACACCACGGAAGTCGCGCACGCGCGGCAGCGAGATGTTGATCAGGCGATCCAGGAACTCATACATCTTGGCACGACGCAGCGTGGTCTTGCAGCCGATCGGCCAACCATCGCGGATCTTGAACGAAGCCACCGAGACGCGGGACTTGGTCACGATCGGCTTCTGGCCGGAGACCTTGGCCATGTCGGCGACGGCATTTTCCAGGATCTTCTTGTTGGTCGCCGCTTCGCCGACACCCATGTTCAGGGTGACCTTGACCAGGCGGGGAACCTGCATCGGATTGGTGTAGCCGAACTGCTTCATCAGCGCCGGCACCACTTCTTCCTGGTAGAACTTTTCGAGACGGGAACTCATCTTCTCATTCCTCAGGCGTCAAGCGCCTCACCGCTGGAGCGGAACACACGCAGTTTGCGTCCATCCTCCAGCACCTTGAAGCCAACGCGCTCGCCCTTGCCCGAAGCCGGGTTGAGCACATTCACGTTGGAGATATGGATCGACGCTTCACGCTCGACCACGCCGCCGGCAACGCCTGCCTGCGGGTTCGGCTTGGTGTGGCGCTTGACGATGTTCACGTTGGCGACGATCACACGATCGCCGTCGACGCGGACGACTTCGCCCTGCTTGCCCTTGTCCTTGCCGGTGTTGACGACGACCTGGTCGCCCTTCTTGATACGGTTAGCCATGATTATCTCCTGTCGCTCACAGCACTTCGGGAGCGAGCGAGACGATCTTCATGAACTTCTCGGAACGAAGTTCACGGGTCACCGGCCCGAAGATGCGGGTGCCGATCGGCTCTTGCTTGTTGTTGAGCAGGACCGCGGCATTGGTGTCGAAACGGATCAGCGAGCCATCGGCGCGACGCACACCCTTGCGGGTACGCACCACGACGGCGTCGAACACTTCACCCTTCTTGACCTTGCCGCGCGGGATTGCATCCTTCACGGTGACCTTGATGATGTCACCGATGTGTGCGTAGCGACGCTTGGAGCCGCCCAGCACCTTGATGCACATCACTTCCTTGGCACCGGAATTGTCCGCGACCTCGAGGTAGCTCTGCATCTGGATCATGAGTCAGATCTCCTTATTGAGCCGCACGGGTGACAATTTCCACCACGCGCCAGTTCTTGGTCTTGGACATCGGAGCAATTTCGGTCACGCGGACGACATCGCCTTCATTGCAGGCGTTGTCGGCGTCGTGCGCGTGGAGCTTGGTCGAACGACGCAGGTACTTGCCGTACAGCGCGTGCTTGACCTGGCGCTCCACCAACACGGTGACCGTCTTGTCCATCTTGTTGCTGACGACACGGCCTTCGACCGTGCGCAGCTGCTTGTTTTCAGTATTGTCGCTCATCGCGGCCATCCTTACTTGTTGCTGCCGAGCAGGGTCTTGACGCGAGCAATCTCGCGGCGGACCCGGCGGGTTTCGTGAGTCTTCGGCAGCTGCCCGGTGACCTGCTGCATGCGGAGCGAGAACTGCTCCTTACGCAGGTCAACCAAATGGGACTTCAGGTCGTCAGCCGACTTTTCGCGAAGCTGTTTGATATCCATCACATCACCGTCCGGGTCACGAAAGTGGTGGTCACGGAGAGCTTGGCAGCTGCCAGGCGGAACGCCTCGCGTGCCACGTCTTCACCCACACCTTCAATTTCATAGATCATGCGGCCGGGCTGGATCTGGGCTACCCAGTACTCCACGTTGCCCTTACCAGAACCCATTCGGACTTCGATGGGCTTCTTGGTGATCGGCTTGTCGGGGAACACTCGGATCCACATCTTGCCACCGCGCTTGACGTAGCGGCTGATCGAGCGGCGGGCCGCTTCGATCTGGCGCGCGGTCAGCTGACCGTGGGCGGTTGCCTTCAGGCCGTATTCGCCGAAGCTGACAGCGTTGGCGCTCCAGCTCAGGCCATCGTTACGGCCCTTGTGTACCTTGCGGTACTTGGTTCGCTTGGGTTGCAACATTGTCGTTACCTCGCTTCACGGGCCGGGCGCTGACGGTCACCGCGGTCACCGCGATCGTTACGATCGTTGCGCGACGGGGTGTCGTCCTGCTTTTCCTGGCCAACCTGGGAGAAATCGAAAACCTCGCCCTTGTAGATCCAGACCTTGATGCCGATGATGCCGTAGGTCGTCTTGGCTTCAGCGAAGCCATAGTCGATGTCGGCACGCAGCGTGTGCAGCGGCACGCGGCCTTCGCGGTACCACTCTGAACGGGCGATTTCAGCACCGTTCAAGCGGCCACCGACGTTGACCTTGATGCCCAGGGCACCGAGGCGCATCGCGTTGCCGACCGAGCGCTTCATTGCGCGGCGGAACATGATGCGACGCTCCAGCTGCTGCGCGATCGACTCGGCAACCAGCTGCGCGTCCAGCTCGGGCTTGCGCACTTCGGTGACGTTGATGTGCGCCGGAACGCCCATCATTTCGCTCACTTCCTTGCGCAGCTTCTCGATGTCCTCACCACGCTTGCCGATCACCACGCCCGGACGGGCGGTGTGGATCGTCACGCGGGCGGTCTTCGCCGGACGTTCGATGAGGATCTTGCTGATGCCGGCCTGCGCGAGCTTCTTGCGCAGCATGTCCCGCACCTTCAGGTCGGCTGCCAGATAACCAGCAAACTCGGCCTTGTTGGCGTACCACTTGGAGTTCCAGTCCTTGGAGATGCCGAGGCGGATACCAATCGGATGAACTTTATGACCCATGGTGTTTTCCTTTCCGCTTACTTGCCGGCGCCCACAACCACAGTGATGTGGCTGGTGCGCTTGAGGATGCGGGTGCCGCGGCCTTTCGCCCGCGCCATGAAACGCTTCAGGGTCGGACCTTCATCAACCATGATGGTCTGAACCTTCAGCTCGTCGACGTCGGCGCCCTGGTTGTTCTCGGCATTGGCAATAGCCGACTCCACCACCTTCTTGATCAGGTGGGCAGCCTTCTTGTCCGAGAACTTCAGCAGGTTGACCGCACGCTCGGCCGGCAGGCCGCGCACCTGGTCAGCGACCAGGCGTGCTTTCTGCGCAGAGATGCGCGCGGAGCGCAGGATTGCTTTCGCTTCCATTGTCATCTCTCCTTACTTGCCCGACTTCTTGTCACCACCGTGACCCTTGAAGGTCCGGGTGATGGCAAATTCGCCGAGCTTGTGGCCGACCATGTTCTCGTTGACGAGCACCGGAACGTGGTTCTTACCGTTATGAACGGCGATGGTGATGCCTACCATTTCCGGCAGGATCATCGAACGGCGCGACCAGGTCTTGATCGGCTTCTTGCTACCCGCAGCGGCCTCCACCTTCTTGACGAGGTGGTGATCGACGAACGGGCCCTTCTTGAGTGAACGTGCCATGGTCGATTAGCCCCTACGATCGCGGACGATGAATTGCTGGGTGCGCTTGTTCTTGCGCGTCTTGTAACCCTTGGTCGGAACACCCCACGGGGTGACCGGATGCGGATTACCCTGGCCGGCCTTCGCCTCACCACCACCGTGCGGGTGGTCAACCGGGTTCATGGCAGCACCACGAACGGTCGGGCGGACACCGCGCCAGCGCTTGGCGCCAGCCTTGCCCAGCTTTTCCAGGTTGTGTTCGTCGTTGCCGACTTCACCGATCGTTGCGCGGCACTCGACCGGCACCTTGCGCATTTCACCCGAGCGCAGGCGCAGGGTGGCGAAGACGCCTTCACGAGCGACGAGCTGCACGGCAGCGCCGGCGGCACGCGCGATCTGGGCACCCTTGCCCGGCTTCAGTTCGATGCCGTGGACAGTGGTACCAACCGGGATGTTGCGCAGCGGCAGGGTGTTGCCGGTCTTGATCGGCGCATCCGAACCCGCGATCACCTGGTCACCGGCCTTCAGGCCCTTCGGTGCGATGATGTAGCGGCGCTCGCCGTCGACGTAGCACAGCAGGGCGATATGGGCGGTGCGGTTCGGATCGTATTCGATGCGTTCCACGCGCGCCGGAATGCCTTCCTTGTTGCGCTTGAAGTCAATCAGACGGTAATGCTGCTTGTGACCACCGCCCACGTGACGGGTGGTGATGCGACCGTGGTGGTTACGACCACCGGTGTTGCTCTTCGGCTCCAGCAACGCTGCGTGCGGTGCGCCCTTGTGCAGATCGGGCGTAACCACGCGCACGGCCGAACGGCGGCCGGGGGAAGTGGGCTTGAATTTCATCAATGGCATGGGATGTACCTCAGGCCTTGGCCGTTACATCGATGGACTGGCCATCGGCGAGACGCACGTACGCCTTGCGCCAATCGCCGCGGCGGCCGGTGCGGTTACGGAAGGACTTGTTCTTGCCCTTCACGTTCAGCACGTTGACCGCTTCGACCTTGACGTCGAACAACTGCTCTACCGCGGCCTTCACGTCGGCCTTGGTCGCTTCGTTCGAGATCTCGAAGACATACTGGTTGGAATGTTCCTGCAGGCGCGCGGTCTTTTCGGAGACTCGCGGAGCACGCAGCACGCTGAAGATTTTTTCGTTGCTGTTCATGCCAGCCACTCCTCGACCTTCTTGACCGCATCAGCGGTGATGACGACCGTGTCGGCACCGACCAGCGACACCGGATCCAGGCCCTGCACGTCACGCACTTCCACGTAGGGAATGTTGCGGGCCGACAGGTACAGGTGCTCGGTGGCTTCCTCGGTGACGATCAGCGGGCGCTTGCCCACTTCCAGGCCGGCCAGCTTGGCGATCAGAGCCTTCGTGCTGGTCGCTTCGACATCGAAGGACTCCACGATGGTCAAACGGCCCTGGCGGTTCAGCTCGGACAGGATCGCGCACATGGCGGCACGGTACTGCTTGCGGTTGACCTTCTGCTCGAAGCTGCGCGGCTTGGCCGCGAAGGTGACACCGCCGCCGACGAAGATCGGAGCCGTCAGCGCGCCATGACGCGCACCGCCGCCCTTCTGCTTCTTCGACTTCTTGGTGGTACCAGCCACTTCAGAACGAGTCTTCTGTGCCTTGGTGCCGGCGCGACCGGCATTGCGATAGGCAACGACGACCTGGTGGACCAGATCTTCGCTGAAATCGCGACCGAACACGGCATCGGAGACCGAGACCTTGTTGTTGCTACCCGTGATAACGAGTTCCATCGTCATCTCTCCTTATGCCTTGCTAGCCGGACGCACGATCACGTCACCACCCGCAGCGCCAGGCACGGCGCCACGAATCGCGATCAGACCGCGCTCGACGTCGACCTTGACAACTTCCAGGTTCTGCGTGCTCTGCTGCACGGCACCCATGTGGCCCGACATCTTCTTGCCCGGGAAAACGCGACCCGGGGTCTGGCGCTGGCCCAGCGAACCCGGCGCGCGATGCGACAGCGAGTTACCGTGGGTTGCATCGCCCATACGGAAGTTGTAGCGCTTGATGGTGCCCTGGAAGCCCTTACCCTTGGTGACACCCTGGACGTCGACCTTCTGGCCAACTTCAAAGATGTCCGCCTTGACTTCGCCGCCAACGGCGAAATCGCCGAGCTGCGCGTCTTCAACGCGGAATTCCCACAGGCCACGACCGGCTTCCACCTTCGCCTTGGCGAAGTGGCCGGCTTCCGGCTTGTTGACCAGGGCAGCGCGACGCGCGCCGACGGTCACCTGCACGGCGCTGTAGCCGTCAGCTTCGACGGTCTTGATCTGCGCGATGCGGTTCGGGGTAGCTTCAATCAGGGTCACCGGGATGGCCTGGCCATCTTCGGTGAACACGCGGCTCATGCCAGCCTTGCGGCCCACGAAGCCCAACGAATATTTCTTCGTCATGGTCGTAGTCCTCAGGTCAGCTTGATCTGAACGTCGACGCCGGCAGCCAGTTCGAGCTTCATCAGCGCGTCCACGGTCTTGTCGTTGGGGTCGACGATGTCGAGCACGCGCTTGTGCGTGCGGGTCTCGTACTGGTCACGCGCGTCCTTGTCGACGTGCGGCGAGACGAGAATGGTGTAACGCTCGATCTTGGTCGGCAGCGGGATCGGGCCACGCACTTGCGCGCCGGTCCGCTTTGCCGTTTCAACGATCTCGCTGGCCGAACGGTCGATCAAACGATGATCGAACGCCTTCAACCGAATCCGGATCTTTTGGTCCGCCATGGCGGTAGGTTCCTTCGTTAAAAGAGCGACGGACAAGGCCTCTGGGTTGCCTTGTCCCATGAATATCCTGAATGCGGACGCCGCACATTCCTGCGCGGCGACAAGATCTTTCCGTAGACCTCAAAAATCGAGGCAGACCGGTCTCCCGATCTGCCCAGACAAAAAGTATAGCGCGCATACAACGCGGCGGTCAACAGGGGGTCCTGTTGACACTGCCTGAATGGCGCGACCCTTCCTGGTCTGGGGAACACGAGGTGCGTCCTGCGCCTCTTTTCCCGTTTGTGTTGCAACCCCGATGCCCTACCCAGGCAACATCGGGGCGCAGAGTCTAGCAGATTACTTGATGATCTTGGAGACCACGCCGGCGCCGACGGTACGGCCGCCTTCACGAATCGCGAAGCGCAGGCCTTCGTCCATGGCGACCGGGTTGATCAGGGTCACGACCATCTTCACGTTGTCACCCGGCATCACCATCTCGACGCCTTCCGGCAGCTTGGCGGCGCCAGTGATGTCGGTGGTACGGAAGTAGAACTGCGGGCGGTAGCCGTTGAAGAACGGGGTGTGACGGCCGCCTTCGTCCTTCGACAGCACGTAGACCTCGCCTTCGAACTCGGTGTGCGGCTTGATCGAACCCGGCTTGCACAGCACCTGGCCGCGCTGGACGTCGTCACGCTT
>NZ_JBNBBE010000025.1:0-42969 GCF_050031795.1 Stenotrophomonas sp. SrG
CAAACGGGACGGATGCACTCGCTGCATCCGTCCCGTCGTTGCGGTCGAGAACGCAGGAACGGCTTACAGCCGTTCGCGAATCGTCTGGCGCAGCGCTTCGAGGTCCTTGGCGACTGCGTCGATGCCGGCGGCCAGCTTCTCGGTGGCCCTCGGGTCGGCCGCCAAGTCGGCGGCGAAGGTCGCGGCGTCGATCGGGGTGACGTTGACCGCTTCGGGGGCGCCCGCCACCAGCTTGCGCGGCAGTTCGCCGTGGTCGGCGTCCAGCTTTTCCAGCAGGTCCGGCGAGATGGTCAGGCGGTCGCAGCCGGCCAGTGCTTCGATCTGCGCGGTGGAACGGAACGAGGCGCCCATCACCACCGTCGGCGAGCCGCGGCGCTTGAACTCGGCGTACACGCCGCGCACGAACACCACGCCCGGGTCGGCGTCGATGTTGGCCGGGGCCTGGCCGTTGGCCACGTACCAGTCCAGGATCCGGCCGACGAACGGGGAGATCAGGAACGCGCCGGCCTCGCTGCAGGCCAGCGCCTGGGTCGGGTTGAAGATCAGGGTCAGATTGCAGTCGATGCCTTCGGCCTGCAGCTGGCGGGCGGCTTCCACGCCTTCCCAGGTGGCGGCGATCTTGATCAGCACCTTGCTGCGCGGCACGCCGGCCGCTTCGTACATGGCGATGAACTGGCGCGCCTTGGTCACCGTGTTCGCCGTGTCGTGCGCCAGGTCGGCGTCGACTTCGGTGGACACACGGCCCGGCACCAGCGTGCTCAGCAGCGTGCCCACGCCCACGGTGAGGCGGTCGGCCACGGCGTGCACGACAGTTTCGCGCTCGCCCGACTGCTCACGGCCCCAGGCCAGTTCGCGCTCGATCAGTTCGGCATAGACCGGCAGGTCGAGTGCCTTCTTGACCAGCGTGGGATTGGTCGTGCAGTCGACCGGCTTCAGGCGCTTGATCGCCTCGTAATCGCCGGTATCGGCCACGACCACGGACAGGTCGCGCAGCTGCGAAAGTTTGGACGGGGTTGCGGTGCTCATTGCGGCTCCTGGAACGTTACCTGGGCCCTGCGCGGTGCGTGGCAGGGACGATCAAATCTTGGGGGCGTGGACGGCCTTCACCCGCAGGCGCAGTTTGCGGCCGCCAGGTGCATCCCAGTCCATCGACTGGCCAACGGCCAGGCCCAGCAGTGCGGTGCCCACCGGTGCGAGGATGGAGACCTTGCCCTGGTCGACATCGGCTTCGCGCGGGTACACCAGCGTCAGCTCGTGCTTGTCGCCGTGCAGCTCATCTTCGCATTCCACCCGCGAATGCATCATGACCACGCCTTCGGGCATCTGTTCCGGCGCCACGACGGTCGCACGGTTCAACTCATCGGCCAGGGCCAGCGCCGCAGGCGTCTTGGCGACGGTGGGTCCGTCGAGCATGGCCTCGAGGCGGTCCATGTCGTGACTGGAAACGGTGATGGACGGCGGCAGGCCGCTGGCGGTAGACATCTGAAACTCCTTGATTATGGAAGACCCAAGCAAAAGGCGGCGCCTGCTGGCACCGCCTTGTCCTATTGTGCTGCCTATCCGCAGAGTATGCGACCCGGGCCCGGGGCACCCCGGCATGGCCGGTTCAGCGTGACCGTCAGGCCCGCGCCTGCAGCGGCTGCGGCCGGTCCGGGGCGCCATCGGCGGGGTCCAGCATGAACAATGCCTCCGGCAGCCGCTTGAACTGCTCGGCCAGCTGTTCCAGGAACCCGGTCATGGCCGAGCTGCGCCGCCAGGCCATCGCGATGCGCCGGCTGGGGCGGTCTTCGCCCTCGAAGTCGAGCAGACGAATGTTGTCCGAGCGCGGCACCGGCGGCTTCACCGACAGCGTCGGCAGCAGGGTGATGCCGACGTCGGCCGCGACCATCTGGCGCAGCGTCTCCAGGCTGGTGGCGCGGAATTCGGATTTCTCGTTGGCGCCGAACAGCCGGCACACCGCCAGCGCCTGGTCGCGCAGGCAGTGCCCGTCTTCAAGCAGCAGCAGCTTCTGCGAAGACAGTTCCTGCACGTCCAGGTGCAGGCGTCGCGCCAGCGGGTGCTGGCCGGAGACGGCCAACAGGAACGGTTCCTCGAACAGGAACTCGGCGTGCAGCTGGTCGTCGTCCAGGGGCAGTGCCAACAGCGCCGCGTCCAGCCGGCCGTCGCGCAGCCGGTGCAGGAGTTCGTCGCTTTTTTCTTCGACCAGCAGCAGTTCCAGCTGCGGGAAGCGTCCGCGGATGTTGGGGATGACGTGCGGCAGCAGGTAGGGGCCCAGCGTGGGGAAGATGCCCAGCCGGACCGTGCCCGCTTCCGGGTCGCGGCTGCGCCGCGCCGCTTCTTTCAATTGTTCGATTTCGCCCATGATCGAGCGCGCGCGGGCGGCCGCTTCCAGCCCGGCCGGGGTCAGCATCACCTTGCGCGGGGAACGTTCCACCAGCGGCAGGCCCAGCTCATCCTCGAGCTTGCGGATCTGGGTCGAGAGCGTGGGCTGGCTGACGAAGCAGGACGCCGCCGCGCGACCAAAGTGGCGATGGTCAGCCAACGCCACCAGATATTTCAGATCACGTAGGTTCATTTCCTTGTACCTCTAGACGGTAATGGACCGGGCGATGGCGTGGTTTCCCCAGCAGGTAAAAAAGGTTCCCCGCAAGCGGGGAACCGGACGTTTCAGGCAGCTTCGGCGACGGCGCCGCTGCTCTTGGGAACGGTAGTTCGGATCAGGTGGTCAAAAGCGCTCAGCGCGGCCGTCGAACCGGCGCCCATGGCGATGATGATCTGCTTGTAGGGTACGGTTGTGCAATCTCCCGCGGCGAACACGCCCGGAACACTGGTCTGGCCGCGGTCGTCAATGACCACTTCGCCGCGCGGCGACAGCGCCACCGCGTCCTTCAGCCACTCCGTATTGGGCAGCAGCCCGATCTGCACGAAGATGCCTTCCAGCTCGACCCGGTGGGCGTCGCCACCCACGCGGTCCTTGTAGACCAGGCCGTTCACCTTTTGACCATCGCCCAGCACTTCCTGGGTGAGCGCGCTGGTGATGATGGTGACATTGCCCAGGCTGCGCAGCTTCTTCTGCAGGACTTCATCGGCACGGAGTTTGTCGTCGAACTCCAGAAGGGTCACATGCGTCACGATGCCGGCCAGGTCGATCGCCGCTTCCACCCCGGAATTGCCGCCGCCGATCACCGCCACGCGCTTGCCCTTGAACAACGGGCCGTCGCAATGCGGGCAGTAGGCCACGCCCTTGTTGCGGTACTGGTCTTCGCCGGGCACGTTCATCTGGCGCCAGCGCGCACCGGTGGACAGGATCACCGAGCGCGACTTCAGCGATGCGCCGTTCTCCAGCTTGATCTCGACCAGGCCATCGTCGCCGGCCGGCACCAGGCCGCTGGCGCGCTGCAGGTTCATGATGTCCACGTCGTACTCGCGCACGTGCTGTTCCAGTGCCATGGCCAGCTTCGGGCCTTCGGTTTCCTTGACCGAGATGAAGTTCTCGATCGCCATGGTGTCCAGCACCTGGCCACCGAAACGCTCGGCTGCCACGCCGGTACGGATGCCCTTGCGGGCGGCGTAGATCGCCGCAGCGGCGCCGGCCGGGCCGCCGCCGATGACCAGCACGTCGTACGGCGCCTTCGCGGCGATCTTCGCCGCATCGCGCTTGGCCGAACCGGTGTCCAGCTTGGCCACGATCTGCTCCAGGCTCATGCGGCCCTGGTCGAACACTTCGCCGTTGAGGTACACGGTGGGCACGGACATGATCTGGCGCGCTTCGACCTCGGCCGGGAACAGGCCGCCGTCGATCGCCACGTGCTGGATGCGCGGGTTCAGCACCGCCGCCAGGTTGAGTGCCTGGACCACGTCCGGGCAGTTCTGGCAGGACAGCGAGAAGTAGGTCTCGAACCGGTACTCGCCTTCCAGCCCCTGTACCTGCTCGATCACCTCGGCCGTTGCCTTGGAGGGGTGGCCGCCGACCTGCAGCAGCGCCAGCACCAGCGAGGTGAATTCGTGTCCCATCGGCAGGCCGGCGAAGGCCAGGTGGATGTCCTGGCCCGGCGTGGTCAGCGCGAAGGAGGGGGTGCGCTCGGCGCCGTCGCGGCGCACGTCGAGGGTGATCTGGCTGGACAGGCTGACCAGGGTTTCCAGCAGCTCCAGCATCTCCTGCGACTTGGCGCCGTCGTCGGCGTGCGCGGTGATCTGGATCGGCCGGGTGACGCGTTCCAGGTAGGTCTTCAGCTGGGACTGGAGGTTGGCATCCAACATCGAAAAACTCCTTGATTCAGGCAAAGGAACGGCGTCGACGTACCACTACGGTACATCTGGGCGGCGTAGGGGTGAATCGAAACGGGCGCGGGCGCACCGGCTTGGATTCACCCCCACTCCCGTCGCAACGGGAATGGGGATGAGGCGTTGCTTAGATCTTGCCGACCAGGTCCAGCGACGGGGTCAGGGTCTTCTCGCCTTCCTTCCACTTGGCCGGGCACACCTGGTTCGGGTTGGCGGCGGTGAACTGGGCAGCCTTCAGCTTGCGCAGGGTCTCGGAGACGTCACGGGCGATCTCGTTGGAGTGGATCTCCAGGGTCTTGATCACGCCTTCCGGGTTGATGATGAACGTGCCGCGCAGGGCCAGGCCTTCTTCGGCAATGTGCACGCCGAAGGCGTTGGTCAGCTGGTGGGTCGGGTCGCCGACCAGCGGGAACTGGGCCTTGCCGACGGCCGGCGAGGTTTCGTGCCACACCTTGTGCGAGAAGTGGGTGTCGGTGGTGACGATGTACACCTCGGCACCGGCCTTCTGGAACTCGGCGTAATGATCGGCGGCGTCTTCAATCTCGGTCGGGCAGTTGAAGGTGAAGGCGGCCGGCATGAAGATCAGGACCGACCACTGGCCCTTCAGGGTGCTGTCCGACACCTTGATGAATTCGCCATTCTGGTAGGCGTTGGCTTCGAACGGCTTGATCTGGGTGTTGATGAGCGACATCGATATTCCTCGTGGTGAAGGGGGATGGGTGAAGCAGCCAACACAGAGTACCGCCTGGGTTTCGATAAGGAAAATGCATTGATTTCATCAATACGATAGATACAGTCTATCGAAACGGCCTGATTCCCGGGTGAACATGGGCCACTATTCATTCGTAGCCCATTGTATGGAAAGGACTTTCATCATTTCCTCGCGCCGCGCGGTGATAGCCGCAGGTTATCCGCCCGTCGCGGTGCCTGAACCGCCTTTCAGCGTCGCGAGGTGGCTGCGACAACCGGTCGCGGCGGCCGGCCCGTGCCGCCATTGGCCTACACTGCGCCCCCACCGACGCCCAAGCCCGCCATGACCGCCGCCCCACAGGAGATCCGCCAGCTGCTTGCCGCCGCCGCCCGCGTGCTGCCCGGGGTGGAAGGCCGGCACGAAGCCGAACTGCTGCTGCTGCATGTGTTGGGGCGTGAGCGCGGCTGGCTGTTCGCGCATGCCACCGACCTGCTCGACCCGGCCACGGCGGAGGCGTTCGCGGCGCTGCTGCAGCGTCGCATTGCCGGTGAGCCGGTGGCCTACCTGCTGGGCCGGCGCGGCTTCTGGACCCTGGACCTGGCGGTCAGCCCGGCCACCTTGATTCCGCGCCCGGAAACCGAACGGCTGGTCGAACTGGCCCTGGAGCGGCTGCCGGAGGGCGTGCCGCTGCGGATCGCCGACCTGGGCACCGGCAGCGGTGCCATTGCGCTGGCCCTGGCCAGTGAACGCCCGCTGGCGCAGATCGTGGCCACGGACATGAGTGGCGATGCGATCGCCGTCGCTGCCGGCAATGCCCGCCAGCATGGGCTGGCCAACGTCGCGTTCCGGCAGGGATCCTGGCATGCCCCCTTGGTCGGCGACCGCTTCGACCTGATCGCCAGCAATCCGCCGTACATCGCCAGCGACGACCCGCACTTGGCCGAGGGCGACCTGCGCTTCGAACCAGCCACCGCACTGGCGTCTGGCCACGACGGGCTGGACGACATCCGCCTGATCATCGCCGGCGCGCCCGTGCACCTGCAGCCGGGCGGTTGGCTGCTGATGGAACATGGGTGGGACCAGGGCGAAGCGATCCGCGCGCTGCTGGAGGGCGCCGGATTCGTCGAGGTGGAAACCGCGCTGGACCTGGAGCAGCGCGACCGGGTGAGCCTGGGACGGTGGCCCACCACCCAGCGGTAGAATGAGCGACCGTGATTCCACTGGAGCTCCACCCATGCGCACGCTGTACCCGGCCATCACCCCCTACGACGTTGGCAGCCTGAAGGTCGACGACCGCCACACGCTGTATTTCGAACAGTGCGGCAATCCGCAGGGCAAGCCGGTGGTGATGCTGCACGGCGGCCCCGGTGGCGGCTGCAGCGACAAGATGCGCCAGTTCCACGATCCGGCCAAGTACCGCATCATCCTGTTCGACCAGCGCGGTGCTGGCCGTTCCACCCCGCACGCCGACCTGGTGGACAACACCACCTGGGACCTGGTGGCCGACATCGAGAAGCTGCGCGAGCACCTGAAGGTAGAACGCTGGCAGGTCTTCGGCGGCAGCTGGGGTTCGACCCTGGCGCTGGCCTATGCCCAGACCCACCCGCAGCAGGTCACCGAGCTGGTGCTGCGTGGCATCTTCATGCTGCGCCGCTGGGAACTGGAATGGTTCTACCAGGAAGGCGCCAACCGCCTGTTCCCCGATGCGTGGGAACACTACCTGGCGCCGATCCCGGCGGTGGAACGCCACGACCTTATTTCCGCCTTCCACCGCCGCCTCACCAGCGACGATGAAGCCACCCGCCTGGCCGCGGCCAAGGCGTGGAGCGTGTGGGAAGGGGCCACCAGCTTCCTGCACGTGGATGCCGACTTCGTGAACAGCCATGAAGACCCGCGCTTCGCGCTGGCATTCGCGCGCATCGAGAACCACTACTTCGTCAACGGCGGTTTCTTCGAGGTCGAAGAACAGCTGCTGCGCGACGCGCACCGCATCGCCGACATCCCGGGCGTGATCGTGCACGGCCGTTACGACGTGGTGTGCCCGCTGCAGAATGCGTGGGAGCTGCACAAGGCCTGGCCGAAATCCACGCTCGAGATCAGCCCGGCATCGGGCCATTCCGCGTTCGAGGCAGAGACCATCGATGCGCTGGTGCGCGCGACGGATGGTTTCGCCGCCTGATGGATGTACCCACCCACGGTGGGTACCTGCCGGGGCTACGGGGTTGACCGCGCCGTGACGTCCAGCGCGGTGAACACCCGCGCCAGGCGTTCGGCCCACGCGCGCTGACCGGC
Organism: Stenotrophomonas sp. SrG; assembly: GCF_050031795.1. Lineage (NCBI taxonomy): Bacteria > Pseudomonadati > Pseudomonadota > Gammaproteobacteria > Lysobacterales > Lysobacteraceae > Stenotrophomonas > Stenotrophomonas sp. SrG. The sequence continues at coordinate 7,268 of NZ_JBNBBE010000025.1, forward strand.
GGCATCGGCGATCAGGTCCTGGCGGATTTCCAGCTCAACGTGCAGCAGCCCGCGGCCTTCACCATGCACCGGCACCGCGTAATCGCTGGTGCTGCTGACCGAATACGGTTCGTTGTCGCCCACCACCAGGTCGCCTTCGTCGCGCAGTGCCTGCAGCAGCGCATGCGCCAGGCGCGTGTCCTGGTGGTACAGCACCCCGGCATGCCACGGCCGGTCCGCACCGTTCATGCGCGGGGTGAAGCTGTGCATCATCACCAGCACCGTCGGGCGCTGCTGCCCGGCGCGTGCATCCAGCTCGGCGGCAATGCGCGCATGGTAGGGCGCGTGGATTGCATCGATGCGCTGCTGCCGCTGCGCGGCCGACAGCCCGGCGTTGCCCGGCACCACGGTATGGTCGCTGACCTCGGGAATCAGCGTCGGCGACGCCAACGGACGGTTGCAGTCGATCACCAGCCGCGAATAGGTCTGGGTGATCGCCCACGCGTCGAGCAACCGGGCCAGTTCGCGGGTGACCCCGGCAATGCCGATGTCCCAGCCGATATGGCGGTCGCGCTCGACCTGCGGCAGCCCCAGGTTCGCCAGCACCTCCGGCACCTGCTGGCCGGCGTGGTCGGTGATCAGCACATACGGCGAACGCCCGGCCGGATGCAACACGGTGAACGGTGCAGGATCCTTGGCGCCAAGCAGGGGCGTGGCCGCCAGCGGAAGCGCGCGGGAATCAGCCACGTGCGGTCCCATCCAGGTGGTGCTCGATCATCCACAGCCCAGCCCACAACTTCGCGTCCAGCTGGTAGCCCTGGCCCATCTTCTCCACCAGCCAGGCCGCCGCGCGGGCGCGCGGCACCTCATGCACGGTGATGTCCTCGCTGGCATCGCCGCCGCCTTCGCCGACCCTGCGCAGGCCGGTGGCGCGCACGAAGGCGATTTTCTCGCTGCTGGCACCGGAGGAGGTCGGGCCGATCATCAACACTTCGGCATGCCCGGCGGTCCAGCCGGTTTCTTCTTCCAGCTCGCGCACGGCGGAGTCTTCAATCGATTCTCCCGCGTCGATATCGCCGACCAGGCCGGCCGGCATCTCGATCGTCTTGGCCTGCAGCGGTACGCGGAACTGCTCGACGAACAGCACGTTGTCGTCGGGGGTGACGGCGATGATGATCGCGGCCAGTCCGCCGGCGTGGGTGCGTTCGCTGTACTCCCACGAGCCGCGCACGACCATGCGCTGGTACTTGCCTTCGTAGACGACCTTCGGGGCTTGCGTGTTGGGGCTCATGCGAACTCGCTTGCGGGAGGAGAAATATCGGGAATGCCGGCGGCGTTGAACAGCCGGCGCCGGGTCAGCGGACCAAAGCGCAGCGCCTCGCACAGGCCCTGCAGCATCTGCGGATCGGCGCTGGAACGGCTGAAATCGGCCTGCGCCGCATCCAGCGGTGCATCCAGCGCAATGGTGGTGAGCTGCCGCCACAGCAGTGCATGCTCACGCTGCTCGCGCAGCCGCACCGCCATCTGGGCGGCGCCGCGCAGGCGCAGGAACGGCACTTCGTCCAGCCGCTCGTAGAGGGTGTCCAGGCTGCCGAAATGGGCCAGCAGCACGGCCGCCGATTTGGCGCCGACGCCGCTCACCCCGGGAATGTTGTCGACCGCATCGCCGCACAGTGCCAGGTAATCGGCGATCTGGTGGGCATGCACGCCATGGCGGGCCTTGACCCCGGCCATGCCCCAGCGCTGGTTGCGGGCGTAATCCCATTGCTCGTCATGCTCGAACAGCAGCTGCGACAGGTCCTTGTCGGCCGAGATGATCACCCCGCGCATGCCGGCCGGGCGGCGCGCATGCAGCGCACTGCCGATCAGGTCGTCGGCCTCGTATTCGTGGTGGGCCAGCACGGTCAGGCCCAGCGCGCTGCACAGCGCCTTGCAGTGCGCGAACTGGCGGCGCAGCGCGTCGGGCGCGGGATCGCGGTTGGCTTTGTAGGCAGCGTAGAGGGTGTGGCGGAAGCAGCTGTCCAGCGCCTCGTCGAAGGCGATGGCGATGTGCTGCGGGCGCTCGCGCTCCAGCAGGTCGAGCAGGAAGCGGGCAAAGCCATGCACCGCGTTGGTCGGCCAGCCCTGCTGGTCCTGGAATTCATCGGGCATCGAATGCCAGGCCCGGAACACGTACAGGCTGGCATCCACCAGGTAGAGAGGCGTGTGCACTCAGCCCACCCAGTCCTGCAGCAGCGCGGCCGGATCAGGGCGCTCACGTTCGGGCACGGCGGTCTTCGGGGTGCCGATATGGATGAAACCCACGATCTGCTCATGCTCGGCCAGGCCCAGGTGGGCATGCACGGCCGGGTCGAACGCCATCCAGGCGGTCAGCCACTGGGCGCCAAAGCCCAGCGCCTGCGCGGCCTGCAAAAGCGCGAAGCAGACGCAGCCGGCGGTCATCAGCTGCTCCAGCTCGGGTACCTTCGGGCTGGGCGTAGGCGCGGCGATGACGGTGATGATCAGCGGCGCATGCGAAAAGCGCAGCCGGTCCTTCTCGACCTGTGCGTCGGAGGCATTGGGGTCGCGCTCGCGGCTGCGCCGGGCCAGGAACTCACCCAGCTGCAGGCGCGCATCGCCGGCGATGCGCAGGAAGCGGTAGGGCACCCGCTTGCCGTGGTCCGGCACGCGCACGGCCGAGGCCAGCATCCGCTGCAGGGTGGCCGGGTCCGGTCCGGGCGCGCCCAGTTGCAGGGCGGGAACCGAACGGCGGGCGTCCAGGGCTTGCAGCGCAGGGGAGTCGAGCATGGGGTCTCTGTCGGGCATCGGGGTGGCTCAGATTATAGTCGGGGCAGTTTGTGACCCGTCTTCCGGCGATCTCCTGCCCATTTGCGACAAAACGTGATGAACCTCACTTAATTAACGGCACTCCTTCACGTCGCTGTACTCGCTTCCCACCCGCGCTGGCCTTACGATACAAGGCCTGCCGGCACCCGGGTCATGAGGTTCAAAGTGCGGACTGTTTCACTGTCCCTGACCGGTGGGGCGTCCTACCATCCGTGTGCTGGTGTCTTGGGGACGCCCGTGCCTGTTGTATCCATGCTGCATTCTGTACCAGCGAGGGTGGGGAGCCTTTTCGCATGATCGCCACGCCCAACGTATCGGGACAGCCGGGTCGCGACCCGGCGCTGTTGAAGCTTGCACGCGAGGCCGCCCTGCCGGGCCTGGCCGAGTCTTTCGCGACCGTGATCGCCCGCTTCGACGACGTGCTGTTCGACCGTGCCGGCACCGCCGGCGCGTCGCAGCTGCTGTTCCTCGATGGCATGCGTGAACTGCGTCGGCGCCGTGAAGACATCGTGGCCGGTTTCCGTGGGCACCTGGCCAGGGCTTGGGACGCGCTGGAACACGCTGAGCCGCTGTCGGCCGAAGCCACGCTGGCCGGTGCGGGCGGGGAAGGGCTCAGCCTGGTCCCCGAGCACGTGCTGGAATCGCGGCTGGCGGTGCGCAACTTCGCCACCGTGCTGCTGCGTGACTGGAAGCCGGTACTGGGCCGGCTTGACCGCCGCCTGGGCTGGATCGCCGGCGGGCTGGAACTGAACGCCGACACCAACCCGATCAGCCCCGAACACATCGGCGTGGCCATCCATGAGGCCTTCGCAGACTGTGAACTGGCGCCGGAAGTGCGCCTGGTGCTGATCAAGCTGTGCGAGCGCGACCTGCACGCGCCGATCGGCAAGCGTTACGAGAAACTCGACGAACAACTGGCCGCTGCCGGTGTGATGCCGCAGATGGCCGCCCCGCGCCGCGCCACGCCGCGTCCGCCCACGCCCCGGCAGGAGCTGGACGAGCTGGTCCAGGCCCTGGAAACCGAAAGCGGCGCAGCCGACGAAGGTGCGGCCCCGGCCTGGGCACGGCGCTTCGCCGACCGCTGGGCGGCCAGCCGTGGCCGCATGCAGTCGGCGCAGGCCGCGCATGACCATGCAGCCGAAGGCCCGGACGGGATGAGCGGCAACCAGGGCATGTTGCTGGAAGCGCTGCACGAGCTGCTGCAGCAGACCCGGCATGTCCGCGAAGACGCGACCTCCGCCGCCAGCGTGGCGGTGGGGCAACAGCGCCCACTGAGCCAGCGCGAAATGATGTCGGTGCTGTCGCTGCTGCAGGCCACGCCGAGCGCGACCCTGCGCGCGGCGATCGGCGAAGACGGCGAATCGCTGGCCCAGCGGTTGAAGAGCGAAGTGCTGTCCGGGGCAACCCGGCTCGGCGTGGACCCGGCGCAGGCGCGCCTGGACCCGCAGGATGAAGATGCGATCGACCTGGTGGGCATGCTGTTCGATGTGATGCTGGACGAGCGCGACCTGGAAGGTCGCTCGCGCGAGCTGATCGGCCGGCTGGTGGTGCCCTTCGTGAAGGTGGCCATGCTCGACCGCCGCATGTTCGTGCAGAAGACCCACCCGGCGCGCAAGCTGCTCAATTCGCTGGCCGAGGCCTGCGAAGGCAACACCGGCGAGAGCCAGGCCGAGCGCGTGCTGATGGGCAAGGTCGAGGAAATCATCGAGCGGCTGGTGGCCGAGTTCAACGAGAACCTGGCCATCTTCCTGACGTTGGAAGAAGAATTCCGCGACTTCCTGGCCCAGCACCGCCGCCGCATCGAGATCGCCGAGCGCCGCGCCGCCGAGACCCAGCGCGGCCAGGAAAAGCTGGAAGTGGCGCGCACCCGCGCGGCATCCGAACTGGACTGGCGGATCGCCGATACGGCGCTGCCGCAGGCCATCGGCGATTTCCTGCGGCAGCCGTGGCAACACCATCTCACCCTGGCGGTGCTGCGCGAAGGCGACGACGGCCCTTCCGTGAGCGAGGCGCTCGCGTTGGCCGACGGGATCCTGGAAGAAGTGTCCGAAGCCCGGCGCCAGATCGTCGGCAAGCCGTGGCTGCAGGCATGGCACCCGGTGCTGCGCAAGGTGTTTGCCAGTGTCGGCGTACATGCCGATGGCGCCAACGCCGCGATCGATTCGCTGCATGACACGCTGCAGTCCATTGCCGAATCGCGCCCGGAACTGGAACGCGCGCTGCCGGAGCTGCCGCAGGTGGTCCTGCCGACGCCGCCGGCTGCGGACAGTGCGGGCGTGGAGCTGGGCAGCAAGGTCGACGTCACCGATTTCGATAATGCCGATGCCGACCGTTTCCGCGGCCTTGAAATCGGCAGTTGGCTCGATTTCGTCGACAAGGACGGCAAAGTCCAGGCCGGCAAACTGTCCTGGGTCAGCCCGATCTCGCAGCGCCTGCTGTTCGTGAACCGACGCGGCGTGCGTTTCTGCGTGGCCTCGCCGGAAGAACTGGCGGTCATGGTGCGCCTCGGCCGCCTGCGCGCGCACATCGACGATGGCGCCTTCGACAGCGCCATGCAGGGCGTGATCGATCGCCTGGATACCAAGGGCGCTACGGTTCACTGAAGTTGCGTTCAACGTCAACGTCAAACGTCAACGGCAGCGTTTCAGGTGCTACGTGCTGGGGAGGCCGACGGGCAGCCCCTTACGGGACACGCCGTAAACCCATCCCTGGGGGCTTGGCAAAAACATCCATGTTTTTGACAGTCCCTACAGGGGCTGCCCGCCGTCCTCCCCCGACAGTGGATCGCGCGCGGATGGAAGAATCAGCCACGCAGGGCGTGGCTCTACGCGGTTCACATGGCATCGGGGCAGGGTAGGGTCGGTTCCCAAACGACTGCCGTTGTAACATCCACGCCCGGTAACGCATGGAAATGATCCAAACGGCCTTTGATCTCCCATGGCCACCGCCACACCGTCAGAGGGTCGGCGGGTGCGGGGGTACGGGGGCTTTGCGAAACATGGATGTTTCGCAAGAGCCCCCATGGATGGGTTCACGGCGCCCCCCGTACCCCCGCACCCGCCGGCCCTGCGCGACAACGTGTCAGGCATCAGGCTGTTCGCCCAACTGCGTGAGGCTGCCGGCCAACGGCCGGCACTCCAGCAACGCCGGACTCCAGGTAGCGCTCAAAGAGGAAAGGCATCCAAACCAGCCAATCGGGTTACGATCCCACCACTTACCGCTGCTCGGGGACATGCATGGCTGTCGAGGTGTTGGGGGTCAAGGAACACGCGCAGGGCGAACGCCGCGTAGCGCTGACGCCGGAAACGGCGCGCAAGTACATCGCGCTGGGCGCCGCCGTGTGGATCGAACCGGGCGCCGGCACGCGCGCCGGCTTTACCGACCAGGCTTACCTGGATGTCGGCGCGCAGCTCGCCGATGACACCCGCCTGGGCCAGGCCGACATCGTGCTGTGCGTGCAGCCGCCGGAAACCGCGCGGCTGCGCCAGCTCAAGTCCGGTGCCAGCCTGGTCGGCATGCTGCACCCGCAGGCCGACGCCGAACGTGCCGGCGTGATCCAGTCACGTGGGCTGCAGGCATTTCCCTTGGAGCGCCTGCCGCGTACCACCCGTGCACAGTCCATGGACGTGCTCAGTTCGCAGGCCGGCATGGCCGGCTACAAGGCCACCCTGATTGCTGCCCAGCTGGCACCGCGCTTCTTCCCCATGCTGACCACCGCCGCCGGCACGATCCGGCCCTCGCGCGTGCTGGTGGTGGGGGCCGGCGTGGCCGGCCTGCAGGCCATCGCCACCGCGCGCCGGCTTGGGGCGCAGGTGGAGGGCTTCGATGTGCGCCCCGAAACCCGCGAACAGATTGAATCGCTCGGCGGCAAGTTCCTTGACCTTGGCGTCAGCGCGGTGGGCGAGGGCGGCTACGCCCGTCCGTTGACCGACGACGAGCGGGCCGAGCAGCAGCGCCGGCTGGGCGAGCACCTGCGGTTGGTCGATGTGGTGATCTGTACCGCCGCCGTGCCCGGCCGCCCTGCGCCGAAGATCGTCACCAGCGCGATGGTGCAGGGCATGCGCCCGGGCAGCGTGATCGTGGACCTGGCCGCTGAGACCGGCGGCAACTGCGAGGCGACCCGGCCGGGCGAAACCGTCGACGTCGGCGGCGTCACCGTGGACGGCCCGCTCAACCTGGCCAGCCAGGGCGCGGTGCACGCCAGCGAGATGTATGCGCGCAACCTTTACAACTTCGTCGCGCTGTTCCTGAAGGATGGCGCGGTGGCGTTTGACTGGGACGATGAGCTGCTGGCGAAAACGCGCTGGATTGCGAACTGATATCGCGCCGCCACGCAGGGCGTGGCGCTACCGCGGCGGCAGGTCCTTGACCGGATTGGCCTTCAGCCATTCCTGCCGCTGCTCCGGGCTCATGCGGCCCCAGCGCTCTCGCAGCGCATCGCGCTGGGCCGGGGTCATGCCGCGCATCTGCGCGAACAGCGCGCGGGCCTGCTCGCGCTGCTCCGGACTCATGTTCTCGAAACGGTGGCGGCCGCGCCGCGCCAGCTCGCGCTGTTCCGGGGTCATGCTCTGCCAACGCTGGCCATGCTGCAGCATGCGTTCGCGCTGTGGCGGCGGCGCGTCGTTCCAGCGGTCGCGCACCGGCGCGATCAGCGCATCGCGCTGCTGCGGGGTGAGCTTGTCCCACTCCGGCAGCGTCGAGGTCTGCGCGGCGCTGGCCGCGCTCAGCGAGAGCAGTACCAGTGCCAGGGTCAGTCGCGGTTTCATGTTCACTCCATTGCCAGGTCGGTGGCGCCCAGCCACAGGTACAGGTCCGGATTCTCGTCGAGCACGTCGCTGCTGTCATCCGCCGCCATGGCCGCCACCTGCATCGGGGTGGCTGCCGGCGGTCGGGCGGTGAAGCTGATGCCCAGGCCCAGCGCCACCACCAGCGAACACGCGGTGGCCAGCCACCAGCCGTGCGCGCGGGCCCGCTGCGGCGCATGCCGTGCGGCACGCAGGCGCGCCAGCGTGGCGGGAGAGAGCTGGGTCACCGCATGTGCGTGCAGCTGCGCCAGTGCGGCGTCATCGGGAAGGGTGGGGGGCACGGGGCGGCTCACAGTTCAATCTCCAGGTGCTGCTGCAGCGCCTGCCGGGCGCGCGAAAGATGGGTTTTGACCGCGCCCTCGCTGCAGCCCATGGCCGCTGCGGTCGTGGCGCCGTCGAGCTGCTGCAGCACGCGCAGGGTGAAGGCCTCGCGCTGGCGTGCAGGTAGATCGCGCAATGCCCTGACCAGCGCCGCGTACTGGTCGCGCTGCTCATGGGCCTGGGCCGGGCCGGGTCCAGGATCGGCCCAGTCGATGTCGTGGTCGCCGGCCAGCTCGTCGCTGCTGCGCCAGAACCGCAGCCGGAAGCCGCGGCGGCGCTGCAGGTCGACCACCCGGCGGCGCAGGATGCTCCAGAACAGCGGTGACCACTCCCCTGCCGGCTTGTCGCGGTAGGCCAGCATGCGCAGCATCGCGTCCTGCACCGCGTCCAGTGCGTCGTCGCGCTGGCGCAGCCCGGCCTCGGCGAAGCGGAACGCGCGCGGGCCGATGCCGGCCAGAAACGCATCCAGCGACACCGGCAACGCGGTTTCGGCATCGGCATCGTCAGCCAGGGGCGGCAGGGAGGGGCTCACCAGCACAGGGTAGCGCTCGCGCAGGGGGATACGGTGAGAACGCACCAGCGCGGCATCGGTTGACCGCCCTGCAGAACGGTTCAGCGCATGGTTATGATGCAGGGGACGGGATGACCGCCGGGAAGAGGGACAGCAATGAGCGACGGGTTCGTGGCGTTGTACATCTTCATGCTGGCTGCGATCGCAGGCCACGTGATCATTTCGCGGGTGCCGGTGATCCTGCATACCCCCCTGATGTCCGGGTCGAACTTCATCCACGGCATCGTGCTGATCGGCGCCATGGTGGTGCTGGGCCATGCGCAGACCCCGCTGGAAAAGATCATCGGCTTCATCGCCGTGGTGCTCGGCGCGGGCAATTCCGCCGGTGGCTACGTGGTGACCGAACGCATGCTGGACATGTTCAAGCCCAGCCAGAAGCGCGACGCCGGGGAGAAGGCGCCTTGAACGTCACCACCGCGCAACTGCTGCAGTGGCTGGTGCAGGTGAGCTACCTGGTTGCCGCCACCCTGTTCCTGCTCGGCCTGCAGCGCATGGCCTCGCCGATGACCGCGCGCAGCGGCATCCGCTGGGCCGGCCTGGGCATGCTGATCGCCACGGTGGCGACCTTCTTCCTGCCCGACCTGCACAACGTGCCGCTGATCCTGGCTGCGGTGGCGATCGGTACCGGCGTGGCGTGGTGGTCGGCCAAGCGCGTGGCCATCACCGACATGCCGCAGATGGTAGCGCTGTACAACGGCATGGGCGGCGGTTCGGCCGCCGCGATCGGTGCGGTGGAACTGCTGCGCTTCTCGTTCCTGGCCAACCGCGATACCAGCCACTGGAGCGCGCAGGCCATCGCCGAACTGAGCGCGCGCCAGCCTTCGGCCACGGTGCTGGCGCTGGCGGTGATCGGCTCGGCGATCGGGGCGGTGTCGCTGTCCGGCTCGGTCATCGCCTGGGCCAAGCTCGATGGCCGGCTGGACCGGCGGGTGACCTTCCCCGGCCAGCAGGCCTTCAACCTGCTGGTTGCGCTGGCGATGGTGGTGCTGGGCATCTGGGCGGCAGTGACCCTGAGCCCGGTGGCGATCATCAGCTTCTTCGTGGTCGCGCTGGCGCTGGGCGTGCTGATGACCCTGCCGATCGGCGGCGCCGACATGCCGGTGGTGATCTCGCTGTACAACGCGTTCACCGGCCTGGCGGTCGCTTTCGAAGGCTACGTGCTGGGCAACGAGGCGCTGATCATCGCCGGCATGATGGTCGGCGCGGCCGGCATCCTGCTCACCCGCCTGATGGCCAAGGCGATGAACCGGCCGATCAGCGGCGTGCTGTTCTCCAACTTCGGCGGCGGTGGCACGGCCCAGGAAATCACCGGCGCGCAGAAGCCGATCGAGGCCAGCGACGTGGCCGCGATGCTGGCGTTCGCCGAGCGCGTGGTGATCGTGCCCGGGTATGGCATGGCCGTGGCCCAGGCCCAGCACAAGGTATGGGAGCTGGCGCAGCGGCTGTTGGAACGCGGCATCAAGGTCAAATTCGCGATCCACCCGGTGGCCGGGCGCATGCCGGGGCACATGAACGTGCTGCTGGCCGAAGCGGGCGTGCCCTACGACCTGATCGCCGACATGGATGACATCAACCCTGAGTTCCCCACCACCGACGTGGTGCTGGTGATCGGTGCCAACGACGTGGTCAACCCGGTGGCGCGCACCGACCCGGCCAGCCCGATCTACGGCATGCCGATCCTGGACGTGGTCAACGCCCGCAACGTGGTGGTGATCAAGCGCGGCAAGGGCACCGGCTTCGCGGGCATCGAAAACGCGCTGTTCTACGCCGACAACGCCCGCATGCTCTACGGCGATGGCGCCGGTGCGGCCAGCGCGCTGGTCAGCGAGCTCAAAGCCCTCGACGGAGGGCATTGATCCGATCTGCGGGTCACGACCAACGGTGGTGACCTACCCCGATCGACGGTAGGCCACGACCGTTGGTCGTGGCGCGCTCAGCGCGAAATCCACCATCCGACGACAAGGGCGATGCCCAGCCACAACAGCTCGGCCACGCCGTTGGCCAGCTGAACCAACGTGAACGCCATGAACGGTCCCATCCGCAACGCTGATTCCCACGGATCCAGTCCCAGCGACCCGCCCAGGTAGGCCGAAGCGATCCCCCAGTTGGCTGCCAATGCCACCAGCACCGTGCCCAGCAGGGTCAACGCCACCCGCAGCAGGCCGCCGCGCAGGTTGCCCAGGCGCAGCATGAAACCCAGCTCCAGGGCCACCAGGACGGCCATCCAGCCTGCCTGGCGGCCGCTCAGCAGCGCGATGAACAACCAGGCCAGCGTGGCCGTGACAACTCCTAGCAACAACAGCGGGGGCCAGAGCCAGTGGGCGGACCTGGCGGGCGCAGAGGTGGGCGGCATGCATTCTTCCTTTGGTCCGCCACAGGATACCGGCTTGCGGGGTGACCGGCGCGTGGCCGGCCACTGGGCTAAAATGAGCGCCTTGCGGGAATCGGCCGCGACCCCATATCGATCCACATGTACTCCCGTAGCAGCGAACCCGTCCACTTCGAACGCGACTGCGAGGCCGTCATGGTCCCGCAGGGCGAAACGGTCACCTTGCCCGCCGGCAGCTATGGGTACATCACCCAGGCGCTGGGCGGCAGCTATACCGTATTTGTCGAAGGCAATCTGTTCCGCATCGCCGGCAAGGACGGCGACGCCATGGGCAAGGAACCGCCCGCGCCGCTGGAACTGCCCGCCGACGCCTCCGACGAGGAGGTCGAAAAGCTTGTCTGGCAGCAGCTGCGAACCTGTTTCGACCCGGAGATCCCCTTCAACATCGTCGACCTGGGCCTGGTCTACGAAGTGGAGCTCAAGCACCTGGATGACGGCCAGCGCGAGGTCGACGTCAAGATGACCCTGACCGCGCCGGCCTGCGGCATGGGCGATATCCTCGTCGACGACGTGCGCAGCAAGCTGGAAATGATCCCGACCGTGGTCGAAGCCGATGTCGAGCTGGTGTTCGACCCACCGTGGGGCCAGCACATGATGTCCGAGGCCGCCCGCCTTGAAACCGGCATGCTGTAATTGAACCCGTAACCAGAACAGGAAATTTCCGGTGTCCCAGTCTTCCGTGAGCTTCACCACCACCCGTTCCGCCCAGCCGCGCAGCAGCGAGGAGCGTGAACGCATCCTGGCCGCCCCCGGTTTTGGTCTGCACTTCACCGACCACATGGTGGAAGTGCGGTGGGACAAGGACACCGGTTGGCACAACGCCAGCGTGCGCCCGTACGGCCCGCTGCAGCTGGACCCGGCCGCCGCGGTGCTGCACTACGGCCAGGAAATCTTCGAAGGCATCAAGGCCTACCGCCATGCCGACGGCTCGATCTGGACGTTCCGCCCCGATGCCAACGGCCGCCGCCTGCAGCGTTCGGCGCAGCGCCTGGCGCTGCCGGAACTGCCGGTGGAGATCTTCGTCGAATCGCTCAAGCAGCTGATCGCCGTGGATGCCAGCTGGGTGCCGTCGGCCGACGAATCCAGCCTGTACTTCCGCCCGTTCATGATCGGGGATGAAGCCTTCCTCGGCGTGCGCGGCGCGCAGAAGGCCGGCTACTACGTGATCGCCAGCCCGGCAGGCCCGTACTTCGCCAAAGGCGTGGCCCCGGTGTCGATCTGGCTGTCCACCGAATATGCGCGTGCGGCCAAGGGCGGCACCGGTGCGGCCAAGTGCGGTGGCAACTACGCCGCCTCGCTGCTGCCGCAGCAGAAGGCGCAGGCGCAGGGTTGCTCGCAGGTGCTGTTCCTGGACCCGGTCGAAGGCAAGTACCTGGAAGAACTGGGTGGCATGAACGTGTTCCTGGTCTACAAGGACGGCACCCTGGTCACCCCGGCGCTGTCCGGCAGCATCCTGGAAGGCATCACCCGCGAAAGCATCCTGCAACTGGCGCGCGACCGCGGCATGAAGGTCGAAGAGCGCAAGGTGACCATCGACGAGTGGAAGCAGGGCGTGGCCTCGGGCGAGATCGCCGAAGTGTTCGCCTGCGGTACCGCGGCGGTGGTCACGCCGATCGGCCAGCTCAAGGGCGAGGGCTTCTCGGTGGGTGACCTGACCGCCCCGGCTGGCGAGGTGACCATGTCGCTGCGCAAGGAACTGACCGACATCCAGTACGGCCGCCTGCCGGACCGCCATGGCTGGCTGGTGCGCCTGGACGGCTGATCGTTCGACGCGCGCTGGATACCCAAGGCCCGCCTGGCAACAGGCGGGCCTTTTTCATGGGCGGCGCCTGCCGAGGACCGGTCTGAACGATCCAAACGGACCCAACTCATTGACGCGCAAGCAATGTCTTGCCCATGACGCGCAAGACAGTGACGCAGGACACGAATTGCGTCCGTCGTGACCGCATCGGCACGGGGAAGTTTCTTCACATTCACAAACCGTTGACCCGAAAAGTCTCAGATCGAAACTTTCACAAGCCTGAGAGCGGGCTGAAACATTGTTGGGCCGAATCGAAACCACTAGCGTCCGGGTTCGGGCGGTTTCGCAGGGGAAAGCCGATCCGTCTTCCAGGTTCGATCCAAGCCACCGCTCCACAGCGCCGGATCTGACCGACCTTTGCCGCCTCGACGGCTCCTCACTCTTGAAGGGAATTCCGATGTCTCATGATCCGCAGCGCTTGCGTCAGCGTGCCTTGGTTGTACTCGGTGGTTCGGTGCTTTCGACCCTGCTCCTGGCGGCGCCGGCATTCGCCGGCGACGTGCAGTTGAGTGGCCTGGCCTCGGCCCCGACCCACCAGCGTTTCATCGTCAAGTACAAGGACGGCGCCACCGACGTGGCCACCCCGACCGCACTGGCCAGTTCGCTCAAGGCCGCCGCCCAGGCCGTTCCCGCCGCGCAGGGGCGCGCGCTGGGCCTGCAGAAGCTGCGCCAGCTGGCCATCGGCCCGACCGTGGTCAAGGCCGACCGCCCGCTGGATGCCGCCGAATCGGAACTGCTGATGCGTCGCCTGGCCGCCGATCCGAACGTGGAATACGTCGAAGTCGACCAGCTGATGCACGCCACCCTGGTGCCCAACGACAGCCGCCTGTCCGAGCAGTGGGGCTTCGGCACCAGCAACGCCTCGATCAACGTGCGTCCGGCCTGGGACAAGGCCACGGGAACGGGCGTGGTGGTGGCGGTGATCGATACCGGCATCACCAACCATCCGGATCTGAACGCCAACATCCTGCCCGGCTATGACTTCATCAGCGATGCCGCGATGGCGCGCGATGGCGGTGGCCGCGACAACAATGCCAACGACGAAGGCGACTGGTACGCCGCCAACGAATGCGGCGCCGGCTACCCGGCTTCCAACTCCAGCTGGCACGGCACCCACGTGGCCGGCACCATCGCCGCGGTGACCAACAACACCACCGGCGTGGCCGGCACCGCCTACAACGCCAAGGTCGTTCCGGTGCGCGTGCTGGGCAAGTGCGGCGGCTACACCTCCGACATCGCCGATGCGATCGTGTGGGCATCCGGTGGCACCGTCAGCGGCGTGCCGGCCAATGCCAACCCGGCCGAAGTGATCAACATGTCCCTGGGCGGCGGCGGCACCTGCTCGACCACCTACCAGAACGCCATCAACGGCGCGGTCTCGCGCGGCACCACCGTGGTGGTGGCAGCGGGCAACAGCAACACCAACGTGTCCTCGTCGGTACCGGCCAACTGCGCCAACGTGATCGCGGTGGCCGCCACCACCTCTGCCGGCGCCCGCGCCAGCTTCTCCAACTACGGTGCCGGCATCGATGTCTCGGCGCCGGGCCAGGCGATCCTGTCCACGCTCAACAGCGGCACCACCGTGCCGGGCGCTGCGTCCTATGCGTCGTACAACGGCACCTCGATGGCGGCCCCGCACGTGGCCGGCGTGGTCGCGCTGGTGCAGTCGGTCGCGCCCACCGCGCTGTCGCCGGCGGCCATTGAAACGCTGCTCAAGAACACCGCACGGGCCCTGCCGGGCGCCTGCAGCGGCGGCTGCGGCGCGGGCATCGTCGATGCGGATGCGGCCGTCACCTCCGCGCTGGGCGGGACCAACCCGAACCCGGGCACCGGCACGCTGCAGAACAACGTGCCGGTCAGCGGCCTGGGTGCTTCCAGCGGTGCATCGCTGGCCTACACCGTGGCCGTGCCGTCGGGCCGCTCGCAGCTGAAGGTGACCATCGCCGGCGGCACGGGTGATGCGGACCTGTACGTGCGCTCGGGCAGCGCGCCCACCGACACCGTATACACCTGCCGCCCGTACCTGAGCGGCAACAACGAAACCTGCACGATCACCGCCCCGGCCGCGGGGACCTGGCACGTCCGGGTGAAGGCCTACAGCACCTTCTCCGGCGTGACCCTGACCGCGCAGTATTGATGTGATCGGTCACCCGACCAACGGTCGGGTGCTGCCGCAGGTAGGTGCCGACCGTTGGTCGGCACGCCCCACGCGTGACGCGGTTACCGCGTCACGCGTCTTCGAACCGGTTCGCCGCGACGTTCTTTCGCACGTGTTCGGGGTTCCAGATGCGGCCGTTCATGGCGATGTACACGCCCGGCTGCAGCGACTGCACCGCGCCGATCGCACAGCCGATGTTGAACTCGGCGTCCGAGCCGCGGAAGCGCGCCGGGCTGAGCGCGCCGGTCATGACGATGGTCTTGTCGGGGATGCTCTTGAGCACCCGGCCGGTCTGCACCATCGAATCGGTGCCGTGGGTGACCAGCACGTGACGGGTCGGCTGCGCGGCGATGGTGGCGCGGATCAGCTCGCGGTCTTCGTCGGTGATGTGCAGCGAATCCTTGCGCAGGATCGGAATCACGTTGAAGCGGAAGGTCACGCCCAGCTCGCGCAGGATCATCCCGATCTGGGGATCGCCGATCTGGTAGTCCGACTTGTCGTCGAAGTAGATCTTGTCGATCGTGCCACCGGTGGTGATGATCAGTAGTTCTTCCATTGCAGGCTTCCTGGAGTGCGGGCGGTACCGCGCGGCAACACCCGCGCTGGGTGCCCATGATACGGCTGCCGGCGCCCGCCCGCAGCCGCGCGCGAGGCGCTCAACGCTTCGAGAAACGCCGGCGCAGGCCGGGCGCGCTGGATATCCCGATCACCGCCAGGGCCAGCAGCAGTTCCAGCCAGGCAAAGTGCGCGGTTTCCGGGTGGCTCCAGGCACTCATCACGCCGTGGCTGAACCAGAACAGCGCCAGCACCCCGGCCCAGAACATCGCCTTGCCCCGCCCCGTGACCACGCCGAGCGCCAGCAGCAGCGGCGGGGCGGTGAAGACCAGCTGGCTGGCCAGCCAGTGCCGGTCATGCGCGAACCACACCGCAAACAGCGCCGCCAACGCCAGCAGCACGGTGGCCAACGTCCACTTCTGCGCGCGCGGGCTCATCCCAGCCGCCGCGCGATATCGGCCACGCGCCGGCCGAGCGCGCGCGCCAGGATCGCTTCGTCCTCGCTCGGCACCGGGTTGTCGTCGGCACCGGCCACGTGGCTGGCACCGTAGGGGGTGCCGCCGGTGGTGGTATGGCTCAGCGCCGGCTCGGTGAACGGAATGCCCACGATCAGGCAGCCGTGGTGCAGCAGCGGCACCTGCATCGACAACAGCGTGGATTCCTGCCCGCCATGCAGCGACGCGGTGGAGGTGAACACCCCGGCGGGCTTGCCGGCCAGCGTGCCGTTGACCCACTCGGCCCCGAGCCCGTCGAGGAAATGCTTGACCGGCGCGGCCATGTTGCCGAACCGCGTCGGGCTGCCCAGCAGCAGGCCGCTGCACTCGGCCAGGTCCTCCACGCTCACGTAGGGCGCACCGTCATCGGGCACCGGCGGCCGCGCGGTCTGGGTGACCGCTGCCACCGGCGGCACCGTGCGCAGGCGCGCGCTCATGCCGGGCACTTCGCCGATGCCACGCGCGATCTGGCGCGCAAGCCGCGCCACCGAACCGCCGCGGCTGTAATACAGCACCAGGATCTCCGCCATCTCGCTTCCGTTGTGTCCAGTCTGTCCGCAGTATGGCATTGCCTCCACCCGGCTTCAGGTACGCTTGCCACGATGGAACCCCTGGACACCCTCAACCTGTGGATGGAACGCGTGCGCGATCGCGCCCGTACCGCCAGCTTCGGTCGCTTCCTGTGGCGCCGCTTCCTCGACGACCGCCTGTTCCAGGCCGCCGCCTCGCTGGCCTACACCACCGTGTTCGCGCTGGTGCCGCTGGCGATCGTGGTGTTCGGCGTGCTCTCGGCGTTCCCGGTGTTCGACCGCTGGAGCGACACGCTCAGCGACTACGTGTTCTCCAACTTCGTGCCCAACGCCGCGCGCGCGGCCGAAGGCTACCTGCGCCAGTTCTCGGCCAGTGCCGGGCAGCTCACCGCCGCCGGCTTCATCGCGCTGGTGGTGTCGCTGCTGATCACCCTCAACAGCGTCGAGCAGACCTTCAACCAGATCTGGCGGGTCAGTTCGGCGCGGCCCAAGCTCACCCGCTTCCTGGTCTATTGGACCGTGCTGACCCTGGGCGCGATGCTGGCGGCCGCGTCGCTGGCCGTATCGGCCCGCGTGTTCGCGCTGCCGCTGTTCGGCACCAGTGAAGGCCGCCTGCTGGCCAATGCATCGTTGACCCTGGCGCCGATCCTGATCGAGTTCGTCTGCATCATGCTGGTCTACCGGGTGGTGCCGCACCACACGGTGAAGTGGCGGCATGCCATTCCCGGCGCGATCCTCGCGGCAGTGATGCTGGAGCTGGTGAAGTGGGGCATGGGCGCCTACCTGGGCAGCTTCCAGTCCTACCAGAAGCTTTACGGCACGGTGGCCTTCGTGCCGATCCTGCTGCTGTGGATCTACCTGTGCTGGGTCTCGGTGCTGCTGGGTGCCTCGCTGGCCTCGTCGATCGCCGCGTTCCGCTACCAGCCGGCCGACCTGCGCCTGCCCACCGGCTACGAACTGTATGGCCTGCTGCGCCTGATCGGCCGCTTCCACCAGGCGCGCATGGACGGACGCGGGCTGGACGAAGACGAGATTCTGGGGCTGGAGCCGATGCTGACCGACTCGCTGCTGCAGAGCATGCTCTGCGACCTGGAAGCGATCCGGGTGGTGCGCCGCGACGAACAGGGCCAATGGCTGCTGTCGCGCGACCTGGACAAGCTCACCCTGGCCGACCTCTACGAATCCACGCAGCTGCGCATTCCGGTCAAGGAAGCCTACCTGCCTTATCGCGACGACAGCCTCGGTACCGCCTCGGTGGCGGCGCTGGATGCCCTGCGGCTGCCGCTGCGCGAGCTGCTCAAGCGCCGCGTCAGCGATATCTATTCCCCGTCTGGAGACACCCCATGACCTTCAAGCCCCTGCTGCTGGCCGTCGGCCTGCTCGCCCTGGCCGGCTGCAACAAGCCGGCACCGCAGCCCGAAGCGGCCGCCCCGGCGCCGGCCCCCGCAGCAGAACCGGCCGCCCCGGCCGCCGACCCCGCCACGCCCGACCTGGAGCGCAAAACCGTGGCGCAGCCGCGCCTGGTGCTGCCCGCCCTCGACGGAACCACGTACGACCTGGCCGCACATCGCGGCAAATGGGTGGTGGTGAACTTCTGGGCGACCTGGTGCGCGCCGTGCCGCAAGGAAATGCCGGAGCTGTCGGCACTGCATGCCATGCGCGAGGAGATCGAAGTGGTCGGCCTGGCCTACGAAGACATCGAGCCGGAGGAGATGAAGGCGTTCCTGCAGAAGCTGCCGGTGACCTACCCGATCGTGCTGGTGGACACCTACAACCCGCCGGAAGACTTCGCCGTGCCGCGCGGCCTGCCGCTGACCTACCTGATCGCCCCGGACGGCAAGGTCGCCAAGGAATTCCTGGGCCCGGTCACCGCCCACGACATCGAGGCGCGGATCGCAGCCAGGTAACGGCACCTCATTCGATGGGGTAACCGTCGATCGGCTTCAACACGCCGAAATGCTCTTCGTGCAGTTTGCCTTCCAACGGCGGCAGGTCCGGGATGGGATCGTCCACCCCGGTATCGGGCAGGCGATCCAGCAGGTTGCGGATCAATCCCAGCCGCCCGCGCTTCTGGTCGTTGAAGTCCACCAGCGTCCACGGCGCCTCTTCCCGATGCGTCGCGCGCAACATCGCCTCGCGCGCCTCGGTATACGCGGTGTACTTGCTGCGCGATTTGAGGTCCACCGGTGACAGCTTCCAGCCCTTGAGCGGGTCGAGGTGGCGCTCGGCAAAGCGTTTCTCCTGCTGCACCTGATCGACCGTGAGCCAGTACTTGAACAGCAGGATGCCATCGTCCACCAGCAGCTTCTCGAACACCGGCGCCTGCGCCAGGAACGCGTGGTACTCGGCCTCGGTGCAATAGCCCATCACGTGCTCGACCCCGGCCCGGTTGTACCAGCTGCGGTCCATCAGCACGATCTCGCCGGCAGCCGGCAGGTGCGACACATAGCGCTGGAAGTACCACTGGGTACTTTCGCGGTCGGTCGGCTTGGGCAGCGCCACCACCCTGCACTGGCGGGGGTTGAGGTGCTCGGCGATGGCCTGGATGGCGCCGCCCTTGCCGGCGGTATCGCGGCCCTCGAACAGCACCAGCACGCGCTGCCCGGTATGCTGGGCCCAACGCGCCATCGCCGTGAGTTCGAGCTGCATCGGTTCAAGCAGTGCCTGGTACGCCTTGCGCTTGAGCTTGCCCATCGGTGCGGGATTCCGGCTGACAGAAGAAACCCGAGCCTAGCGCAGTGGGTAGTCAGCCCGCGTGTGCATCCTGCCAGCCATGCAATCGCCCCATCGCCTGCACCTCGGCACTGAAGTCGCGTGCAAACCCGGCCATGTCGAACAGGCCGGTGTCCGAACGCCGCTGGGCCAGGGTGGCGCGCAGCGCTGCCAGTGCCTGCGGGTCGTTGCCGAGCGCGATGGCGGTCTCCACGAATGCGCGGTCGTCGGCAGCGTTCATCGCCGGCAGCTGCAGGTGATGGTTGAGCGAACCGGCCACGCGCGAAGCGAACGTCGCGCCCGGGCAGGTCAGCACCGGGCAGCCGGCCCACAGTGCATCGGATGCGGTGGTGTGCGCGTTGTACGGGTGGGTGTCCAGGAACAGGTCCGCCTGCTGGTAGCGCGCCAGGTAGGTCGGGTGCGGCAGCTTGGGCATGAACACCAGCCGCGCCGGATCCAGCCCCGCCTCGCGCGCCGCCGCGCGCAGCCGCGCATCGGCATTGCCCGGCCCGGACAGCAGCCACAACACGCTGCCCGGCACGCCCTGCAGCACCGCGAACGCGCGGCGCATGCTGCGCGGGTTGAGCTTGTAACTGTTGTTGAAGCAGCAGAACACCACGCCCTGCGCGGGCAGGCCACAGGCCTCGCGGCCTGGCGCGGGCTCCAGCACGCGGGTGTTGTCCGAGGGCTGGAACGCGCGGGGCAGGCGCCGGACCTGTTCGCTGAAGGCCGGCGTCAGCGCGGCAGGCAGCACGTAGTCATCGGCCAGCACGTAGTCGATCCACGCCGCGCCCGACGTGCCCGGATACGCCAGCCAGTTCACCTGCACCGGGGCCGGGCGCATCGCCAGTACCGCCGGCGCGCCCCCTCCGCCCCAGCCACGCAGATCGAACAGCACATCGATGCCGGTCGCGCGGATCCGCGCGGCGATCGCCGCGTGCGGCAGGCTCGACACGTCATGCAGTGCAGTGGCAGCGGCCTGCAGGCGCGCGCGGATCGCGCTGCCATCATCGGCGTTGAGGGCAAACAGATGCAGCTCCAGCGCGCCGAGCGCACGCAGCTGCTCGAACAGCGCCACGGTCAGCAGCCCGGTGGGGTGCGCGCCGAAGCCATTGGAAAGGAAACCCACGCGCAGCTGGCCCTCGCGGCGGACCTGCGCAGGCGGCAGCGCACGCACTCCCTCGGCAATGCCCGCAGCGCGCTGCCGCGCACACGCCCGCTGCTCGGCGGCGCTGGCGTCTTCGCTGAGGAAGGCGAACGGCTCCACCACCGCCGCGCCCTGCGCCACGGCCTGGCGCACCTGCTGGGACAGCGGTTCGAGTTCGCGCCAGTCGCACAGCCGGCGTTGCCAGTTGAGCAGCTGGGCGGTGATGTAAGGCTCGCCGGGCAGCAGCCGATGCGCCTGGCGGTAGGCATCGGCAGCGGCTTCAGGCTGGCCGGCGTCTTCCAGCGCGTGGCCCAGCCACAGCGCGATGCCGGGGTGCTCCGGGACCAGGTTGGCGGCCTGCCGCAACAGCGTGGCTGCTTCGCCATGGCGGCCCTGCATCCAGCGCGTGCGGCCCAGCCGGGCCAGCGCTTCGGGGTGGCCGGGGCGCATTTGCAACGCGCGTGTAGCGGCGTGATCGCCGGCAGCGGTGTCACCGGCCTCAAGCTCGGCGTCGGCCAGCATCACCCAGGCGATGAAGTCCTGCGGCTGGCGCTGCACCGCGCTGCGCAGCTGCTCGCGCTGCGGGTCCATGCTCACGCGCCGGCGGACAGCTGGGCCAGTTCATCGGCCTGATGTTCGTGGATCAGCCGCTCCACCAGCGTGTCCAGCTCACCGGCGATGATGTTGGGCAGGTCGTACAGGGTCAGCCCTTCCACGCGGTGGTCGGTGATCCGGCCCTGCGGGAAGCTGTAGGTGCGGATGCGCTGGCTGCGGTCGCCGCTGCCGACCTGCAGCCGGCGGCTTTCCGCGGTGGCGGCCGCCTGCTTGCTGCGCTCGGCATCGAGCAGCTGCGCCTTCAGGCGCTTCATCGCCTTGTCGCGGTTGGCGTGCTGGCTGCGCTCGGTCTGGCATTCCACCACCACGCCGCTGGGCACGTGGGTGATGCGGATGGCCGATTCGGTCTTGTTGACGTGCTGGCCACCGGCGCCGGACGAGCGGAACGTATCCACCCGCAGGTCGGCCGGGTTGATGACGATCTCATCGACCTCGTCGGCTTCGGGAATGATCGCTACCGTGGCCGCCGAGGTGTGGATGCGGCCCTGCGACTCGGTGGCCGGGACGCGCTGCACGCGGTGCGTGCCGGATTCGAACTTGAGCTTGGAATAGGCGCCGCGGCCGACCACGCGCGCCACGATCTCCTTGTAGCCGCCATGCTCGCCGGGGCTGTCCGATTCGATCTCCACCTTCCAGCCCTGGCGCTCGGCATAGCGCGCGTACATGCGGAACAGGTCGCCGGCGAAAATCGCCGCCTCGTCGCCGCCGGTGCCGGCGCGCACTTCCAGGAACAGGTTGCCATCGTCGCGCGGATCGCGCGGCACCAGCAGCAGCGCCAGGTCATGGTCCAGCTGCTGCAGGCGTTCCTGCGCGGCGATGATTTCCTCCTCGGCCAGCTCGCGCAGGTCCGGGTCGGCACGCATCGCTTCGGCGGCGGCCAGGTCGGCCAACGCCCGCGCTTCGTCGTCCAGCGCGGTGGCGATCGGCTGCAGCTGGGCGAATTCACGTGAAAAATTGCGGAAGCGCTCGTTGTCGCCGACCACATCCGGGTCGGCCAGCAGGCGTTCAAGTTCTTCGCGGCGTTCGGCCAGCGCTTCCAGCTTACGGCGCAGGGTCGGCGTCATCGTTGCTCACGGCAGGGTGTTGGTAGCCCGGTTTGGCCGGGAACAGGCGCTCGGCGGCGCGGGTCAATTCAGTATCGCCGCTGAGCGCGGCCGCACGCAGCGCGGCGGTCGGCGGGTGCAGCAGGCGGTTGGTCAGGCCATGCGCGAGCAGCTCCAGCACCTCCTCCGGCGATTTGCCGTGGGCCAGCTGCTGGCGCGCCTTGTCCAGCATTTCCACCCGGGTGGCTTCGCCGTACGCGCGCAGCTGGCGCAGCGGCGCCTGGTGCGCGTTGGCCTGCAGAGTCTCGACGAACCGCGATACCTGCAGCTCGATGATGGCTTCGGCTTCAGCGGCCGCCTCGCGCCGGCTGCGGCGGTTGTCCTCCACCGCGCGCTCCAGGTCGTCGACCGTGTACAGGAAGGCGTCCTGCAGCTCGCCCACCCCGGTTTCGATATCGCGCGGCACCGCCAGGTCGAACAGCAGCATCGGCTTGTGCTTTCGCGAGCGCAGCGCGGCGGCGATCTGCGCCTTGGTGATCACCGGCTCGCGCGCGGCGGTGGCCGAAAACACCACGTCGGCTTCGCCCAGGTGGCGTTCCAGCTCGGTCAGCGGCAGTGCCACGCCGCCGTGGCGGGTGGCCAGCTCCTGCGCGTGCGCCAGGGTGCGGTTGGCGATCAGCAGCCGGCGTACGCGGCCTTCGCTGAGGTGGCGGGCGGCCAGTTCGATGGTTTCGCCGGCGCCGACCAGCAGTACGGTGGAGTCTTCCAGCCGCGCGAAGGAGTTCTGCGCCAGGCGCACTGCGGTGGAGGCCACCGAGATCGGGTTGGCGCCCACGCGGGTATCGGTGCGCGCGCGCTTGGCCACCGAGAAGGTCTGCTGGAACAAGCGATCCAGGCGCTGGCCGAGCAGGCCATGGTCGCGCGCGGTCGCCCAGGCATCCTTCACCTGGCCCAGGATCTGGGGCTCACCCAGCACCATCGAGTCCAGCCCGGTGGCGACCCGGAACAGGTGGCGCACCGCATCGGCATCGGCATGCTGGTACAGGTAACCGTGCAGCTGCCCGGCGTGCGACTCCAGCCACTGCGCCAGCGCCTCGCCCGATTCGGCCACGGCATACAGCTCCGTGCGGTTGCAGGTGGACAGCAGCACCGCCTCGGCCACCTGCGGGGTATCGCGCAGCGACGCCAATGCCTGGGGCAGGGCGTCGCCGCCAAAGGACGCGCGTTCGCGCAGTTCCACTGGCGCGGTCTGGTGATTCAGTCCGAGCACCCACAGGGTCATTGTTCAGTTGCTTGCGATAAGCTGCTGGCCATTCAAGTCGTCATTTTAAGGCCAGAAGCCCCCGATGCCCGCATTGATTCGCATCTCCAGCGTTCTGCTGCTGTCCCTGTTCACCGCCAACGCCCTGGCGGCGGCTCCGGCTGCACCGGCCGGCAAGGCCGGAACGGCCGAACCGGCGTCGCTGACCCCGGTCATGGCCGGTGAGTTCGCGCTGCAGGCCGGCAAGCTGCCCGAGGCCGCGCGCTGGTACCTGGAGGCCGCCGAGGCGGGCCGTGACGACGCCGGCCTGGCCGAGCGCGCCACCCGGATCGCCATGCTCGCCGACGATGACAAGCGCGCCAGCCGCGCGTTGTCCCTGTGGGAGAAGCGTGCGCCCCGTTCGTTGTCCATGCGCAGCGCTGCGGCCGCGCTGGACCTGCGCAAGGGCGATGTGAAGGGCGCGCGGACCGAGCTGGCCAGCCTGCTGCGTGACCCGGACCCGCGCGGCTGGAAGTTCGCGCTGGCCGCGCTGGTCGGTGGGGGCCGCGACCCGGCCGCCGCCGCCGATGTGCTGGGCCGGCTGGTCGACGACAACGCCATCCCCAACCAGCTCGAGCCCTGGCAGGAATTTGGCCGGCTGGCCATGCGCATGGACCGGCCCGAGCTGGCCCGGCGCATGGTCGATGAAGTGGTGCGCCGCTTCCCCGGTGAGCCGCGCGTGGCGCTGCTCAATGCCAGCCTGATGTTCCAGGCCGGCAAGACCGACGACGCCCTGGCAGCGCTGCGTTCGGTGGAACCGCGCACCGCCGAAGACCCGGAGCTGCGCAATGCCGTCGCCATCGCCTACGACGCCATGGGCGATGCGACATCGGCCGAGCGCGTGCTCGCGGTCGGTCCGCAGAACGTGCAGACCTGGGGCATGCGCGCCTCGCTGCTGGCCAAGCAGAAGGACGATGTGGCGCTGCTGGCGCTGTATACCGATCTCTCGAAGCAGGCGACCAAGCCGGATCCGGCGCAGCGCCTGCTGCTGGGCAAGATCGCCGAATACCTCAAGCGCCATGCCGAAGCGGTGGACTGGTACCTCAGCGTGCCGGGCGGCGAAGAGCGGGCCGAAGCGCGCCTGCGTGCGGCCAGCGCACAGTACGAACTGGGCCAGACCGACAAGGCCTTCGCCGGGGTGCACGCGATCCAGTCCGACGCCATGATCGACGATGAAGCGCGGCGCGATGCGTACCTGCTCGAAGCCGAGCTGCGCCAGCGGGGCGATGACCTGCCGGGTGAGCTGGACGCGCTGGCCCGGGGCCTGGCCGCCTACCCGGACGAGAACGCGCTGCTGTATGCACGCGCGCTGGCCTGGGAGCGCCGCGATGACGTGCCGCGCGCCGAAGCGGACCTGCGCAAGATCCTGGTGACCGAGCCGGAGAACGTGGCCGCGCTCAATGCGCTGGGCTACACCCTGGCCGACCGCACCACGCGCTACCAGGAAGCATTGGAGCTGATCGACCGTGCCCGCGTGGCCGAGCCGGACAACGCCGCCATCGTCGACAGCTACGGCTGGGTGCTCTATCGCCTGGGCCGCAACGAAGAAGCGCTGGTCCAGCTGCGCCGCGCCTGGACGCTGGCCAAGGACCCGGAAATCGCCGCGCATGTGGGTGAGGTGCTGTGGGTGCTCGGGCGCAAGGACGAGGCCCGCCGCTTCTTCGATGAAGCACGCAAGCTCGACCCGGAAAACCGTGCGCTGCAGCGCGTGATCGAGAAATACGGCGTATGAACCTGATTCCCGTGAAGGCCGCCCTGGCGGCGGTCTTGGCCGTGTCGTTGTCGGCCTGCGTGTCACTGGACACGCGCAAGGCCCCGGCCGCCCCCGATGTGGTGACCACCGTGAGCACCGAAGCGCAGCAGGCCGAGGCCGCGCGCGTGGACGCACTGCGCGCACAGCCGGCGTGGTCGTTCCAGGGCCGGGTCGCGGTCAGCAAGGGGCGCAACGGCGGCAGTGGTCGCATCGATTGGCAGCAGCAGGCGCGGCAGTACGTGGTGTCGCTGAGCGCGCCGGTCACCCGGCAGAGCTGGACCCTGAGCGGCGACAGCGAAAGCCGCAGCGGGCGCCTGGACGGCGTGGACGGTGGTCCCCGCCAAGGCGAGGATGCGCAGCAGGTGCTGCTGGAGGCCACCGGCTGGGATATCCCGGTGAACCAGTTGCCGGACTGGGTGCGCGGCCTGGTCGCCGAAGGGGCCGGCGCCGGGCAGATCGATCGGGACGCCGACGGCCGGCCGCGCCGCGTCCGCCAGATGGACTGGGAGATCCAGTTCCTGGACTGGTATCCGGCTGAAGGCGACCGCCCGGTGCTGCCGCGGCGGATCGAGGCGGTCAATGGCGACGCCAAAGTGCGCCTGCTGGTCGACGGCTGGGTGCTCGGCAGCCCATGAGCGCGCTGGACCTGAACGCCGGCGGGCCGTGGTTTCCGGCCCCGGCCAAACTCAACCTGTTCCTGCACATCACCGGCCGCCGCGCCGACGGCTACCACGAACTGCAGAGCGTGTTCCGGCTGCTGGACTGGGGCGACCGGGTCCAGCTGCAGGTGCGTGAAGACGGCCAGGTGCGTCGTGTGGGGCCGTCCGTGCCCGGCGTGGCCGAGGCCGATGATCTCGCCGTGCGTGCTGCGGTCCTCCTGAAAAATCATGCGAACGTCGCTCAAGGTGTGGATATCGCCGTCGAAAAGCGCATTCCGGCGGGCGGCGGTTTTGGCGGGGGTTCTTCCGATGCGGCGACTGTCCTGGTCGCGTTGAACGCGCTCTGGAAAACGGGTCTGGACGAAGATGCGCTGGCCGGCCTGGGCCTGCAGCTGGGCGCGGACGTGCCGGTCTTCGTGCGCGGCCGCAACGCCTGGGCCGAAGGCGTGGGGGAACAACTGACCCCGCTGGCGCTGCCGCCGGCCTGGTATGTGATCGCCGACCCCGGCGTTCACGTGCCCACGGCTGCACTTTTCGCCAGTCCCGATTTGACGCGCGACGCCCCAGTAGCGAAAATAGCGGACTTCGCTTCCGGGTCTTTGCTCGGGAATGCGTTCGAGCCGGTACTGCGCCGTCGCGAACCTGCCGTCGAGGCAGTGCTTATCGCGTTGGACAGGATTGGCCGGGCACGACTCACCGGGTCGGGAAGCGGTTGTTTCGTCGAGTTCGCCACGCGCGCTGCTGCAGAGCAGGGCCTGGCGCGGTTGCCGAAGGAACTGCGGGCATGGGTGGCTGCGGGCGTGGAGCGCTCGCCACTGCTTGATGTACTCGAGCGTTATTGATTTTGATGCAGGGGCGTCGCCAAGAGGCCCAAGGCACCAGGTTTTGATCCTGGCATTCGGAGGTTCGAATCCTCCCGCCCCTGCCACTTGCGGACGCCAACCGCGTTCCATGCGCATGCTGCGCGGACACGGTTGAACGGCCGCGGTGTTGTCACCGCAGACGTCCTCGGGCGCCGGCGGCCGAGTTCTCCGCCAATCGCTCCCGCCCGAGACCGTCATGATGCAAGATCACCCGAACCTGCTGGTATTTTCCGGCAACGCCAACAAGCGCCTTGCGCAGAGCATCTGCAAGGAACTGGGGGTGCGACCGGGCAAGGCGCTGGTGTCGCGCTTCTCCGATGGCGAAGTGCAGGTCGAAATCGAAGAGAACGTCCGCAAGCAGGACGTCTTCGTGATCCAGCCGACCTGTGCGCCCAGCGCCGAGAACCTGATGGAACTGCTGGTCCTGATCGACGCGCTCAAGCGCGCTTCGGTCAACAGTGTCACCGCCGTGGTGCCGTACTTCGGCTACTCGCGCCAGGATCGCCGCATGCGCTCCTCGCGCGTGCCGATCACCGCCAAGGTCGCCGCCAAGATGTTCAGCGCCGTTGGCGCCGACCGCGTCCTGACGGTGGACCTGCATGCCGACCAGATCCAGGGGTTCTTCGACATGCCGGTGGACAACGTGTATGCCTCGCCGCTGCTGCTCGCCGATATCTGGCGCGCCTACGGCACTGAAAACCTGATCGTGGTGTCCCCGGACGTGGGTGGCGTGGTGCGTGCGCGTGCCGTCGCCAAGCGCCTGGACGATGCCGACCTGGCGATCATCGACAAGCGCCGTCCGCGCGCCAACGTCTCCACCGTGATGAACATCATCGGTGACGTCGAAGGCAAGACCTGCGTGATGGTCGATGACATCGTCGATACCGCCGGCACCCTGTGTGCGGCCGCCGCGGCGCTGAAGGCGCGTGGCGCCCTCAAGGTGGCCGCGTACTGCACCCACGCCGTGCTCTCGGGCCCGGCGGTGGACAATATCAACAACTCCCAGCTCGACGAGCTGGTGGTGACCGATACCATCCCGCTGCGTGAAGAAGCGCGCGTGTGCAGCAAGATCCGCCAGCTCAGCGTGGCGGAAATGCTGGCCGAAACGATGCGCCGCATCGCCTTCGGCGAGTCGGTCAGCTCGCTGTACGTGGATTGATTCGTTTTTTCCTGGCCGCCGGCAACGGCAGCCAGGGCCCCGGGGACGTCTGGTCGCGGACGTGCCCTTCATCGCCAAGCCATTCCGGCAAGGCAACAACTGGTAGAAGCAAAATGTCGAAGACCCATGAAATCAAGGTCACCAAGCGTGAACTGCAGCGTAAGGGTGCGAGCCGCCGCCTGCGTCACGCCGGTGTGATCCCGGCCATCGTGTACGGTGGCAACGCCGAACCGGTCGCCATCAGCCTGGACCACAACGCCACCTGGCTGGCCCAGCAGAACGAGTGGTTCTACTCGTCGATCCTGAGCCTGAACCTGGACGGCCAGATCACCAAGGTCCTGCTGCGTGACATGCAGCGCCACCCGCACAAGCAGCTGATCATGCACCTGGATTTCCTGCGCGTGGATGAGAACCAGGCCCTGACCGCTTCGGTGCCGCTGCACTTCCTCAACGAAGACACCTCGCCGGCCGGCAAGGCTGCCGACGTCGTGGTCACCCACGAACTGAAGGAAGTCACCATCAGCTGCCTGCCGAAGGACCTGCCGGAGTCGATCGACGTCGACCTGGGCGAGCTGAAGGCTGGCGACGTGGTGTACCTGTCCAACATCAAGCTGCCGAAGGGCGTTGAGATCGTTGCCCTGGCCCAGGGCAAGGACCACGACGACGCCATCGTCACTGCCAAGCACGGCAAGGGCGAAGCCGCTGATGAAGAAGTGGCTGCTGCAGAGTAAGTGATTGCGGCGCCTGTCCCCCCGGGGCAGGCGCCGTTTCTGCATGTACCGGCACGACGCCGGTAGCGATGAAGAAGAGCGATGACAGGATTGCGATTGATCGTTGGCCTGGGTAACCCCGGACCCGAGCACGCCCAGACCCGGCACAATGCCGGGTTTCGTTTCATTGACGCCCTGGTCGCACAGGCCGGCGCGCGCTGGAGCGTGGACAGCAAGCTGTTCGGCGAGACCGCCAAGGTCGATATCGCCGGCCAACCGGTGTGGCTGCTCAAGCCCGCCACCTTCATGAATCTCAGTGGCAAGTCGGTCACCGCCGCCCAGCGCTTCTGGAAGATCGAGCCCGAGGAAACCCTGCTGGCGCACGACGAACTGGACCTGCCGCCCGGCGTGGCCCGGCTCAAGTTCGATGGCGGCCACGGTGGCCAGAACGGCCTGCGTGACACCATCCGCCTGCTCGGCCATGGCAGGTTCCACCGCCTGCGCATCGGCATCGGTCATCCCGGTCACAAGGACCGCGTGGTGCCATGGGTGCTCGGCCGTGCCAGCAAGGACGATGACGTGCTGATCGGGCATGCCATCGACGACGCCATCGACGTACTGCCGCTGGCCGTGCGTGGCGATTACAGTGAGGCGATGAAGCGCCTGCACACCCCGAAATAACCACGGCGCACCGACCGACGGTCGGTGCCTACCACCCCAGAGGTTGTCAAAGATGGGTATCAAATGCGGCATCGTCGGCCTGCCCAACGTCGGCAAATCGACCCTGTTCAACGCGCTGACCAAGGCGGGCATCGCCGCGGCCAACTTCCCGTTCTGCACCATCGAGCCGAACGTCGGCATCGTGCCCGTGCCGGATCCGCGCCTGAACGAACTGGCGGCGATCATCAACCCGCAGAAGGTCATCCCGACCGCCGTGGAGTTCGTCGACATCGCCGGCCTGGTCGCCGGTGCCGCCAGCGGTGAAGGCCTGGGCAACAAGTTCCTGGCCCACATCCGCGAAGTGGATGCGATCACGCACGTGGTGCGCTGCTTCGAGCACGGCGACATCATCCACGTGGCAGGCAAGGTGGATCCGATCTCGGACATCGAGACGATCGACATCGAGCTGGCCCTGGCGGACCTGGACAGCGTGGAAAAGGCGCTGAACCGCGCCGAGCGCGCGGCCAAGGGTGGCGACAAGGATGCAGCGGCTCGCAAGCCGGTGCTGGCCAAGCTCCAGGCTGCGCTGGCCGACGGCAAGGCGGGTCGTTCGGTGGGCCTGGACGAGGAAGAGAAGGCGCTGGTGCGCGACCTGTTCCTGCTGACGCTGAAGCCGGTGATGTATATCTGCAACGTGCTGGAAGACGGCTTCGAGAACAATCCGCACCTGGAAGCGGTGCGCGCGCACGCTGCGGCCGAGGGCGCGATGGTGGTGCCGGTCTCGGCGGCGATCGAAGAAGAGCTCTCGCAGCTGGACGACGAAGACCGCGACACGTTCCTGGCCGACCTCGGCCTGAGCGAGCCGGGCCTCAACCGCGTGATCAACGCGGCGTACAAGCTGCTCGGCCTGCAGACCTACTTCACCGCTGGCGTGAAGGAAGTCCGCGCCTGGACCGTGCGCAAGGGCGCCACCGCCCCGCAGGCGGCCGCCGTGATCCACACCGACTTCGAGAAGGGCTTCATCCGCGCCGAAACCATCGCGTATGACGACTTCATCAAGTACAAGGGCGAAGCCGGCGCCAAGGAAGCCGGTCGCCTGCGCCTGGAAGGCAAGGAATACCGCGTCCAGGAAGGCGACATCCTGCACTTCCGCTTCAACGTCTGATTCAGCCCGACGCTGATGTCCGCAACGCCCCGCCTTGAGCGGGGCGTTTGCGTTTGGGTGTGGACAATAATTAGCCACGCCCCGAAAGCGCTGCGCGACAGGCTTCAACCGACTTGTCCACAACAAACTCCCACGGCTTTCCACGATGCGTGTGGAAAACCCGTCGTTCGCCTGGACAAATAATCACCACGCACTCAAGACCGTTGCAGCGCGGGGCTCATGCAGGGTTGTCCACAGCTAACTCCCACCGCTCTCCACGACCCCTGTGGAGAACGTGCACGCAACTGACGTGATGCCGGGCGTTGCCCGGCTGCTTCACGCATATGAGCGAACAGCCTTGCTCTGCGAGCGCACCTGGCTTGGGCCGTCGGGTGCGGGTTTGCGGGACACGCCGTGAACCCATCCATGGGGGCTCGTAGAAAACATCCATGTTTTCTATGGTCCCGCAAACCCACCCCCGCCGGCCCCCGACAGTTGGCCGGTGGCCAAGGAAGGAGCGGAATTCCCGTTGTTTGGCATGCTCCGGCATCGCCGGTAGGGTTGGTTCCCAAACAACCGCCGTGAACGTATCTACGTCCGGTAGCGCATGAATTGGATCGGAAGGATCGACGGCCAACGGCCGTCCCCCGCGTTTCCCATGGCTATGACACACCGTCCCGCCAAGCCAGACGATCGTTGCAGAACGGCTGTTCGCCTCACCGCTTACAGCGCAGACCCTCCAAACTTGTGCGTGTACTGCAGGTTCAACTGGCGGCCCACGGTATCGAACCACGACACGTCGTAATACGGGTACGACGTATAGGTCGCATCCTTCGGCGGCATCTTGTTGAACAGGTTCACCACCGACAGCGACAGGCGCGAGTGGTCGTCGAAGCGATACTGCACGGACAGGTTGTAGCGGTACGTCGCCTTCATCCAAGGGCTGTCGCCGCTTTCCCAGTCGAAACTCTGGTCGTAGCTGTCGAAGCTCGGCAGCTTGCCCAGCCGCGAACCGTACAGCGTGGTCGACCACGCCGCGTTCTCCCAGGTCAGGCTGGCGCTGGTCTTGGTGCGCGGAATGTCGAAGCCGCTGTTGACCGCGAACTGGTCTTCCACCACGTCGCCGGCGAACTGCTGGAAATCATGGCGCTGCACCCACGTGTGGTTGCCGCTCAGGATGAAATCACCGACGCCGGTGGTCAGGCGGTAGCGCAGGCCGACGTCGATGCCGCGGGTGGTTTCGCGGGCGATGTTGATCGGGCTCACGTGCACCCCGTACAGGCGGCCGTCGTCGGTTCGGGTGACGCGGCTGATGGCGTCCACGCAGGTCGGCGAGCTGGCATCAGCATCGCCCAGGCGGCAGGCTGCCTCATCGCGCAGGATCGTGCTCACGTCCATGTCCTGCACCTGGTCGCGCATGTCGATGTCGAACCAGTCCACCGACAGGTCCAGGCCCACGGCAGGCGACCACACCAGACCCGCGCTCCAGGACGTGCTGGTCTCCGGATCGAGCTGGCGGTTGCCCTCGCGGGTCCGGATCAGGTTTTCCTCGTAATCGGAGCAGTCGTCCGCGCCATCCACCGCGCAGGCGTAGTAGTCGTTGGCACTGGTTTCATCGTTGCCCGGGCCGGCATACACATAGTGCAGGTCCGGCGCGCGGAACGCGGTGCCGTACGAGCCGCGCACCAGCAGCGAATCGATCGGCCGCCATTCGATGCCGCCGCTCCAGGTCGCCTTGCCGATCGTGTTGCCCGAGTAGCGATACTGGTCGAAGCGGCCGGCCACGCTCACGTTGAGCGTGTCGTGCAGCGGCAGCCGCAGCTCGGCCGCGGTGGCCCAGCGGTTGCGGCTGCCATGGCCGTCCGAATCCTTCCAGCTGTAGTAGTAGTACTGCGTGGCCAGCGGATCGGGATTGAGCGCGTAGGACTGGTTGCCGAACTCGGCGGTGGCCGCAAAGCCGGCCTTGCCGCCGGGCAGCTCGAACAGCTCGCCGTTGGTCAGGGTCAGCGTGGCGGTATCGGTGCGCGACTTGGGCGTGTAGGTGGTGCGCGCGGCGATCGAATCGTACTCGGCGCGGGTCAGCGGCCGGTACAGGCGCGCCGGGTCGGCGTTGTAGATCGGGAAGCCATCGTCGTCCTCGCCCAGCTGCGGGCCCAGGAACAGGTCGTTGGCCTTTGCCGCGATGATCTGCGGCCAGCGGATCGATGACTGGTACTGCGAATGGCTCAGCGAGGCCTCGTAATCCCAGGCCGCGTCCAGCGAGCCCTTGAACCCGGTGGTGACACTGAAGGTCTTCTGCGTGCTGCGGATCATGCCGTTGCTCAGCCCGCCCATTTCCTCCGGCGAGAACTGGCGCTGCCAGAACTCCACCTGGTCGGTGGCCTGGTTGTGGAAGTAGCCGTCCTCGTTGCCATCCGGCGCCATCAGCCCCCACTGGGTCACGTCGCGCATCAGCGCGATGTCGTGGTAGCCCAGCTGTACGTCGGCGAACCACTCCGCGCCATTCTCGAAGCCATAGCGCAGCGAGGCGTAGCCGTTGGCGCCACGGCGCTTGCTCAGGATCGTGCCGTAGCCGATCGAGCGGTCGCTGCCGCAGTAGAAGCCGTAGCGCGCGCGCTCGGCGTAGTAGGTGCTGCCCTTGTTCTGTCCGGCCAGCGCATCGCAGGTGGCCTGGCCCGGGTCCAGGTAATCGTCGTTGTAATCCGTGCGCAGGTAAGCGCGGCGCGCGGCGCGCGCGCTGTCGGTGGGGGCGTCGAGGGTGGAATCCTGCTGGGTGCGCTCATAGGCCCACAGCGGGGTCTGCGACTGCAGTTCCAGGCTGTATACCGCGCTGAACCTGCCCGAATCGAAGCCGCTGGCGATGCTCATGTCGAACGACTCGCCACCGCCCTCGGTGGTGGTGCCCATGCGCACGTCCACCGTGCTGCCATCGACCTGCTTCTTCAGGATGAAGTTGACCACGCCGGCGATCGCGTCCGAGCCGTAGATGGCCGACGCGCTGCCGGTCAGCACTTCGATCCGGTCGATCATGCCCAGCGGGATGTTGGAGACGTCGGTGAAGTTGCTGCGGCCCTGGAACGGCATCGGGAAGTCGGCAATCCGGCGGCCATTGACCAGCACCAGGGTGTGGTTCGGCCCCAGCCCGCGCAGGTCGACCTGCTGCGCGCCCGGTGAGAAATCGGCACCGCTGGCGGACTGCTGGCTCTGGGTCTCGCCGCCGTTCTGGGTCATCGAACGCAGCACGTCCGGCACGCTGGTGAAACCGCTGGCCTGGATCTGCTCGGCGGTGATCACCGTCACCGGGGCCGGGCCTTCAACCTGCGCGCGCGGAATGCGCGAGCCGGTGACCTGCACCGTGTCCAGCTGCTGCACCCCGGGGGCCGGGGCCTGCGCCGCCGCAGTTGCGGCCACACCCATCAACGCCAGCTGGATCGACCACGCCATCGCCTGTTTACGCATGAGAATTCCCAACAAGAAAGTAGGCCTCAGGGGAGGCCGCGACCCCCATTCACATTCGGTGAACGGACGGCGCGCATTTAACGCCTTTTTTACGCCGTTCACCACTGCCGCGTCTTCAGGAAGGGGCTGAAGCCGATTTCCGGCCCCAGCCACGGCCTGCATGTCTTTCGGCCGATGCAGGCGGGCGTGCGGCGCGGGCATGATGGGGGTTCACCCGCTCCGGTCATCGCCATGTCCCGTCGATCCGCCCTCCTGCTGTCCCTGTGCCTGCTCAGCCCCCTCGCGTCGGCCGCCGAACCGGTATTGGTCATCCATGGCGGGGCAGGGGTGCAGCGCAACGATCTCTCGGCGGCCGAGGAAAAGGCGGCGCGCGCGGCACTGAGCCAGGCGCTCATCAAAGGCCACCAGGCGCTGGCGGCCGGCAAGCCGGCGCTGGACGCGGTCACCGCCGCCATCACCGTGCTCGAGGACGATCCGACCTTCAATGCCGGCAAGGGCGCGGTGTTCACCCATGACGGGCGCAACGAACTGGATGCCGCGCTGATGGACGGCGCCAGCCTCAAGGCCGGCGCAGTGGCCGGCGTGCAGCGCGTGCGCAACCCGATCCTCCTCGCCGAAGCGGTGATGCAGCACTCCCCGCACGTGATGATGGTGGGCCAGGGTGCCGAGACCTTCGCCGCGAGCCAGGGCATCGCGCTGGTCGATCCGTCCTACTTCCGCACCGAAAAGCGCTGGCAACAGCTGCAGAAGGCACTGAAGGAAGAGGCCAGCGGGCAGGCCCATGCCGACCTGGAAACGGCCCGCCACTTCGGCACCGTGGGTGCCGTCGCGCTGGACAGCCAGGGCCACCTGGCCGCCGGCACCTCCACGGGTGGCATGACCAACAAGCGCTACGGGCGGGTGGGCGACTCACCGATCATCGGCGCCGGCACCTACGCAAACGCCACCTGTGCGGTGTCCGGCACCGGCTGGGGCGAGTACTACATCCGCACGGCCGCCGCGTACGACATCTGCGCGCGCATGCAGTACCTGAAGCAAGGCCCGGAAGAGGCCGGGCGCGAGGTGATCAATACGCGCATTCCCGCGCTGGGCGGCGATGGTGGTGCGATCGTGCTGGGGGCCGATGGCCGTGCCGCCACGCCGTTCAATACGCAGGGCATGTATCGCGGCTGGATTGGTGCCGACGGCGTGCCGCACGTGGCGATCTTCGCGGACGAAACGCTGACGCTTCCGGGCCAATAGCCCGCGTTGTCAGGGCAAATTGCGATTCGTGTGAAAAATTTCAAAAAGGTTGTTGACAGAACCCGCATTCACCCCCAAAATTCACGGCTCTTCCACCCCACACCGAAAACGCTTCGGCGCCACGGGACAGGGTGGTAAGGAGGGATACCCAAGCGGCCAACGGGGGCAGACTGTAAATCTGCTGGCTTACGCCTTCGGTGGTTCGAATCCACCTCCCTCCACCAGTTTCATGCAGTTTCAAGTTGTGGCAATAGCTTCCGATGCGGGAGTAGTTCAATGGTAGAACCTCAGCCTTCCAAGCTGATGGTGCGGGTTCGATCCCCGTCTCCCGCTCCATTGAATGGATTTGAATATATTCAAATTCGTGCCATAATTCAAAACTCGCTCACGTAGCTCAGTCGGTAGAGCACCTCCTTGGTAAGGAGGAGGTCGAAGGTTCGATTCCTTTCGTGAGCACCATCTTAGTGCCACCATTCAGACGATTTCGAGATAAGCAGCCATGGCCAAGGGTAAGTTCGAGCGCACCAAGCCGCACGTCAACGTCGGCACCATCGGTCACGTCGACCACGGCAAGACCACGCTGACCGCCGCACTGACCAAGATCGGTGCCGAGCGCTTCGGTGGCGAGTTCAAGGATTATTCCTCGATCGACGCCGCGCCGGAAGAAAAGGCCCGTGGCATCACGATCTCGACCGCACACGTCGAATACGAATCCCCGACCCGTCACTATGCCCACGTCGATTGCCCGGGCCATGCTGACTACGTCAAGAACATGATCACCGGTGCTGCCCAGATGGACGGCGCGAT